>JBJMIO010000139.1:0-24490 GCA_045806765.1 Marmoricola sp.
GGACTCCACGCGGATCGCGTGCTCCTCGTAGACCGGGAAGATCTCGAGGGTGTCGCCGCGCTCCCGGAAGGTGCCGCGGGTGAAGGCCAGGTCGTTGCGGGTGTACTGGTTGCCCACCAGCTGGCGCAGGACGCTGTCCCGGTCCATCTCGTTGCCGACCTTGAGCCGCAGCATCCGGTCGACGTACTCCTGCGGGGTGCCGAGGCCGTAGATGCAGGAGACCGTCGAGACCACGATCACGTCGCGCCGGGTGAGCAGCGAGTTGGTCGCCGAGTGCCGCAGCCGCTCGACCTCCTCGTTGATCGAGGAGTCCTTCTCGATGTAGGTGTCGGTCTGGGGGACGTAGGCCTCGGGCTGGTAGTAGTCGTAGTAGGAGACGAAGTACTCCACGGCGTTGTCCGGCATCAGCTGGCGCAGCTCGGTGGCGAACTGGGCTGCCAGCGTCTTGTTCGGCTGCATCACCAGGATCGGGCGCTGAAGGCGCTCGGCGACCCAGGCGACCGAGGCGGTCTTGCCGGTGCCGGTGGCGCCGAGCAGGACCACGTCCTTGACGCCGCCGGTGATTCGCCGCTCGATCTCCTCGATCGCCGCGGGCTGGTCCCCCGCCGGCTCGTAGTCCGAGGTGACCCGGAACGGCGCGACGCGGCGCTCGAGATCTGTCACTGGTCGCATGCGGCAAGCCTACGGACCGCCACCGACAGCCGGCGGATAGGTTTGGCCCGTGCGGAGTCGAGCGAGCATCGCCATGTTCGCGGGCCGGGAGATCTGGCCCGTCGTCCGCCGCACCCTGCTCACGATCCTCGGCGTCCAGCTGGTCCTCGCGCTCGGCCTGACCCTGGTGGACTCCTGGCGGCGTCGCGGCAAGAAGCCGCAGCCGTTCACGACCCTGGAGCCCCAGGACGTGACGATCGGTGACGGCACCGTCACGACGTACACCTACGGCGCCGACCTCTACGAGGACATGCTGGCCGCCATCGAGGGCGCGCGGAGCCAGGTGCTCTTCGAGACCTACATCTGGAAGGGCGACGAGACCGGGGAACGGTTCAAGGCCGCGCTGACCGCCGCCGCCGACCGCGGCGTCGAGGTCTACGCGATCTACGACGCCTTCGCCAACCTGGTCGTCGACCCGCGCTTCAAGCGCTTCGCCGGGGTGCTGCGGGTGCTGAAGTACCCGATCTACAACGCCGGCTGGCGCTTCTTCGACATCCGCCGCTACGGACGCGACCACCGCAAGGTGCTCGTCGTGGACGACCGCGTCGCCTTCGTCGGCGGCTACAACATCGGCAGCCCGTACGCCACCGAGTGGCGCGACACCCACGTCCGGATCACCGGTGCTGCCGTGTGGGACCTCAAGCGCTCCTTCGCCGACTTCTGGAACGACCACCGCGGGGGGCGGCGCCCGCTGCTGCTGGAGACCACCGATGCCGAGTGGGAGCCCCGGATCCGGCTGCACCGCAACCTTCCGCGGCAGTGGATGTTCCCGATCCGGTCGATGTACCTGGAGGCGATCAACCGCGCGCGCCGCAACATCTGGATGACGCACGCCTACTTCATCCCCGACCAGGACTTCGTCGACGCGCTGACCACCGCGGCCCGCCGCGGGGTGGACGTGAAGATCCTGCTGCCGCGCACCTCCAACCACGTCGTGGCCGACTGGATCTCGCGCGGCTACTTCGGCCAGCTGCTCGAGGCCGGGGTGCACATCCACCGGTTCGAGGGGGCGATGGTGCACGCCAAGACCGCGACCATCGACGGCAAGTGGTCCACCGTCGGCACCGCGAACATCGACCGCCTCTCGATGTCGGGCAACTACGAGATCAACGTCGAGTTCATCGACCCCGGCATGGCCGCGGTGATGGAGGCGATCTTCCGCTCCGACCTCGAGCAGTGCTCCCACCTGGCGCCGCGGGACTGGAACGCCCGGGGCATCCACCGGCGCTTCACCGAGGCCGTCCTGAACCCGCTGCGACACCTCCTGTAGGGGGATGCCGTGCCGCTGAAGGCTCACTAGGCTCGCGGCATGTTGCGTGCACCTGTCAGGGACCTCCAGGGCAAGAACGTCTTCCTCACCGGCGCGGCCAGCGGGATCGGCCGTGCGGTCGCCCTGCGCGCCGCGCGCGAAGGCGCCGTCCTCTTCCTCACCGACGTGAACCAGCAGGGGCTGATCGACGTCGTCGCCGAGATCACCGACGCCGGCGGCGACGTGGCGTACGCCGCCCCGGTCGACATCTCCGACCACGAGGGTGTCCGCGCGATGGCCGCCGAGATCACCGCCCAGGCGGGCGCCATGGACGTGGTGATGAACATCGCCGGGATCGCCTCGTGGGGAACCATCACCGCGATGCCGCACCGCACCTGGCAGCGCGTGGTCGACGTCAACCTGATGGGCCCGATCGCGGTCCTGGAGTACCTGGTACCGCCGATGATCGAGGCAGGACGCGGCGGTCACGTCGTCAACGTCTCCTCGGCCGCCGGGATCATCGGGATGCCGTGGCACGCGGCGTACTCGGCGAGCAAGTTCGGCCTGCGCGGCGTCTCGGAGGTGCTTCGCTTCGACCTCGCCCGCCACCGCATCGGCGTCAGCCTGGTCTGTCCCGGGGGTGTCGACACCGGCCTGACCGAGACCGTGAGCATCGCCGGCGTCGACAACGCCAGCCCACAGTTCCGCAAGCTCCAGGCGCACTTCAAGAAGCGCGCGGTCACCCCCGAGCAGGCGGCCTCCTCGATCCTCTGGGGCGTGCGGAAGAACAAGTACTGGGTCTACACCTCCCCCGACATCCGGGTGGCCCACCTCGCGCAGCGCTACTTCCCGCCCGGTTACCGGATCGCGATGACGGTGATGAACCGCGTCGCCAACAAGGCCCTGCCCGACGTCGGGCGCGCGGTGCGGGAGGACGCATGAGCCAGGACACCGGCGGGGCCCGGATCGAGCCGGGCGGCCTGCGCGAGCTCGGCCCGGTCATCTGGGCGTTCTCGCGCATCTCCGGACGGGTCACCAACACCGCTCCCCCGGCGATCTTCACCACCCTGGGCCGCGGACGCGGGCTGTTCTGGGGCTGGCTGCACTTCGCCGGCAAGCTGATGCCGGGCGGCAAGCTGCCACGACGCGAGACCGAGATGGTGATACTGCGGGTGGCCTCGCTGCGCGGCTGCGACTACGAGTTCACCCACCACGTCCGGCTGGGGCGCCGGGCGGGGGTCACGGCGGCCGACGTCGAGCGGATCAGGGCCGGGTCGGGTGCCGACGGCTGGCAGGGCCACGAGGCGCTGCTGATGCGCGTGGCCGAGGAGCTGCTGGCCACCCGCGACCTCACCGACGCCACCTGGGCCGAGCTGCGGGCGGCGTACGACGAGCGCACCTGCATCGAGCTGCTGCTCCTGGTCGGGCACTACGACATGCTCGCCACCACGCTGATGACCCTGCGGCTGAGCCCGGACCCGAGCCGCTGAGCTCAGCCCGTCGTGAGGTTGTTGATCTTCACGTCGTCGACCAGCCAGCGCCCGCCGGTGCGCACCATCGTCATGGTCATCCGCGGCTGGTCGAGGGTGTGGTCGCTGTTCGTGTCGTTGGTGATCGTCTGGTCCACGAAGAGCAGCACGACGGCGTGATCGGCGTCGGTGGCCCGTGCCGCGGAGTCCACCACGGAGCCCTTCAGGTGCGCCTTGATCTTGAGCACGAACGTGCGGATCGGCGCGCTCACCTCGGCGTACCGCTGCTGGAACGCCGGTGTGCCGCCGTCCTCGACCCAGGAGAAGTCCTGGTCCAGGCTCCTCCAGTCGTACGTCGTGAGCTCGACCGCCGCGGTGCGCGCGGCCTTGTCCGCGGCGCGCTCGGCACCGAGCACCGAGCTCCCCGAGCCGGTGGACCCCGAGCCGTCGTCGCCGCGGGCGATCAGGACCACCAGCGTGACCAGCGAGGCGAGGAGCAGCAGCGCGAGCACCCCTGCGAGCAGCCTCCACTGGCGCGCCGGGTCCTCGGTGGTCTCGCTCTCCTGCCCGGGCTCCGCCTGCTCGCTCACTGCACGGGTCCGGGCGCGTGCGCCGCGCCGCGCTGCAGGTTGTGCGTGCTGCTCGGGCAGTGCCCGGTGTCGACCAGCGGCCGGCGGTCCGGATTCGTCGGGTCGCGCCGCGTGGTGCCGTAGTCGCACTGGGTGGACCGTTGCGGGATGCCCTCGATCCACAGCGTCCCGTCGTGGATCGCGCTCGACAGCACCCCCAGGCCGGGGCCGTAGTTGGCCAGCAGGGCGCCGAGGTGCGGCGCGTAGGCGCGGAAGAAGTTCGAGAAGGTGACTGCCTGGCCGAGGAAGCCCGGCAGGGTCGTGGCAGCGTCCTTCACCAGGGCCTGCAGCTGCGTGATCTGCGCGGGGGCGAGCTTGAGCTGCTGGCGCAGCTCGGGGTCGTAGCTCTTCAGGAACGCCGCGAACTGCTTCGAGGTCCGCGCCAGGGTGCGGATGTCGTTCGCCTTGGCGGTGCCGATGTCGAGCACCGTGCCGCTGTTGGTGATCAACCGGTCGGTCTCGGGCCACAGGCGGTCGAGGTCGCTGAGCAGGACGTGACCCTGGTCGACGAGCTTGCCGAGGTCACCGCCGGTCCCCGCCAGACCGGTGCTCAGCTCGGTCAGCAGCGTGTGCAGCTGGGTGGCGTTGACCTGGTCGAGGACCTTGTTGACCGCGATGACGGTCGAGGCCAGCGTCTTGGGCAGGTCGGTGGAGGTGGCCGGCACCGTCGCGCCGTCCTTGAGGTACGGGCCCGACCTCGTCTCGGGCTGGAAGTCGAGGTACTGCTCGCCGACCGGTGAGAGGCTGCGCACCTTGGCGATCGACCGGACCGGGATCTTGTCACCCGAGGTGACCTTGACCGTGGCGACCACCCCGGTGGCGGTGAGGTCGATCGAGGTGACCTTGCCGATCTTGATGCCGCGGTAGGTGACCGACGAGCCCTCGAAGAGACCGCCCGTCGCGGCCATCTCGACCTTGATGGTCTGGGTGCCGCCGAGCAGCGGCGTGTCGAGGACGGAGCTGAACAGGTACGCGACGGTGATCAGCAGCACCAGCAGCACACCGATCAGGCTCTGCCACAGGCGGTCGGAGAGGATCGCCTTGACCCGGTCCGGGGTGCTCAGCTCCGCTGTGCTCATCGTCCACCTCCGAGCAGCGAGTTGAGCAGGCCCGCCAGGCCGGTCCCCTGCGAGGAAGGAGCCGCGGGTGCCTTGGTGGTGTGCTTGACCGGGGCCTTGCCGCCGGTGAGGCCGTTGAGGAGCGCGCCGAGCAGGCCGCCCGGGGTTCCGGTGCTGCCACCTCCGCCGGGGCCGAGCAGGTTCGGGGCGCTGAGCTTGTCGAGCTCGAGCGTCAGGCGCATGTTCGCGTAGTCACCCGGCACCACCTTGTTGAGCAGGTCGCTGACGTGGACCAGGTCGGTGAGCGAGGGCCCCAGGTCACCGCTGACGTCGAGGAACTCCTGCAGCACCGGGTTGACCTCCCGCACGAGCTGGAGGGTCTGCGCGCGGGTCTGCCCGACGACGTCGTTGGCGGCGCCGGAGAACTGGACGAGCTTGGCGAGCAGGGTGGTGAGGCCGGGGGTGTTCTCCCGCAGCACCTTCGCCGCGGGACGGATCTCCTTGAGCGCGGCGTTGATGGTCGCCTTGTTGTCGTTCAGCGTCCGGGACACGGTCGCCAGCGCGTTCAGCGTCCGGTCGATGTCCCCGGTGGTGGCGTTGGCCTGGCCCAGGAACGTGTTCGACCGGTCGAGCAGCTCGCGGATGGTGCCCTCGCGACCGCCGACCGCCTTGTTGAGCTGGTCGGTGACGATCTGCAGCTGGTTGAGGCCACCGCCGTTGACCAGCAGCGAGGCCGAGGCGAGCGCGTCCTCCACGGTGGGCGCCGTGCTGGCGTTCTTGGGATCGAGTGACTGCCCGTTGCGCAGCAGCGGGCCCTGGGCGGGGTTGCTGACGTCGACGAACAGCTCGCCGAGCGGGGTGGTGTAGCGCAGGCGCGCGGTGGCGTCCGACCGGATGTCGGCGGAGGTCTTGACCTTCAGGACGGCGATCGCCTTGAAGTCCTTGGTCGAGACCGACTGGACCTTGCCGGAGTTGACCCCGTTGACCTTCACGGCTGCGCCCTGGGCGAGGTTGAGCGCCTCGTCGAACTGCACCTTGACCGTGATGGTCTTGCCGCTGACCCCGGTGCCGGGCAGCGGGATGTCGCGCATGGTCGGTCCGCAGCCGGTGACCAGGGCCACGGCCGTGAGTCCGGCGAGGCCGGTGACCAGGCGCTTCACTTGCCCACCCCCAGCAGCTGCAGGAGGTTGGAGAGGTTGAACAGGGAGGGCCCGAACGCAGCGCAGACGTCGGTCGGCAGCGAGGAGCACAACGAGTTCACCAGACCGCCGATCGGCGTCAGCACGAGCGGGTCCACCCGCACGCGGAGGCGGCCCTTGTCGTAGATCCGCTCCAGGTTCTGCAGGGTCAGCGGCATCACGCGCAGGATCTCGGTGAGACGGTCGCGCTTGGTCAGCAGCTGGGTCAGCAGGTCGGTGCTCTGGTTCAGCGAGCTGACCAGCCCCTGGCGGTTGGTGTGCGCGAAGTCGGCGACCTGGGCGACCGCTGTGCTCAGCGAGCGCAGGGCGGAGCGGAAGTTCGCCCGCTCGCCGGCCAGGAGCGAGCTGGCCCGGCTGACGTGGGTGATGAAGTCCTTCACCAGCTGCTGGTTCGCCGCGATCGTGGTGGCCAGGGTGTCGAGCGACTTGACCGTGGAGGTGATGTTCCCGCGCTGCTGGGAGATCGAGTCGACCGCGCCACCGAGCGAGGTGACCGCCTTGTTGAACTCCTCGCCGTGACCCGAGAGCGCCTCGGAACCGGACTTCAGGATGTTGGCGATCGCGTCCTTGGTGCCCTTCGAGCCGGCGATCCCGGTGGCGAAGGTGTTCAGCGCGCCCAGCACGTCGTCGAAGTCCACCGGCGTACGCGTCTCGTCCTGCGCGATGACGGCGCCGTCGGCCATCTTCGCGCCGCCGTGGTAGACCGGCGTGATCTCGACGTACCGGTCGGTGGCCACCGAACGGGCGACCACGACCGCACCGGCGTTGGCCGGGATCGGCTGGTCGGAGTTCACGCTCATCTCGACCTCGACGTTGGTGCCGTGGGGCTTGATGGCGGTCACCTTGCCGACCGTCACGCCGAGGACCCCGACGTCGTTGCCGACGAACAGGCCGGCGGAGTCGCTCATCAGCGCGGTGATCTTCATCGACCCGTGCCCGATCCCCAGGGGCGTGCAGCCGCTGAACCCGAACAGGGTCGCCAGCACCAGGCCGGCGGTCAGGGCGCGCTTGGTCCAGGAGGTGCTCACTTGCAGCCTCCTGTCAGCTTGCAGTTGAGGTCGTCGGGCGGGAGGGCCGGCGGGTGCAGCCACAGGTCACCCCACGGGCCGTTGCCGGTCGCGTTGGCGAGGTAGCGCACCGTCGGCGCCATCTGGTCCAGGGTCTGCTTCAGGGTCGCGTCCTGGTCGCGCAGCGTCTTGATCACCGCGTTCAGGCGGGTGATGGCCGGCGCCATGTCCGCCTTCGTCCGGCTGATGATGTCGCCGAGGTTGGAGGCCAACGTCGTGGTCTCGACCAGGAGCGTGTGGATCGCCTGGCGGCGCGAGGTGATCTCCTCGATCACCAGGTCCGACTGCTTCATCAGCACCACGATGTCGCTGCTGCTCGCCGAGAGCTGGTCGGTCACGCTACGTGCCGCGGTGAGCAGGGCGGCGGTCTGCCCGCTGCGCGCCTGGACGGCATCCGAGAGCCGTGCGATGCCGGTCAGCGCGGGCCCGATGTTCTGGCTGGTCGCGGTCAGCGTCTTGCTGGTCTCGGTCAGCGCCTTGGCGAGGAGCACCGGATCGAGCTTGTTCAGGTTGCCGGTGCCCTTTTCCAGGACGTCCTGGAGGTTGAAGGGCACGGAGGTCCGCGACAGCGGGATGGTGTCGAGCGTGCCGCTGCCGACGGGTTCGACCGCGAGGTAGTGGGTGCCCAGCAGGGTGGCCACCTTGACTGCCGCGGTGCTGCGGGTGCCGACGTGCACACCGCTCTTGACGGTGAAGCGGACGCGGACCTGGTCGCCGTCGAGCTTGATCGACTTGATCTCCCCGACCGGTACGCCGTGCACCTCGACGTCCTCGCCCACGCGCAGGCCGGCGGTCTGGGCGAGCATCGCGGTGTAGGTGTGCGCGCCGATCGTGACGAAGGTCGTCATCACGACCAGCGCGGCCACCACGCCGGCGGCGACGATGGCCATCACCCCGATCTTGAACGGGTCCTGGGCGGCGATCGGCTTCACCGGCACACCTCCGACCACGGTCCGTTGTCGCTGCCGTTCAGGTTGAGCTTGACCGGCCCGATGCTCACGATCGTCGAGCACAGGTAGATGTTCAGCGCGTTCTGGTACGAGCCGGCCCGACCGAGTGCGGCGAGCGTGGAGCCGAACGACTTGATCGCTGCCACGAACGGCTCCTTGTTCTTCAGGAAGAGGCCCATCACGCCGTTGAAGCGGCGGACGGCGGTGATCGTCGGCACCTTGATGTCCTTCAGCAGCCCGGACGTCGACCCGATGAGCTGGCTCATCCCGTCGATCGACGCCCCGATGGAGGCGCGGTCCTTGGCCAGGCCCAGCATCAGCTGCTTGAGCTCGACCACCGTGCCGCGCAGCTCGGTCCCCTGGCCGGCCATGTTCGTGAGCACCGGGGTGAGGTTGTCGAGCACAGCGCCCACGACCTGGTCGCGGTCGGCGAGGAAGTTGGTCAGCTTGCCGGTCTGGGAGAGCAGCGACTCGATCGACCCGCCCTCGCCCTGCAGCACCTTGACGAGCGAGGTCGCCAGCGCGTTCACGTCGTCGGGACGCAGCGCCTCGAAGAGCGGGCGGAAGCCGTTGAGCAGCGAGGTCAGGTCGAAGCCCGGGCTCGTGCGCGAGAGCGGCACGGTCGCGCCGGCGTCCAGCGGTGCGCCCTCGGTGCCGCTCTGAACGAGCGCGAGGTACCGCTGGCCGAGCAGGTTCTGGTAGCGCATCACCAGCTTGGTGGTGTCCAGGATCGGCTGGTCCTTGACGAGCTGGAAGGTGACCTGGGCGCCCTGGTCGTTGATCTTGATGCCCTGGACCCGGCCGACCCGGACACCGGCCACGCGCATGTCGTCCCCGGTGCGCAGACCCGCGACGTCGCTGAACTCCGCCTTGTAGGTGCGGGTGTCGCCGTTGAGACCGTTGAGCATCGTGTTGACCAGCAGCAGCCCGAGGAGGCCGGCCACGACGGCGAAGGCGACGAACTTGACGACGATCGTGCGGAACCCGGTGATCACCGGCCACCTCCGAACATCGAGGAGACGCCGGCCCGGCTCGAACCGGTGCAGCTGTCGCCGTGCGCGGCGCCGTACCGCGGGCAGTCCGCGGAGGTGTAGTACGGCGGTACGTCGAAGACCAGCGAGGTGGAGGCGTTGATGTAGCCGTTCTTGATCACCGTGCTCAGCTTCGCGTTGAGCGCACGGTTGGTCGTGATCGCTCCGGTGATGCCGGCGTGCCGGTTGGCGTAGACCACGTCGAGGAGCACCGCCGAGTTCTGGATGAAGCGGATCAGGTTCGCCGCGTTGGCGCGCAGGAAGGTGTTGGCCTGCTCGGTCAGGGCGGTGCCGCCGCTGATCGCGGTGGCCAGGGCTGCCTTCTGGTCGACGATCGTGCGCGCGGTGGTGAGCGCGTCGTTGGTCGCCTGGAGCAGGTCGGGTGCGACCTGCTGGGCGAGCTGCAGGTTGGTCACCAGCTTGCTCAGGTCCGTGCGCACCTGCGGCATCCGCGGGTTGAGCTTGGCGAGGTAGGAGTTGGCGAGGTCGATCGTCTGGCCGATCTGCTCACCGCGCCCGTCGAGCGCCTGGGCGGCGGAGCCGATCGCGGAGGCGAGCTCGGCCGGGCCGACCGCCTTGACCAGCGTGTCGATGTCGTCGAGGGCCTGCTGCAGCTCCAGGGTCCCCTGGGTGCTGTCGGCCGGGATCACCGAACCCGCGCGCAACCCGTGGCCCGAGGGCGAGCCGTGCACGGTGAGGTCGACGAACGAGGTGCCGAAGACGGTGGCGGGCAGGATCCGCGCGACGACGTTGGAGGGCACCATGCCGAGCTTGCTGCCGGGGATGTTGATCTTGACCCGTACGCCGCCCTGCGGGCCGCGGGTGATGCCGGAGACGTTGCCGATGATCACGCCGCGCACCTTGACGTCGGCTCCCTTGAGCAGCGATCCGCCGGCGTCCGCGAGCTGCGCCTGGACGTGCTCGGGCCCGCCGAAGGTGCCGCTGGAGCGCATGAAGAGGAGTCCGAGCAGGACCGCGAGCGCGACCACCGTCACCAGGCCGCGGCGGGCGTAGTCGGACCGCTTGAGCTCGCGCCGTACCTGCGGCTTGGTCCTGGTCCCGGTCATCACGCGCTCACCCCGAGACCCGGAAGCCGGAGTTGCCGCCCCACATGAGCAGGGTGAGCACCATGTCGAGCACGACCACCGAGACGATGCTCGCGCGGATCGCGCGACCGGTGGCCTCACCGACCGCCTGCGGACCGCCCGAGGCGCGCATGCCGTACCAGCAGTGCACCAGGGTCACCGTGGTGGCGAAGACGATGATCTTGATGACCGAGAAGAAGACGTCGCGGCCCTGGATGAAGGTGGAGAAGTAGTGGTCGTACTGGCCCGGCGACTGGCCGAAGATCACCACGACCGAGAACGCGGAAGCCATGTAGGAGCCGATCAGGCCGATCAGGTACAGCGGCAGGATCGCCACCGCGGTCGCGATCACGCGGGTCGTCACCAGGTAGCGCATCGGCTCGACGGCCATCACCTCGAGCGCGTCGACCTCCTCGGAGATCTTCATCGAGCCGAGCTGCGCGGTGAAGCGGCAGCCGACCTGCGAGGCGAGCGCCAGCGCGGCGATCAGGGGGGCCAGCTCACGGGTGTTGGCGCTGGCGGAGATGAATCCGGTCAGCGGCGCGAGCCCGACGATCTCCAGGCCGTTGAAGCCCTCGATGCCCAGCGACGTACCGGCCGAGAGAGCCAGCAGGATCATCACGCCGATAGTGCCGCCGCCGACGATGATCGCGCCGCTGCCCCACGCGATGTCCTTGAGCTGGCGCAGGACCTCGCGGTGGTAGCGCGTGAGCGTCGCCGGGATCGCCCGGACGGTCTCGACGGCGAACGTCGCGAAGTCGCCGACCTGGGCCAGCGCGTCCATGACGCTGTCGACCGCTCCGACGAGGCGGTCGGAGAGCTGGGGCCGCGGGCTCGGCTCGGTCGCGGCGCTCATGCGACGCCCTGGGGTACGAGCATCACGTAGGCCTGGGTGATCGCGACGTTGGCGCCGGCCAGCAGGATCACGCTGAGCACCACCGCCTGGTTGACGGCGTCGGCCACGCCCTTCGGTCCGCCGGAGGCGCCGAGTCCCTTGTGCGAGGCGACGACGGTCGCGATCAACCCGAAGACCAGCGCCTTGAACTCGGCGAGGAGGAAGTCGGTGGGCTGGCTGAAGGAGACGAAGGAGTCGAGGTACGCCCCTGAGCTGATGCTGCCCCCGCCGACGTTCATGATGAAGGCGGTGACCATCGCGGTCATCGAGACGATCACGGTCAGCAGCAGGGCGACGACCAGGGCCGCAAGGATCCGCGGGGCGACCAGGCGCTGGACCGGCGAGATGCCCATCACCTTGAGGGCGTCGATCTCCTCGCGCACCGTGCGCGCGCCGAGGTCGGAGCAGATCGCCGAGCCGACGGCGCCGGCGATCATCAGCGAGGTCACCAGCGGTGCGCCCTGGCGCAGCACGCCGATGCCGTTGACCGCGCCGCTGAACGAGGTGGCACCGATCTGGTTGGCGACCGCACCGATCTGGACGGAGGTGATGACGCCGAACGGGATGGCCACCAGGATCGTCGGCAGCAGCGAGACCCGGGTCATGAACCACGCCTGCAGCATGAACTCGGTCCAGGAGAACCGGCGTCCGACGATGTCGCGGACGATGAACAGGATCGCCTCGAGACCGAGGAGGACGAGGTTGCCGCTGGTGACGACACCCTTGCGGGAGCGGTCCTTCATCGACTCCAGGCCCGACCGGCCCGCGAGCGCCAGGGAACTCACGACTGCCTCCTCGTACTGGGTCGGGTGCTGGAGCGGGTGCTGGAGCGGGTGCTGACTTCACAACTTCGGCGCGCAGATCGAGTTACGCAGGTCACACTTTGATAGCAGCAGCACTGTGCCAGTGAATTTGTCATCCTGCAAGCACCTCAGCTGCCCGGGATCCGCATGATCGAGTTGAAAGCCAGCGCCTTCATCACGTGACCCTGCACGTTGATCTGGCCCGACAGCACCCCACGCACCGGGTTCAGCTGGCCCAGGACGAGTCGCAGGAACTCGTGACCGTCGAGCACCAGCGTCGCGTCGACGTCCTCCCCCTCGGGCGCGTCGGCGAGCACGGTGCAGGTGCCGTCGGTGACCCGCACGACGTACCGGTCGACGGCTCCGTCGTGGCGCCCGCCGATCGCGAAGCAGATCGCGACCCGGGCTCCGGCGGCCTTCTCGGCGATGAGGAACTCGGGGAGCCGGCCGAAGACCTGCTCGAGGACCAGGGGCCGGAAGCCGCCGGACATCACCGAGGCCAGGTGGTCGGTGCGGACACCGTCGATGGCCGCGGCGACCGCCTCGGGATCCAGGGCGGCCGGGTCGATGACCGGCCGGGTCGAGCCGGCCGGGTGCAGGCGCTCGCCGAGAGCGAGCACCAGCTCCTCGTCCCCGACGACCTCCAGCTCGCCGGCCAGGTGCAGCAGCGCGCCGTCCGCCTGACCGGTCAGCAGCCGGACGAGCGCGAGCAGCGGCAGGCGCAGCTGCACATCGGGATCGGCGCGCTCGGCGAGGCCGACCCCGCCCGGTGCGAACCGGATCGTCCAGGCGTCCTCCCTGCCCGCCGGGCCGGAGTCCCGAAGGACGACCCGCACCACACCGCTCGGGCCGGCCCAGGAACCCGAGAGCTGCGCGGAGGCGAGCACCGCCTGGAGGGCTGCTTCGCGGACCTCGTGCCCGGCGAACGCGGCGACGACCTCGTCGTCACCTGCGGCCCGGAGCGCCTCGACGGTCCACGTTTGCGACCGAGGCACGGGGGGCACCGTGCGGTACGCGTGAGCGTTCCGGTGCGACATCCGGCACGTCCTCTCGACCAGATCGCAGGGGTGTAAAATGTGTAACGGAGACTGTCACACGCGTTTACAGAACGGAAGACGCCACCCGAAATTCATGGCTCCGGTTTTCGCCTACGACACCAACCGGTGCAATAATCCAGATTCCCTCCCTTTCGGGTCGTCTCGGCGACCTGACAAATCAACTCCCATGGAGGTGCCTCGTGCGCCGACTCATATCCGTCCTCAGCGCGACAGCGCTCGCTGCCGCCGCCGGCCTCACTGCCGCGGTCGCGCCGGCGAACGCCGTCACGCCACAGATCTGGACCTACTCCGGAACCTCCGGCGGTACCCAGATCAACGCGCTCGGCACCACCATCAGCTCGGGGTTGACCGCCGCATCCAACCTTGCTGACAACGTCGTGCCGAACTCGCACACCTCGACCGTGGCCCAGGTGCACGTCGCCGGCCTGCTCGACGTCGGTGCCGTGAACTCCGGCCAGACCGCGGAGCGCTTCGCCGCGAACCCGCAGACCGACGGCAACGGCGTCAAGATCACCTCGCAGGTCAAGATCGCCGGCATCAACCTGCTCAACGGTGCGATCAAGGTCGACGCGATCACCAGCACGTCGTACGCCGACGCGGACGCGAGCACGAGCGGTGTGGTGAGCCTGGACGGCGGGACCACGACGAACTTCGTGAACCTGTCCATCGGCGGCAAGTCGTACCCGGTCAACATCCCGGCGAACACCAAGGTCACGATCCCCGGCCTGGTGAGCATCGTGATCAACGAGACCCACGTCGACAAGTCCATCCCCGGCAAGACGGTCCGCACCATGGGCACCGCGCTGCACCTGACGCTGCTCAAGGCCCAGGGCAACGCCCCGGCCGGCGCGGAGATCAAGCTGAACCCGACGCAGGCCCTGGTCGTCCCGACCGGTGCCAGCGACGCCCACCCGGTGGGCGGCTTCGCCTACGGCTCCTACATCGGGGTCGGCGCCGGCGACAGCATCCGGGTCCTCTCGCAGCCGACCGGCATGGTCATGCTCCCCTCGAACGGCACCAAGGGTCAGCCGTACACCAACCAGATCGCGGGCATCAACATCCCGCAGGTCGCCACGGTCGGAGCGGTCACCACCCTGGTCAACGGCACCTCGGTGCCAGGGTTCGCCGATGTGAACACCGGGGCGCAGCTCGCGAATATCAACTTGCTCGGAGGCCTGATCAAGGCCGATGCGGTCACGGTGTCCTCACACGTCCGCGAGGCGGCCGGCGACAACATCGCCGAGGCGAACATGAACTTCGTGAACCTCGTGATCGCCGGCAAGAAGATCCCGATCAACGTCAAGCCGAACACCCAGATCTACCTCTTCGGTGTCGGCCAGGTCTACATCAACCAGGAGCTGACGAAGCCGGGCTACTCGGCCATCGTCGGTCTGCGCATCATCCTGTCGACCAAGAAGTTCGGTCTGCCGGCAGGTGCGGACATCCAGATCGCCGTGGCGAGCAGCTACGTCATCGGCTGACCTGATCAGCTAACGGGCAGACCCCGGTAGGTGCGTCCGCGGAGACATCCGCGGCCCCCGCCGGGGTCTTCCCAATTGAGCCGCCTCCACCAGCCACTGGACCCGGTGCCGGTGCGGACGGTAGGGCTCGAGGAGCTCGGCCATGCCGTCGTCGTCAACTGCCTCGCCGGTCAGCGCCCAGCCCACGTTCTTCGCGATGTGGTAGTCGCCGAAGCTCACCGCGTCGGCGTCACCCATCGCCCGCGAGCGCACCTCGGCGCTGGTCCACACGCCGATGCCGGGCAGCGAGCGCAGGCGTCGGTCCAGCTCCTCGGGCCCTTGGTCGGCGCCGCGCTGCAACGCATCCGCGGCACGCGCCGCGGCGAGCAACGGCCGTGACCGACCGCCGTCGACCGGCAGGCGCAGCCACTCCCACGACGGGATCGCACGGACCTGCTCCGGGGTCGGCTGCAACCGGAGCCCGAACGGACCGGGTGCCTGTTCGCCGAAACGACGGACCAGTCGCCGGAACGCCGAGAACGCCTCCTGCCCGGTGACCTTCTGCTCGATGATCGTCGGCGCGAGCGACTCCCACACCAGGCCGGTGCGCCCGAGCCGCAGGTGCCCCAGCCGGCGCCAGGCGTCAGCGAGCACGGGGGGCGGCACGAAGCCCGACACGTCGTCCTCGGCACCGAGCATCGCCGGCAGCATCTCCAGCGCCCAGGACGAGCCGCTCCCCCACGCCTCGGCGAGGATCTCGCCGTTCCGGTCCAACGGCTGCACCTGCAGCGTGACCGCGCCCTGCGGCGTACGGAAGGCGCGGACGTGGGAACCGTCACGACCGCGTGCGTACGTCGGGTCGCCGGCGCCGCGTCGGTGCACCCCGAGGACCGCGCCGACCGGGCACGGCCAGTCCGGTGTCCAGGTGCGGGTCGCGGTGCGGGTCGAGGGTTCCACGTCGGAAGCCTAGGAGACGCCACCGTCACGTAGCCCGGTGGACGTCGGTGCCGGCGGGCAGGATGGGGGCATGTTCCTCGCGCAGCTGGCAGCCACCTCCACCGCCATCGCGTCGACACGCTCACGCCTGGAGAAGCGCTCGCTGCTGGCCGAGCTCCTGCGCGACGCCCCGGTCGAGGAGGTCGAGCTGGTCGCGACCTACCTGTCCGGCACGTTGCGGCAACGGCGCACCGGCGTCGGCTGGCGCGGCCTCGCCGACCTGCCGGCGGCGGCAGAAACCCCCTCGGTCGCGCTGCTGGAGATCGATGGAGCGCTCGAGCAGATCGCCGCCTTCTCCGGCACCGGCTCCTCGCTGGCCCGCAAGCGCGCGGTGCACGACCTCTTCGCAGCCCTGACCGCCGAGGAGCAGGAGCTGTTGCGGGCGCTGATGACCGGTGGCGTGCGGCAGGGCGCGCTGGACTCGGTGATGCTCGATGCGATCGCCGCTGCGGCCGACGTCCCTCTCGCTGCCGTGCGCCGGGCCGCGATGTTCAGCGCTCCGACGGGGCCGATCGCCGTGGCCGCGCTGTCCGGAGGGATCGACGCCCTGGGTGCCTTCGAGCTCGTGGTCGGGCGTCCGATCCGCCCGATGCTCGCCTCCTCCGCGCCCAGCGTCGCGGAGGGCTTTCCACCCCTGGCCGCGAACGGCGCGGCGGTCGTGGACACCAAGCTCGACGGCATCCGGATCCAGGTGCACAAGAGTGGCGACGACGTGCTGGTCTTCACCCGCAGCCTGGACGAGATCGCTGACCGGCTGCCGGGCGTGGTCGAAGCGGTCCGCGCACTTCCCGCGCGCGAGCTGATCCTCGACGGCGAGGCCCTGCTCGTCGACGACGCCGGACGTCCGCGGCCGTTCCAGGAGACCGCCTCAGAGACGGCGTCGGCCGGCGGCGGCACTGCACGTCCCTTCTTCTTCGACCTGCTCGCGCACGACGGCGACTCACTGATCACCGAGCCGGGCACCACGCGCTGGGAACGGCTCGACGCCGTCGTACCGCAGGCGATGCGCACCCGCCGGCTGACGACCGAGGATGTCGCGGAGGCCGCCGCGTTCTTCGACGACGTCGTGGCCCAGGGCCAGGAGGGCGTGATCCTCAAGGACCCGTCGGCGAGTTACGAGGCCGGACGCCGGGGAGCCGCGTGGGTGAAGGTGAAGCCGCGCCACACCCTCGACCTGGTCGTGCTCGGTGTCGAGTGGGGCTCGGGCCGGCGCCGCGGGATGCTCTCCAACATCCACCTCGGCGCGCGCACCGAGGACGGCTTCGTGATGCTCGGCAAGACCTTCAAGGGTCTGAGTGACCAAACGTTGGAGTGGCAGACTAACCGATTTCGTGAGTTGCAGGTCGAAGACGACGGGCGGGTCGTGACGGTCCGCCCGGAGCAGGTCGTCGAGATCGCGTTCGACGGCATCCAGCGATCCACCCGGTATCCCGGCGGAGTGACCCTTCGCTTCGCCCGCGTGCTGCGCTACCGCGACGACAAGACCGCCGCCGAGGCCGACACCCTCGACTCAGTACGCAACCTCGCACAATGGTGACGCTGCAAACGGCGGCTCTGACCTACGCACCAACGTGGGACGCCCTACAAGATGCGTCCTGCCTTGCTCTCGACCATCTCGACCATCCCTCGGCGAAGCGAGGAGTCGATCATTGCTGGGTCGAGCCCCTCGGCCGTGATCACTGCGTCCGTGAATGCCCTCGCGCCCGCTGGTGGACTCGTTCGCAGGGCTTCCTTTTCACCGGGTTCCAGACAGAATCCAAAGGTGACGCATAGGTCGTCGAGCAGGGCTTCGATCGTGGCCTCACGCGATCGGCCAGGTTCTTCGAGGTCGCGTGATGAGCGTCGACGGGACATGAAGGCATCATGTCTGACGCAGCCAGGGCCAGGTCAGCCCTAGCACAGACGAACGGTAAAAGCGGCGTGTCAAATCTCAGCCTGTCGGACATTTCGTGGATCGTTAGGGGTGAGGCCCGGACGGGTCTCGCGTAATGCGGCCGCGCCTTCGGCCGAGGAAGGAGAGATCGACATGGCAGGAAAGTCAGGTGGCAAGTCCGGCGGCGGTAAGCGCGGACGTAGTGCCATCACGGGCCGCTTCGTGAAGCAGTCGACCGTCAAGGGTCACCCCAAGACGACTGTGAACGAGTCGGCGAAGAAGAAGTAACCACCATGTCGTCGTGCGTACGGGGAACGGGCGCGCGACGTCTCGAAACGGGAAGCCCCACACGTACCGATGTGCTCGTAACACCTCGGGCCGAGTGGGGCTTCTCCCGTATCTAAGCAACACCGGCTCGCTTCGGATAGGCCGGGTGCGAATCTTCCTTCGCCGCTTGATTCGAGACTGCGTAGGGTCGGTCTAGTGACGACTAAGGATCAGCAAGTAAGCGAAGTGGTCGAAGGTCTCGGTCTCGGATTGATCGCCCTCGGCGTCACTAGCGTGACTTCAAGCAAACTCGATCTGGAGTTCGCGTTCTCCCACTCCTGGCGACGATGGGATCACGCGGACGAGTATCCGTCGATCGGCCGTGCCGCCAAGCCCGACAACGTGTTTTGGATTGGCGTCACCAAGTCGGAGCGCAGGAACATGGCGGCGGTGGTCTGGAAGAACCTGGGAAACAAGTACGAACTGAGGCTCCGGCACAACGAATGGACGCCGGAGGAGATTGCCGGACTGGTCGGCAAACGACCGCTGAGCGAATGGGTCGCCCTTGCGACTCCGTATCGCGAATGGCTTCACCGGAAGGAATAGCGTCTTCGCTGCTTCAGGTCCGAAATAGGCTCGCGAGTCGGAGGTCGGGACTAACCTCCCGAGAAACACACTCGACCTACTCGGAGACGTTCCATGCCCGAAGAGACCTGGCACCAAGCACGGCTGATTCCGACCAGCGGGATCAACGGGGCTGACGAGCAGGAAGGCCGCGCCACTTCCGCGCTGCTATCGGTCATGAGCGCGGTGAAGGAGTTCAGCCGGACGCTCCTGGGTCCACTCGGCGCGCCCGCTGGCCTGCCCGAGACCTACATCGAGGTCCCGTTCCCTCTCGGCGAGAAGAACTTTCGGCCTGACGGCCTTATCCGCGTGACGCGCGCAGGAAAGCCGTGGACGGCACTCGTCGAGGTCAAGACTGGCCGCAACCTCCTGACGACCGAGCAGGTCGAGGCCTACCTCGATATCGCCCGCGAGCAAGGCTTCAACGCGGTAATCACGATCTCCAACGAGATCCCGGCGATCGCCGGGCAGCACCCGACCAAACTGGACAAGCGCAAACTGAAGAAGGTCGAAGTCCATCACTGGTCGTGGTCGTACATCCTCGCGACGGCGGTCATGCAGAAGGAAGTCAGGGGCGTCTCCGACCCGGAGCAGGCGTGGATTTTAGGTGAACTGATCCGGTACTTGGAGCACCCCCGCTCGGGCGCGTTGGAGTTCGAGGACATGGGCCCGAACTGGGTCAGCGTCCGGAACGCCGTCGAGGCGAGCACGCTTCGTACGACAGACAAGACGATCACGGACGTGACGGCGAGGTTCGACGCATTGCTTCGGTTCGCCAGCCTCCGCCTCGGACGGCAACTGGGCACCGAAGTACTGCCTGTACTTAGCCGCAAGGAGGCCGCAGACCCCAATCTCCGAACTCAGGCTCTCGTCAGCCAACTCGTAGGCAGCGGCGAACTCGGCGGCGTAATCCGCATTCCCAACACGGTGAGCCCGATCTATCTCACCGCGAACCTTCGCTCCGGAAAGGTGACAGCGCACGTCGACATTGACGCCCCCCGCGACGGACGTGCGACCACCCGCGTTGGGTGGCTCGTGCGCCAACTCAAAAACGCCCCCGCCGACACACGAGTCGAGGCGTTCGTCGCGAACGCCAGGGGCGCGGGCGCAGCGGAACTGCTCGGCACGATCCGCGAGAACCCGTCGGCGATCATTCTCGACCCGAAGAAGGACCTCCGGACTTTCCGCGTTGCTAGGACCGTCGCGATGGGCGCGAAGGCTGGGCGCGGCCGAGGAACCTTCATCGACTCGGTCCTCGACTTGCTCGACGCCTTCTACGCCGACGTTGTCCAGCACCTGAAGGCCTGGTCGGCAGCGCCGCCCAAGATGCGTGAGCCTGAGGTCATTACGGACGTCGAGCCAGCACTCGTTTCGACTGCACAGTCCTCTCAAGACGGTCCGGAGGAGGTCGGGGACGAATTCGTGCGTGCCCTCTCGTTCACACCGAGCACCGAGGACGACCTCGCTCCTAGCCCAGGGGAATCCTCGACGACCGAGGAATCGGCGAGCACGAGTCCAGAACCGACCTCGAATCACGATTGGCGATCAAATGGCAGCGAAGAAGTCCGCTACTAAGACGGCCGCGGCCGCGAAGAAGGCAGCAGCCAAGAAGGTCGTCGCGAAGAAGGCCGTCAAGAAGGCTCCCGCCAAAAAGGCAGCAGCCAAGAAGGTCGTCGCGAAGAAGGCCGTCAAAAAGGCTCCCGCCAAGAAGGCAGCAGCCAAGAAGGCGAGTAAGGCGGCGGCGAGCAAGACCACTCCACGTCGCCCTTCCACCGGAGATCTCGGGCCCATGTCACGACACAGCAAGCGTTGAGCCGCGCTATCGGTACTGGCACCTGTCGGAGTCGGCTGGGACTATCGGGGTGTGCCCGAGAACAAGAGTGGTGGGTCCGCACCCACCCCACGTCCCCAGAAGCGAGTAACTGGCTCGCGCCCAACAGAGACGCCCGGGAAGCGGCATTCGGAGCCCTTTTCAACAAAGAAGCCGAAGCCGCCCCCACCTTCGACCGGCGATCTAGGACCGATGAAGAAGAAGTGATTCATGCGATCGCTCGGTGACGTCCGTCAGCAATACACGTCCTACACCGCGAAGGCTAGTGAGACCGTCCGAAACTCGGCGATCGCCGGTCTCGCGGGTGCGTGGCTCTTCAGTGGTGCCAGCGACGGAGACCTCGACAAACTCGCGACGTCGCCGGATGGCCTTCTCTGGGCTGGCGCTTTCTTCGCTGCGACTCTCGGCTTCGACATCGCTCATTACTTCTCGGGCGGCTTGGCGATGGGTTTCCGCACCAAGTTCGCCGAGCACGCCGACCGCAAGGCTGGAAGAAAGCCCGACGAGTCGCGAATGATCACCATCAGCCCGTGGCTAGCACGCATCCCTCGGACGTTCTACGTCCTGAAAGTCGTATGCCTGATCGTTGGATACGTCTTCCTTGCCGCCGTCCTGTTCAACGCCGCGACCGATGACCAGGAGGCCAAGCCAACGGCCTGCGTACAGAAGGCTGAGTGCCTGAAGTAGCCACAATGCGGCAGAAGCCCCGCCCCGAGGCCCGATTGGTTTCAGAGCGGGGCTTCGTCCTCGCACGACCTGCCTCCGATCCGCACGTGCGTCCGGATCTGCCGATGTGCGGCTAATCCACCGGCCCAGCGAGCATCAGGTCCAGAGCGCGGAGTCCAGGGTACGTGTCTCGATAGAGGTGGGGACCTCGGTAGTAGCACTCCCAGTAACTCGTCGCTCGTTGTCGGGTCAAAACGATGAAGTCGGGGTTCTCGCCTGCGAACGAGCGGACCTCCCTGGCCCAGGCGGGTCGAGTGGCAAGTTGAACCTCGGCGAACCGTTGGATGTCCTCGCAGATCTCGATGACGTACTCACCGAGGAGTTGCAGCACGAAGGGGACGGTCCAGGGATGCTCTGCGGTCAGCACACGCCGAAGGGCCGTCTGGCGGACGAACCCGTCGTTGTGGCGCGTGTAGAGACAGTCGATCGCCGCTCCGACTTGAGCGTCCGGAGATAAGACGCTCGCCGGGACGGCGTTGTAGATGCGGTGCGGGACCACCACCGGCTCACCGTGGACGGTGATCTGGGGCCACTCACGTGAGTTGCTATAGGTGATCGACCCCAGCGGCGGATAGGCGGTCGGGGGTAGTCCGGCCAGTGCGGCGTAAAGCGACTGCTGGAGGCTCCCGGGGAACGCCCGAGCGAGGGTCTCTGGCATGTGCGCACAGTACGTGGTGAAGTGCACGCTCATGCCGCGATCCGTGCTCGCGGTCGGCCCATCTTTCCGTTAGTCGTCGAGGAGAGTGCTGAACCCGGTCGGGTCGTCAAGGACGTCGCCGACCGTAAGGCCGTCGGAAGCGAGAAGGAGGTCGATCAAGTCGGCCTCCGGGCGCTCGGCTCGGATGAAGGTGATCCACTCGGTGATCACGTCGTGGTCGGCGTGCGGGCGGTTTGGCACGAGACTGGCTCGGGTCAGCCCGGCCGGGAGCGGGCGTTCCGGCCCGCGCGGTCGGCGTCGGCGGGCCTTCATCCTTCGAGCCCAAGTGAGGCGAGAGCCCGTTGAAGGGTGGCGAAGGTCGAGCGGTACTCGACGACGGCCGGATGCGTCTTCGGGCCGGAGCCGGTCTCGACGACCGGCGATGGCAAGGCCTCGATCGTCTCTTCGAGCCAGTCGGCTCGGTCGATCAGTCGGGCGATCTCACCGACCAGGGCGTCGCCGTCTTCGAGGAGGTCGTACTCCTCTCGGACGCTCGCGGCCCAGCGGTTCCCGCGTGATGGGTTGGCGGTCAAGGTGTCTCCTGAGAGTGAGGCCCCGATTTCCTCGGGACAGACGTGTGTACAAGTGCTCAAGGCCGGGAGTGGGTGGGCGCGGGTGCGTTAGGGGTAGCCCCCTGGGGGTCGCCGACGGCTCGAACGCCTGGGCTCGGGTTGGGTGAGCGTCAGACGCCGAGCACGTCGGCGGGTGGCCCTAGGCGGGGCTAGGCCAGGAGGTCCGGCGAGGTCACGACCAGTCGGCCGAGTCCCCTCGGTCCCACTGATTGCCGAGCCGTCCGACACGTCGGAGGTCGGCGAGGTTGCGGGCGTCCGACGCGTCGCGCCGAGCGACGGCCTGAGCGATCTCCTCGTCGCTGCTCTCGAACGTCACGCCGTCGAGGATGCGGCCCGAGGTGTCGCGGATTGGGGTGTTGTCAAGCACGGGCGGGGGTCCTTTCGATCGAGGCGGGGGGGGCGTCACAAGACCAGCCCCGACGAAGCCGGTTCGTCCTCGACGAACGTCGCAACGGAACCGGCTCGCTGGACGTAGGCGATGCGCCGCTCGAACTCCTCGACCGTGATCGCCTGGGCGAACTCGACGCCGGGCGTGCCCGCGAGGATCGCGGCCGGGACGCCGTTCGGAGCGAGCGGTGCCATGTGGGCGGCGTGGGTCGCAGTCGCGGTCCAGACGCCCACGTCCGGGACGCCGGGCCGTACACCCTTGATCGCGCGACGTACGGCCTCCGGGTCGGCCCCGCTCGGGTCGGCGTAGATCAACGCACCCGCGCCGGGAAGCATCGGATTCCCGATCAGGCTCGACGAGGTCAGCGACACGAGGACGCGGTCGAACGGGACGACGGCTCGCCGGAGCACCGCGACCCTTGCGACGAGGTCGAGGTCGTCCCGGTTCGGCTCGGCGGGATCGGCAGGCCGGACGGTCGGGGCCATGCGACGGACCTCCTCGAAGGAGGCCGCGAGGTTCTCCGAGGCCAGGATCGCGTCTGCGATCTCGCTCGCAGTCTCGTAGAAGACGCGTGCGGCGTTCTCGGCGGCAGCGGCGTAGAGGAAGCGCGCGATCTCGGCCTCGTCGATCGCGGCAGCGCGCTTCTTCCCGGCCGCGCTCAGAGCCTTGCGCGGGTCAGAGGACGAAATCACCTCCCGCGCGAGGGCGAGCGAGTCCGGAAGGCGGCTCCCGGTCGCGATGATCCGGGCATCGCGCAACCTCTCTCGCGCCTCACGGAGAGGCTCGGGGACTCTCCCGCCGTAGTTGCGAAGGACGCCGAGAGCGGCCTCGACAGGACGGAGAAGGGTCTGCGCGTTGGCGAGGGTCGCGCGGCGAGCGTCGGCCACGGCCGAGGTGCGATCCGGTGGAGGGGTAGCGGCGAGGGTCTCGCGGAAGTCCTGACGCTCTGCGGTCTGGGTCGAGACGGTCATGAGGGATTCATCCTTCGGGGTTGAGCAACGCCAGAAGCGCGGCGTCGGCGGCGGGGACGGAGGACGCGGATGCGGCCTCCGGGTCGGGCGGGCTCGACTCGGTCGTCGAGTGTTGCGCTGAGACCTGGGCGTCTACGGCGGTCCAGTCGATCTCGTCGGGCCCGGACGACCCGGTCTCCTCTCGGACGGGAGCATCGGCTGAGGCGACGCCAAACAGGGGCGTCAGAGCGGCGGCTCCGTCTTCGCTGGACACGCGGCTCGCGAGGATCTTCTCTGCGGCGTCGCTTTCCGCGATGAGCCGAGCAAGCGCTTCTTGCAGGGGGTTGGGCATCTATTCTCCTTGTGGGGCGTGTAAAGGGGTCATGCATCGGCCTCGGCTTCGATCTCGGAGGCGCACCGGGCGCGGATCTGCGATACGAGGTCGTCTGGGTCGCCAGCGCGAAGCGCATCGGCAACGGCGAGCAGGGCCGGGCGGTCGGAGTGGTGTGTGCGGAGGTGCTCCCGCGCCATGCGGACGAGGGCCCGCCTGAATTCATCGTCCGGCACACTCGCCAGGGCGAACGCGATGTTCGGGGGTAGCGCCACGACACGGGGGTCGAGGGTGTTGGGCCTCGTGTCCGGGGCGAGATCCAGAATCGCTCGGGTGGCCTCGTCGGCGAACGCCTCGCACTCTTCGGCGCTGCGCGGTCCAAAGCCCAGGACATCGGTCGTACGGATGAGTGCCTCGGCGGTGCTCTCCATCAGGCGGCGGGCGACGCGGCGGACGAGGGGCAGGAGGTAGAGCCCGTCGCGGCGGCGAGCACGCCGGACGAGCCCGGTCTCCTCCGCGATCCGATAGAAGGTCGTCTTCCCGAGGGTGGGCACCTCGTCGGCGTCGGCAA
>JBJMIO010000140.1:0-6107 GCA_045806765.1 Marmoricola sp.
CCCGGCGCTGGTGGTGACCGTGTAGCCGTGCGGGGCGGTGAGAGGGCTGACGAAGATGCGGGTGGGCGCGGTGATCGCCGGGTCAGCGGTGTAGGACATCGTGAAGCTTCCCGACGTGGTGTCGTAGTGGAACGCCAGGTCCGTGCCTGCGGTCGCCTGCGGGTAGGTCCGCACGAGCTGGCGCAGCTTGTCCGTCTTCACGGTCGCGAGGTCCGCGTCGTTGGTGAACAGGCCCTGCGAGGTGCTGGTCGTGGTCGGGTCGCTCCAGTACTTGTAGGCCCAGTACATCCAGCCCATGTCGTGGGCGTCGGCGTCGTTCGCGTCGATGCCGACGGCCTGGACGTTGTCGGTCGCTCCCCACTCCGACATCAGCGCCGCCGCGTTCATCGTGCCGGCCTGCGCGATCGCCGTGCTCTCCCGGTTCTCGGTGTAGGCGTTGCAGCTGCTGGTGGGCGAGGGCACCCCCAGGCCCTGGAGGAAGATCGCCGAGCAGTAGTTGTGCCAGGAGAAGCCGAGGTTCTGCTCACCGGGCACCGAGGTGAAGTACGTCGGCAGCTTCAGGCCGCCGAAGAACTGCTGCGGCTCCCACCAGACGATGTTGTGCGGGTCGACCTGGCGCACCACCTCCAACGCCCGCGTCATCGTGGGCTGCAGGTACTTCTTGTAGACCTGGCCGCACCCGCCGGTCAGGCACAGCGGCCAGGTGATGCCGGCCCACGGCTCGTTCATCAGGTCGTAGCCCATCGAGTACGGCTGGTCCTTGTAGTGCTGCGCGACGATCTTCCAGTACGCGAGCCAGCCGTCCTGGACGCCGCCCTTGTTGGCGTAGAAGTTGTCGAAGACCGTCGAGACCTCGGGCGTCCAGTAGCCCTCGGGGAACGGGATCTGCTTGGGGTAGGGCAGCAGCGAGTACGGGAAGGGCCGCTTGCTCGCCCAGGCCGGCGCGCCCTCGCCGCCGTAGATCTCGTTCCACTGGTCCTGGTGCTCGTCGAACTGCATCCAGATGCCGCGGTCGGCGAGCAGGTTCACGACCCGGTCCCACTTCGCGAAGTACGCCGGGTCGGCCACACCGGGAGCGTTCGGCGTCACCCCCGCCCACAGGATGCCGAGCCGGGCGCCGTTGAAGCCGTACTGCTTGAGCCAGTCGGCGTCGGCTGCGGTGAAGCCGGCAGGGGAGTCCGGCGGGGCGTACGGCGCCGACTTCCACACCATGTTCAGGCCGTGCACGATCACGATCCGCCCGTACTGGTCGACCATGTTGCGCCCGTCGCGCTGGAGCCGCGGGACCGCGCCCGGGTCCGCGCTGGCCGAGCCGGTGCTCACCCCGGTCAGGCCGGTGGTCAGGAACAGCGCGGACAGGGCGGTGAACAGCGTGGCGAGCGCAGCCTTCTTCATGTGAACTGAAACGAGTTTCAGTCCGCGGGGTTACCCCCGGTGCACGCCCGTGCACCGCGATGTCGGATGATCGTCCGATGAGCGACGCCGTCCCGGAGCCCGAGATGTCCGGTGAGATTTCCGGCGAGCCTTCCGCTCCGCCCGTGCCGGTCGCGCTCTCCTACGACGAGTTCGGGATGCGGTTCATGGACCTCGTCCTGCACCGCGACCGGGTGATGGAGTCGATCAGCCGGGTCCTGGGCGATGAGTTCCAGCTCGGCCCGATCGGCGCCGGTCCTGGCCGCAAGGTCGCGCGGGTCACCGCGAACGGCACCTTCGGCACGCCGTACGGCGAAGCGCTGCCCGACGTGGTCGGTTACGAGGTGAACCTGCCGGTCGACGTGGCCTTCCACCTCGACCTGGGCGTGGACATGCTGCGCTTCAACGCCCAGGTGGTGCTTCCGCTGCGCCTGACGATGGAGCTCGTCGAGCCGCTGACGATCCTGTGGCACATCACCCCGCCGGACCCCGACGACGTCGTGATGACGGTGGCCTCGGACACGCGCCGAGCGACCGTGCTGCAGCGGCTGACCGGTCTGGACGGTGAGCTGCGCCGGTTCATCGTGCGCTTCGTGGACCGCGAGCTGGAGAAGCCGCACGTGCGCAAGGCGATGCGCATCGACCTGGTGACGCTGATCGACAACGCCTGGGAGCACATCGCCGAGCAGTTCATGCCGAACGGTCCCGAGGACCGCGGCTGAGCCTGCGCCGACGGCTCAGGACGGGAGCGGGGACATCCCCATGCCGACGAGCGCGAGGCCGACGAAGCCGGCCAGCATCGCGCCGAGGATGATCCCGAAGCCGTAGGCACCGGTCTCCTCACCGGCCAGCATGACCAGGCCGACGACGACCGAGAACAGGCCGACCAGGATGACCCGCTGGTCGGCGGGGGCGATGAAGATCCAGCCCAGGTTGACCAGCAGGGACACGATCGCGGCGAGCGCGACGTCCGAGCGGTCGCTGGTCTTCTTGCCTGTTTCCATGGGGTCAATCTATGGGGGTCACCTGAGGAGCCGCTGAGCGGGTCGGGGCTCGTTCGCCGGGCCTCGCGGACCCCGGCGACACGCCCGGTGCAACCTGGTCCCAGAACGGCTTCTGGGGCGCTTGCTCCCGCTAGCGTGACAACGCACCTTCCGAGTCTCGGAACCCGGCTACCGTCCGCCACCTTCCCCGATGAGGACGGCAAGGAGTACTCCCCCATGTTCCGTGTCTTCCTCATGGTCGTGACGGCGGCCGTGGCGCTCGCCATCGTCGACTGGCACTACGGCGGCCTCGACATCGGCCTGCCCCGCCAGCTGACCGGCGGCTCGTCGGGAAGCGACTCCACGTCGGTCCTCGACAAGCCGGCGATCCAGGTCCTCTCTGCTCCGGACCAGCTGATGATCCACGAGGACGGCACCGTCACGATCCAGGCCTCCGCGCCGGCTGCACCGGGTGACCCCGTGGTCCTGCAGACCGCGGGCACCTACGGGATGGGCTACAACAAGGTCAGCCAGGCGACGCTGGACGAGAACCTCGAGGCCACCCTCCCGGTGACCAACCGCGACTACGTCGGCTCGTTCCGCTACTGGGCGATGATCCCGGCCACCGGCACCTACCAGCAGGGCAAGAGCACGCCCTTCACGATCGCCTTCGCCAGGCCCACCCCGCCGTCCGGACGCCCCGACGTCTCCTGCGGCGGCTCGCGGACCGTCGAGGACCACGGCAGCACGTGGACCTGCTCCTACGACGACGAGTTCGACGGCCAGGTCCTCGACCGCCGCTACTGGGTGCCGCAGACCGGCGGGTCGAAGACCGGCAGCGGTACGACGTACGCCTGCGCGCTCGACAGCCCGGACACGGTCCAGGTCGCCGGCGGCAACCTCGAGCTCTCGCTCGTCGAGCTCCCCGAGGTGCGCAAGTGCACGCGGACCAGGTCCTCGCGCTACGCCTTCGGCCAGGTGATGCACTACGGGACGTTCTCCCAGACCTACGGCAAGTACGAGATCCGTGCGAAGGTCCCCGACATCGACGTCGCCGGCGCCCAGCAGTCGTTCTGGCTCTGGCCGGTGCGCAACACCTACGGCGCGTGGCCGGCGTCGGGCGAGATCGACTTCGCCGAGCTCTACAGCTCCACCCCCGGCCTCGACCGTCCCTACCTGCACTACCTGCCGGGCACCACGACGGCGGGCACGAACGACAACGTGACCACCGCCCGGTGCCCGATCCGCCGCGGCGAGTTCAACACCTACGGCGTGGAGTGGAAGCCCGGCCGGATCACCGTGCTGCTCAACGACGAGGTCTGCTTCGTCGACGACTACTCCTCAGCCGCGTCCTTCCAGGGGCAGGACGCGCCGTTCGACCAGCCGTTCTACCTCTCGCTGAACCAGGCCATGGGCACGCTGAACAACTCCTACGCGCCCGGGACGATGCCCGAGAAGGTCACGACCGAGGTCGACTACGTGCGGGTGTGGAAGCTCGACGAGAGCGCTCAGCGCACCCGTCCGTAGTAGACCGCGCTGGTCCACAGGCGCTCCTTGCGCACCCGGGTGCCCGAGTACGGCGCGTGCCAGATCTTGTTGTGACCGGCGTAGATCGCGACGTGGTAGATCCCGCCACCGTCGTGGAAGAACACCAGGTCTCCGACGCGACGGTGCGACGCGCGGATGTGCTTGACCCGGCCGTACTGCGCCGCGGCCGAGTGCGGCAGGTGCCGGTGCAGGTGGCGGAAGGTCCACATCGTCAGACCGGAGCAGTCGAAGCGGTGCGGGCCCGCGGCTCCGTACTGGTACGGCGAGCCGCGACGGCTCGAGACGACCTTGATGACCCTGGTCTCGTACGCCTTGATCCGCGCAGCGCGCAGCTGGGCGGGCGTGGGACGGGCCGGGGTGGTCGCCGGGGTCAGCGAGGTCGTGGTCGCGGTGGACGCGACCGGAGCGGAGGCGTGCGCCTGCGGACCGGAGAAGCCGATCAGCGAGGAGGAGCCGATGAGGACGGCGAGCGCGGGAAGAGCGCGCGCGAGAGTACGACGAGTCGTCGTGGACATGAGGAACCTTGGTGCGGCCACGCCTGCGGAGAGGGACCTGTCGGATTCGGGCTACCGATCGCCCGGCCACTCGCGTGGCTTCACCCCGAGTCCCACCGCCAGTTCTCCGAGGAACTGGGTGGGACGTACTGCTGGCTTCCCCGTGTCCGCCACTCCACTCGCTTTCGCGTCGTGTTCATCCGGCTCCTGGCGGACCTCAGCGTGAGCTCGGATCGCGCCTCGCGGGTACTGCGAGGGCACGAACAAGTAGATCGGCTCCTCGCACCTCCACCTGACCATTTACGCGGAGAAAGTGACGCAGGGCACGCGGTAGACGTGGATCACACCCGGGGCGTGTCGACGTCCTCGCCGGTGGCCAGGTCGCCGCACTCGACGGTGCGCGCGCCGTGCTCGGACAGGTACGGTCCGGCGCCGCGATCGCCGCTGACCGAGGCCGCGACCGCCTCCCAGTGGGCCCGTCCCAGGACGACCGGATGGCCCGGACGACCCGCGTACGTCGCCCGCGCGAGTGCGTCCGCGTCCAGGGCTGCGGCAAGCAGCCGGGACACGACCTCGGGGCCGACGTCGGGGATGTCGACGAGGGTCAGCACGGCCCGGTCGACCTCCGGACCGGCCTCCTGCGCCACCACGAGACCGCGACGTAGCGAGGCCGAGACCCCCTGGGCCCAGTCCTCGGCCACGACGACCCGGACGTCACCGTCCAGCAGCGTCCGCGACTGCTCGGTCTCCGCCCCGAGCACGACCACGACCTCGGTGCATCCGCCGCCCGTCAGCGCGTCGACCGCGAGTGCGAGCCAGCTGCGTCCGTCCTCGACGACCGTCGCCTTGGGGCGTCCGTAGCGCGAGCCCGCCCCGGCTGCGAGGACGATGCCGAGCGCCGCCATCAGGCCTGGCAGACCACGGCGGTCTGCGCCCCGTCGTGGATCGGCACGGCCAGGTCGCGCAGCGGCTGTCCGGAGCGCCCGTGGCGCCACGCGACGATCTCGGCAGCGATCGAGACTGCCGTCTCGGCCGGGGTGCTGGCGCCGAGGTCGAGGCCCACCGGGCCGCGCAGCCGCGCCAGCGCCGCGCGCGGCACCCCGCGCTCGATCAGCGCGGTCCCCCGCTCGGACTGGGTCTGGCGGCTGCCCATCACCCCGATGTAGTCGGCCTCGGTGGCCAGCGCCGCCTCGATCAGCGGCAGGTCGAACTTGGGGTCGTGGGTGAGCACGCACAGCACCGTCGAGGCGTCGACCTCCTGCCCCGCGAGGTAGCGGTGCGGCCAGGCGACCACGACCTCGTCTGCGTGCGGGAAGCGCTGGGTGGTGGCGAAGACAGGTCGGGCGTCGCACACGGTCACGTGGTAGCCGAGGAACCGGCCGGTGCTCGCCACCGCGTCGGCCAGGTCGATCGCGCCGAACAGGATCATCCGCGGAGGTGCGGCGAAGGAGTGCACCAGGTAGGTCTCGCCGTCGGCTCCGGTGCGCGCGAGCGCGGCCTCGCCCTCGGGACCGCTCTCCGGCGGCACTCCGTCAAGCCCGGTGACCAGGACGGCGGGCCGGCCCTCGCCGATCGCAGCCAGGACGTCGTCGAGCGCTGGGGCGACGGTGTCTGCGGCGCCGACGGGCTCGACGTACACCTCGATCTCACCACCGCACATCAGGCCGAC
>JBJMIO010000141.1:0-5138 GCA_045806765.1 Marmoricola sp.
GGCCAGGCGCGATCGTGGGAGGTCCGCTGCCACTCGGCGAGATAGATGCCGAGGACGAAACCGAGGGGGAGCCCGAGGACCGGTACGACGAAGAACCCGACGACGCCGAGCACCCCGCCGGCCAGCAGGCTCGTGGTCGGGACACCCGAGGCCTGCAGCCGCCTGCCCGGCACCAGGTACTTGACCACCGTGCCTGTCAGGAGGAGCAGCGCGACGCTCGCGAATGTGGCCCAGGCACCGCCACCCCCGTGCACGAGCGCCCAGACAAGGACCGAGGCGCCGACCAGGAGGCTGCCCGGCAGCATCGGGACCACGATGCCGACCAGGCCCACGGCGATCCCGAGGGCGACGAGCACGACGAGCAGCATGGCGGGAGTCTTCCAGTCAGATCGGGGTCAGCCGCAAGCGAGAAAACTGCGGTGGCGAAAAGCACAGCGCCCCCGACCGGTGGCCGGGGGCGCTGGAAAGCCTCTGTCGTGACCTCGGTCAGACCTCGGACCCCGGGGCGGCAGCCGGCGTGTCCGCCAGGCGGTTGGTCTCGTCGTGCACGTACGCCGCGATCTCGCGCAGCTTGTCACCGTGCTCGCGGGCGTGGTGGGCACAGAAGAGGAGCTCGCCGCCGGCCTCGAGCGATACACGCAGGTACGCCTGCGCTCCGCAACGGTCGCAACGGTCGACCGCGGTCAACGGTGTTTCAGGGGCAGTCGCTGTATTCATCGCTCGCCTCGCTCTCTCTTCGCGCTCACTCTTCGCGTTCTGTCCAACTCATCAGATCCGGGAGAAGTTCCCCGAAGGCTTCCCGGGCTCCGGTCTCATCGGGTCCAACATCAAACCATGCTGCTCGATTCCCGTTTCAGCCATTTGTCACGCGCTGAGACGGTGTTGATCGAGTGTTACCCACGTCACCAACAAACATCGGCAACACGGCCAGGGTGTTGCGTCGATTTTGCGACTTCGTGACCTTGTAGATTTCAAACGAGGCAGGCCCTAGAACGTTCTGGTGGTCTAGTAACGCAACGCACCACGCACATTGAGGAAGACCGATCGCCGACAACACCTACAACGCCCAGCACCTGCTCGTCCTGGAGGGTCTGGAGGCGGTGCGCAAGCGCCCCGGGATGTACATCGGGTCGACCGACACCCGCGGACTGATGCACTGCCTGTGGGAGATCATCGACAACGGCGTCGACGAGGCGCTGGCCGGCGCGGCCGACAAGGTCGAGGTGATCCTGCACCCCGACGGGTCGGTCGAGGTGCACGACAACGGCCGCGGCATCCCGACCGACAAGGAGCCCAAGACGGGGCTCCCGGGCGTCGAGGTGGTCGCCACCAAGCTGCACGCGGGCGGCAAGTTCGGCGGCGGCTCCTACATGGCCACCGGTGGTCTGCACGGCGTCGGCCTCTCGGTGGTCAACGCCCTGTCCTCGCGGATGGACATCGACGTCGAGCGCTCCCCGGCGGTGCAGGGGATGAGCTTCCAGCGCGGCGTACCGGGGACCTTCGCCGGGGACGACCCGACGGCCGCGTTCACGCCCAGCTCCGGGCTCTCGCGCAAGGGCGGGCGGGTAGCCAAGGGCCGCACCGGCACTCGGATCCGGTTCTGGCCGGACAAGCAGATCTTCACGAAGGATGCGAAGTTCGAGCTCGAGGGACTGATCGGACGCGCCCGGCAGACCTCCTTCATCGTCCCCGGCCTGGAGCTGGTGATCCGCGACGAGCGCGGACCCGAGCCGGTGGTCGAGTCGTTCAAGCACGCCGGCGGCATCTCGGAGTTCGCCGAGTTCCTCTCGGTCGGTGACCCGGTCACCGACGTGCTGCGGCTGCAGGGCTCGGAGACCTTCACCGAGACGGTCCCGTTGCTCGACGACAAGGGGCACATGACCCCTCAGGACGTCGAGCGCGAGCTGAACGTCGACGTCGCGCTGCGGTGGAGCGCAGGCTACGAGACGGAGATGCGCTCCTACGTCAACGTGATCGCGACACCCAAGGGCGGCACGCACGTCTCGGGCTTCGAGGCCGCCCTGACCAAGACCTTCAACGACGTCATGCGCGCCAGCCGGGTGCTCAAGGTCAACGATGCCGACGTGGTCAAGGACGACGTGCTCGAGGGCATGACGGCCGTGGTCACGGTCCGGCTGGCCGAGCCGCAGTTCGAGGGTCAGACCAAGGAGGTCCTCGGTACGCCGGCCGCGCGCGCGATCGTGCGCAAGGTCGTCTCCTCGGAGCTGAAGAACTTCCTCGGCTCGACCAAGCGCGCCGAGAAGGCCCAGGCCAAGCTCGTCATGGAGAAGGTGGCCGGCGCCGCGAAGACCCGGCTGGTGGCACGTCAGCAGCGCGACACCCAGCGCCGCAAGAACGCGCTGGAGTCCTCGGCGCTGCCGGCCAAGCTGGCCGACTGCCGCTCGAACGACGTCGAGCGCTCCGAGCTGTTCATCGTCGAGGGCGACTCCGCGCTCGGTACGGCGAAGCTGGCCCGCAACTCCGAGTTCCAGGCGCTTCTCCCGATCCGGGGCAAGATCCTGAACGTGCAGAAGGCCCAGGTGGCCGACGTGCTGAAAAACGCCGAGTGCGCCTCGATCATCCAGGTCGTCGGCGCCGGATCGGGCCGGACCTTCGACATCGACGCCGCTCGCTACGGCCGGATCATCTTCATGGCCGACGCGGACTCCGACGGCGCGCACATCCGCTGCCTGCTGGCGACGCTGTTCTTCAAGTACATGCCCGACCTGGTCACCCAGGGGCGCGTCTACACCGCCGTACCGCCGCTGCACCGCATCGAGCTCTCCAACCCGAAGAAGGGGATGGAGAAGTACGTCTACACCTACTCCGACCCCGAGCTGCAGCGGAAGCTGGCCGAGCTGACCAAGAAGGGCGTCCGCTGGAAGGACCCCGTTCAGCGCTACAAGGGCCTGGGCGAGATGGACGCCGACCAGCTGGCCGAGACCACCATGGACCCGCGCCAGCGCACCTTGCGCAGGATCACCGCGGACGACGCCGCGATGGCGGCCGAGGTCTTCGAGCTGCTGATGGGATCCGACGTGGCACCGCGCAAGGAGTTCATCGTCGCGGGTGCCTACGAGGTGGACCAGGAAGCCATCGACGCCTGATGTCGCTCGGCTCGGCGTAGGTACACGCTGATCAGCACGCTGGTGAACGCCGCCCACACGCACCACAACGAGACCACCGCGGACCGGGCCAGCCACACCAGCAGGACGACGGCCGCGAGGTTGGCGATGCCGAAGGCCTGCAACGGGTGGGAGCGCGCGGCCAGTCCGGGACCGCAGGTGGCGATCACGTAGAGCGCGAACAGCACGGTCGTGCCGTGTTGGTGCACCGAGTAGGTGATGTGGTGGCCCACGATCCGGCGCCCGACGGGACCGTCGACCAGGGCCACCAGTCCGCCGATCCCGGAGATCACCCCGGCGAGGAGGAAGAACATGTCGTACGCCCGCGTCCGGCCCCAGCGCAGGGACGCGAACGCCAGCGGCACCGCGATCGGCACCAGGAACAGGGCGATGAACAGGTAGGTGCGCGCCGCGATCCCACCGGCGCGGTGGCACACCTGGTCGCGCAGCTCCCACCACACGAACGTCTCGACCAGCTGGTGCGCGCCGAGCAGCAGCGGCAACGAGGCGAGCGCGACCTGGGCCCTGGTGCGCGTGTGCCGCAGCGCTTCGATGCCGACACCGGTGATCACCACGCCGGCGGCGAGATCCATCTCAGGGGAGAAGCACACGCCGGTTCCCTTCGTCCACGGCACTTTCCTAGCAGGTCGGCGCGATGCGCGCCGGTTGACACGTGCGGACGCCTCGGACCTCCTCCCGGCAGTCCTCAGCGCGCAAGCGGCGTACGTCCCACGGATCCGCGACTCGCGCTGCCAGACTGGCGCGATGTCCACCGTCGTGACCCGTCGCGACCTGCTGCGCGCCGCCGTCGGACTCGGCGCGGTGGGCCTCGGCGCGGCCGCGTGCGGGGTCGACCTGATCCCGGGGCACGACGCCGAGCAGGTGAGCGGATCACTGAGCTCCTCCTCGATGCGCGGGAAGGTCGGCTGGACCATCGGCTACCCCCGCGGCTCGAAGCCAGGCGACCACCTGCCGGTCGTGATCAGCCTGCACGGGCGCAGCGGCACGCACCGCTCGACGTTCTCGACCCTGCACCTCGGCGACACCCTGACCGAGGTGGTGAAGGCCGGCACGCCGGCGTTCGCGATCGCGTCGGTCGACGGCGGTGACCACGGCTACTGGCACCACCGCGCCGACGGGACCGACGCCGGCGCGATGGTGCGCCGCGACCTGGTCCCGGTGCTGGCCGACCACGGGCTCGACACCAGCCGGATCGGGCTCTACGGCTGGTCCATGGGCGGGTACGGCGCACTCCTGCTGGCAGGAAGGGACCGGATGCCGGTGCGCGCGGTCGCCGTCTCGAGCCCCGCGCTGTTCACCTCGGCCGGCGGGACCGCACCGGGCGCCTTCGACGACGCTGCGGACTTCGACCGCAACGACGTCGACGCGCACCCCGAGTGGTTGCACGGGGTGCGTCTGCGCGTGGACTGCGGACTCCAGGACCCGTTCTACGCAGCGACCCGCGACTTCGTCGCACGACTCCACCCGCGCCCCGCCGGAGGGTTCACCACCGGGGCCCACACCGACGACTACTGGCGCGCCGTCGCACCGGACCAGCTGCGGTTCCTGGGCGCCCGTCTGGCGTGAGGTGCTGGACAGTGCTGGACAACGCGGTGCCGGGCGCGCTTGAGTGTGAGCCGGGTCACGTGGGGTGGCCCTCTCGGCAGATCTCAGGAGTACTCGATGACTCACCGTCTTCGCATCGCGCTGTCCAGCGGCGTCGCCGCAGCCCTGGTCGCCCTCGCCTCGATCGTCGGACTCAGTCCGGCGCACGCGGCCGGGGCGTCGTACGTCGCCCTGGGCGACTCCTACTCCTCGGGTGTGGGCACCCGCACCTACATCAGCGACGGCACCAGCTGCCAGCGCTCGACCAAGGCCTACCCGTACCTGATCGCGCAGGCGCGGGGGTACGCGCTGAACTTCCAGGCGTGCTCGGGCGCGACCACCTCGACGGTGACCAGCAGCCAGCTGGGCGCGCTCTCGAGCACGACGCAGTTCGTGACCATGTCGGTA
>JBJMIO010000142.1:0-8018 GCA_045806765.1 Marmoricola sp.
ACCGCCGACCCGGCCGCCAGCCACCTGACGCCTCAGACCTTCCCCGACACCCCGACCGGCATGGACGCCTCGGCTCAGGTCGCCTCGGCCACGACCGGGCTGTGGACCGTCTCGGTCGAGGGCGTGGGCCTGGCCGGCAGCACCGGCTACTCCGATTACGGCAGCGTCGGTCAGTACAACCTGTCCATCACCGGCTGCACCGGCAGCGGCGGGGTCGCACCTGACGCCCCGACCGGCGGGTCGGTCGAGCTGACCGCGCGCAGCACGTCGGCGACCATCCACTGGGCGGCCCCGGTCAACCACGGCGACAGTGCGATCACCGGCTACGCGATCTCGGGTACGCCGTTCGCGGTGGCGAACCCCGGCGCCGGCGCCACCTCGGCCGTCCTGACGCACCTCGTGCCCGGCACGACGTACGACGTGCAGGTCGCGGCGACCAACAGCACCGGTGGCAACGGAGCTGCGCTGACCATCCCGGTCCGGGTGCAGACCTGGATGCCGACCACGGCTCCGACGATGACGGTCCAGTACACGAAGACCAAGAGCGAGAACGTGATCATCGATTACCACGAACCGGCCAACCCGGGGAACGCGACATTCACCACGTGGCACTTCACGCTCGGCAACCAGTTCGACGACGGCGACTACGCCACCGTCGGCGGCATCTACCTCACCACCGGCAACGGAACCTTCACCGTCAAGCTCCAGCTCCGAGGCACGGCTGACCTGGGTACGGCGACGCCCACCGGGGCCAAGTCATTCGTCGTCGGCGCCACGGCTCCCCGCATCGGCCTCCCGATCTCGGGGAAGAAGGGCAAGCCGGTCACCGTGGGCATCAAGTGGGCGCTGCCAACCTCGCTCGGCGGCTACCCGATCACCGGGTGGAAGGCGATCGCCTACAAGCTGACCAAGTCCGGCGGGATCGGCCGCGGATACATCACCGGGATGCTCGGCCCGCGGGCGCGCAGCTTCGTCGGGCGGCTGCCGGCGGGCAAGTACAAGTTCCGGGTCGTGGTCTACAACGCCCTGGGGCAGTCCCCGGCCTCGGCCTACTCCCGGGTGGGCGTGGCCCGCTAAAGCAATGGATCCCGAGGCCACCCGGCGACTAGGTTCGCTCGGGTGGCCTCGGACCAGCTCGCCCCCCTCACCCGACGCGGGATCCCGCTCGATCCGAACCTCCGGGTGCTCGCGCTCGGCACCTTCGTCAACCGCGCCGGCGGCGGCGCGCTGGTCACGACGTTCGCCCTCTACTTCACCCGTGTCGTCGGGCTGCACGCCGCGCAGGTGGGCCTCGCGCTGAGCATCGGGGCCGGCGTCGGGATGCTCACCCAGGTCCCGGCCGGCCACCTGGGTGATGTCCGGGGGCCGCGCGAGGTGCTCCGGGCGCTCACCGTGGCAAGCGGCGTCACCTCGCTCGGCCTGCTCTTCGCGCGCGACCTTTGGGCGCTCATCCTGGTGATCGCGATCAGCTTCGGATTCGACGCCGGCTCCAACGCGGTGCGCAACGGGTACGTCGCCCGGATCGCTGCCGGCGGCGGCCAGGGCGTGCGGTTCAAGGCCTACCTGCGCGCGGTCACCAACGTCGCGATGGGGATCGGTGCGCTGCTCGGCGGCATCGCCTTGTCGATCGACCAGACCTGGGCCTACCTCACGGTCCTCGCGATCGACTCGGCCTCCACGATCGCGACCGGCCTGCTCTTCAGCCGGCTCCCCCACCTCGCGCCGGCGCCCGAGCGCGCCGAGGGCGAACCGCGGCTGGCGGTGCTGCGCGACCTGCCGTTCGTGGTGGTCACGTTCCTGTGCGGGATCGTGGCGATGCACTTCATCGTGATGGAGGTGGGCATCCCGCTGTGGATCAGCGAGAAGACGAACGCACCGACCTCGATGGTCGCGGTCCTGCTGGTCATCAACACCGCGGTCGTGGCGCTCTTCCAGGTGCGGATGAGCCGCGGCGCGGACGACGTACGGAACTCCGCCAACGCGATGCTGCGCGGCGGACTGTGGATCGCGGCGGGCTTCGTGCTGCTCTCGCTGACCAACGGCACCGACCGGACGACCGCGATCGGGCTGCTCCTCCTCGGCGCGAGCGTGCACGTGGTCGGCGAGATGATCACCAGCGGTGGCCAGTGGGGAGTCTCGATGGGCCTGGCGCCCGAGGAGCGCCAGGGGCAGTACCAAGGATTCGCCGGTCTCGGCTTCGGCCTGGCCAACGTCCTGGCCCCCACGCTCATCACCTTGCTCTGCATCACCTGGGGCCGTCCGGGCTGGTTCGTGATGGCGGGCTTGGTGCTCGGAGCCGCCGCGGCGCTGGGCCCTGTGTGCCGGTGGGCGCTCGCGACCCGCGAGCGCTACGGTGCAGCGTCTGCGACGGGCTAAGTGTCACACCTCCCAGGAGGTCCTCCGGACACCTCGGACAGGTGTCAAAGATTGATCGGCCCAGGTGCTTGACGGCGGGAAAGATTGGGCATGAGGTGGCCCGTGGAGGTCATCGCGACCTCGCTGCGACCCTCGGAGGAGTTCCCGTGTCACGTAGGTTCCGCACAGCACTGGCGGTGGTCGTCACCGCCGCCCTCGGCACAGCCCTCTCGGGGTTGAACGCCCCGGCCCAGGCATCGAACAAGCACGCCCTCGGCAACAGCGTCCCTTCGTGGGCCAAGTCGGCCAGCAAGAAGGCCGCCAGCAAGGGCTCGGACAAGGTCGACTTCCGGGTCTACCTCGACTGGCGCGGCGGGACCGCCGCCGCGGACTACGCCCGCGCGGTCACCACGCCGGGCAACAAGCAGTACGGCAAGTTCTTGACCGCTGACCAGTTCGCCGCCAAGTACGCACCGAGCGCCACGACCGTGGCGAACGTGAAGAGCTGGCTGAAGACCAACGGGTTCACCGTCGGGACCGTCCCCTCGAACAACAAGTACGTCGAGGCCGTCGGTACCGTCGCCCAGGCCGCCAAGGCGTTCTCGACCTCGTTCTCGAGCTACTCCGTCCAGGGTCAGCTGCTGCGCAGCAACAACAGCCCGCTCGTGGTCCCGAACTCGCTGACCGGCGTGACCGGCGTGATCGGGCTCGACGACTCCGCGGCGCTGGTGCACCGCAACTCCAACCCGCCGGGCGTCTTCCTCAACGGCACCCCGTGCTCGCGGTACTGGGGCGAGAAGACGGTCGCCAACTCCCCCACCCCCGACGGCACCGTGCTCCCCTCGAGCCCGTCCGCGTTCGCCCCGTGCGGGTACGCCGGCGCGCAGCTCCAGGGCGCCTACGGCATGCGCAACGCCATCACCACCGGCAACAACGGAGCCGGGGTCACCGTCGGCATCATCGACGCCTACGCCTCCCCGACGATGCTGGCCGACGGCAACGCCTACTCCGCCGCGCACGGCCTGCCGCCGCTCACAGGGCTCTACAGCGAGCACGTCGCGCCGGGCACCAAGGTCCGCGGCGAGAACAAGAAGCAGGACCCCGAGGGCTGGAGCGGTGAGCAGACCCTCGACGTCGAGGCCGTGCACACGATGGCTCCCGGCGCGAAGATCCTCTACGTCGGGTCGCCGAACAACTTCCAGGACATGGACGCCTCCATGAACTGGATCGTCTCGCGGCACGCGGCCAACATCGTCACCAACTCCTACGGGTTCTCCGGCGAGGCCATCCCGCGGGGCTGGATCAAGCCGATCAACGACGTGTTCATCCAGGCTGCCGCCACCGGTATCTCGCTGTTCTTCTCCAGCGGTGACTGCGCCGACGAGTCGGTCGACTCGGCCTCGTGCCCGGCAGGGCCGGTGGCGACGCCGGACTGGCCGGCCTCGAGCCCGTGGGTGACTGCGGTCGGCGGCACCTCGATGGGCATCGGTGCGGACAACAACCGCATCTTCGAGCTCGGCTGGGAGACAGCGAAGTCGACCCTCGGCACCGCCGGAGCGTGGAACCCGGCAGCGTGGCTGTACGGCAGCGGCGGTGGCACCAGCCGGCTGTTCACCCAGCCGTCGTACCAGTCCGGCGTGGTGCCCCCGAGCATCTCGCAGCGCTACGGCGGTGCGGCGATGCGCAGCGTCCCGGACGTCGCTGCGCTCGGCGATCCGACCACCGGCATGGCCGTGGGTCAGACGCAGACGTGGCCCGACGGGCACACGGGCTACGCCGAGTACCGCATCGGTGGCACCAGCCTCGCCTCCCCGCTGTACGCCGGCATGTTCGCGCTGGCGATGCAGAAGGCCGGGCACGAGTTCGGTCTCGCCAACCCGGTGCTCTACTCGGCTGCGGCGAACGACATCACCAAGGCCCAGCTCGGTGCCTACCCGGGCGCGGTCCGGTCGGACTTCGTCAACGGGGTCGACGGGAGCGACGGGTACGTCTACTCGGCGCGCTACTTCGACACCGACGGCTCGCTGACGATCCACGTCGCCAACGGGTACGACGACGTCACCGGCGTCGGATCGCCGCAGGGCCAGAACTGGCTCAACGCGATCGCCGCATCGCACTGATCCACCAGCACCACCTACACCAGGAGCCCGGCAGTCCCCAGGGGACTGCCGGGCTCCTGGCTTCTGGCTCCTGCGAGGTAGGTTCCTCGGGTGAGCAGGCCGGTCGTCGTGGTGGGTGGGATCAACCTCGACACCCTGGCGCGGATCGAGGCCGACACCGTGCGCGGGAGCAGCAACCCGGGGCGCACCATCACTGCGCCGGGCGGCGTGGGCCGCAACATCGCCGAGAACCTCGCCCGCCTGGGAAGCCCGGTGCGCCTGGTCGGCGCGGTCGGCCGTGACCACGCCGGCGACCTGCTGCTCGGCGCGCTCGGGCCGCTCGACATCGACACGACCCGGGTACGCCGCCCCGAGAACCTGCGCACCGGCACCTACACCGCCGTGCTCGGCGCGAGCGGTGACCTCGACGTCGGGGTCGCCGACATGGCCGCCACCGAGTCCGTCGTCCCGGCCGACCTCGGCGGACGGCTGCTCGAGGACGCCTCCTGGCTCGTGCTCGACGGCAACCTGCGCGCCGACACCCTCGCGCACGGGCTGCGGCTCGCCGCAGCGGCCGGGGTCCCGGTCGCGCTCGACCCGGTCGGGGTCGCGAAGGCCGCGCGGCTCGAATCGATCGCCGGCGTGCACACCTTCACCCCGAACGCCGCCGAGGTCGGCGCCTGGTCCGGCACCGAGGACCTCCAGGCCGCCGTCGCCCAGGCGCACGCCGTCGGGGTCCAGGTCGTGTGGCTGCGCGACGGGGCGCGCGGGAGCACGTTGCACCTGGCTGATCGACCGGAGGAGCGGGTGGTGCTGCCGCCCGCCGAGGTCGTCGATGTCACCGGCGCCGGGGACGCGATGCTCGCGGCGTACGTGCACCGGCTCGTCGGCGGGGCTTCGGTGAGCGACGCCGCCTGGTTCGGAGCGGCAGCCGCCTGGCTGACCGTCGGCTCGCCCTCCGCCGTACGTTCCGACCTCACCGAACGCCTCGTCACCACCACCCTGGAAGGACTGCGATGACCCTCGAGCTCGCGATGACCGAGGAGGTGGCCACCGCGCTCGCCGAGAAGCGGCCGGTGGTCGCGCTGGAGAGCACGATCATCAGCCACGGGATGCCCTATCCCGACAACGTCGCGATGGCGCGCGAGGTCGAGGCGATCATCCGCGCCGACGGCGCCACCCCCGCGACGATCGCGGTGCTCGGCGGCGTCCCGCGCATCGGCCTGGACGCCGAGGCCCTCGAGCTGCTCGGGTCCGGAGAGGGCACGATCCGCAAGGTCTCCATCCGCGACCTCCCGTACGTCGTGGCGCGCCGCGAGCACGGAGCCACCACCGTCGCGGCGACGATGCGGCTCGCCTCCCTGGCCGGGATCCGGGTCTTCACCACCGGCGGCCTGGGCGGGGTGCACCGCGGTGCGGGCACGACGTTCGACGAGAGCGCGGACCTGACCGAGCTCGCACTGACCGCGGTCACCGTCATCTCCGCGGGCGTGAAGTCGATCCTCGACATCGGGCTGACCCTCGAGCGGATGGAGACCCTCGGCGTGCCGGTGCTCGGCTTCGGCACCGATGACTTCCCGGCGTTCTACACGCGCACCAGCGGGTACGCCGTGCCGCTGCGCGTCGACTCCGCCGCCGAGATCGCCGCGCTGATGAAGGCCAAGGACTCCTTGGGGATCGCTGGGGGGATCAGCGTCGCGAACCCGATCCCGGAGGCGGACGAGATCCCGCACGAGCGCATCGACGTGATCATCGAGCAGGCGCTCGCCGACCTCGACCGGCTCGGCATCACCGGCAAGGACACGACGCCCTACCTGCTCGGCCGGATCGTCGAGATCACCGGTGGGGAGTCGCTGGTCGCGAACATCGCGCTGGTGAAGAACAACGCGCACCTCGGGGCTGCGGTGGCACGGGAGTTCGCTGCGCTGTAGGTCGTGGGGAGGTCGCGCCCTCCCGACCGGCTCAGCGACCGCTCAGCCGCTTCAACGCGTTGCGCACGACCTGAGGGTCGGTGGTCATCCACATCGGCGGCAGGCTCGCCCGCAGGAAGCTGCCGTAGCGCGCGGTGACCAGGCGCGGGTCGAGGATCGCCACCACTCCCTTGTCACTCGTCGTGCGGATCAGGCGGCCGGCACCCTGGGCGAGCAGCAGCGCGGCGTGGGTACCGGAGACCGACATGAAGCCGTTGGCGCCGGCCTTGTCCGCGGCCCGGGCCCGCGCTGACATCAGCGGGTCGTCGGGGCGCGGGAACGGGATCCTGTCGATGATCACCAGCTGGCACGTCTCGCCCGGCACGTCCAGGCCCTGCCAGAGGCTGAGCGTGCCGAACAGGCAGGTGTGCGGGTCGTTGACGAACTGCCGTGCCAGCTCGGGCAGCTGGGCATCGCCCTGGCACAACGTGGTCAGGTGCGGCAGCCGCTCGCGCACGACCTCCGCAGCCGCTTCCGCCGCACGGCGGCTGGAGAAGAGGCCGAGGGTCCGTCCGTCGGAGGCGTCGACCAGGTCGACGATCTCGTCGAGGTGCGCGGGCTGGAGGCCGTCGCGCCCTGGCTGGGGCAGGTCCTTGGCGACGTAGAGGATCGCCTGCTGGCCGTAGTCGAACGGCGAGCCGACGTCGATCCCCTGCCACGAGCCGCCCTCGGCGTCGCGCGCCAGGCCGAGCGAGCCGGCGACCGCGGCGAAGTCGCCCCCGAGCTTGAGGGTGGCGGAGGTGAAGACGGCCGTCTTGTCGGCCAGCAGCTTCTCGCGCAGCGGTCCGGCGACCTCCAGCGGCGCGACGCAGAGCCGGTTGCCGCCGCGCTTGGCTTCCTGCTGGGAGACCCACAAGACGTCGTACTCCGAGCCGGCCGACATCCGCTCGGCGACCGCGAAGAGGTCCTGCGTCCAGCCCTTGGCCTGGGTCACGCCGGCATCGTCGCCGGTGTCCTTCGGGAAGGCGCTGACCAGGGTGCGGGCCGCGTCGCGCACCAGCACGAGCGCGTCGGCCAGGTCGGTCGGGACCACCTCGAGCCGTCCGCCCGGAGCGGCGTCGACCGCGAGCCGCAGCGCGTCCGCGGCATCGGCGAGGTCGTCGGCCTCCGAGCCGTCGACGTGGCGCTGCGCGCGGCGAGCCGCTCGCTCGACGTCGTTGGCCGAGAGCTCGTCGGTGGCGGCCTGGGTCACCCGCGCGGTCAGCTCGTGCGCCTCGTCGATCACCACGACGTCGTAGTCCGGGATCATCGGGATGCCCTCGATCGCGTCGATCGCGAGCAGGGAGTGGTTGGTCACGATGAGCTGCGAGCGCGCCGCCTTGTCCTTCGCGCGCTCGGCGAAGCACTCCGCGCCGTACGGGCACTTCGCGGCGCCCAGGCACTCGCGGTGGCTCACACTGACCTGCCGCCAGATGCGGTCGGTGTGCCGAGGCGCGTGGTCGCGCTCGCCGGTACCGCCGTCCTTGGCCTCCTCCTCCACCCACTCGCGCAGGGCGACGACCTCGGCGCCGATGGAACCCTCCGGCATCGCGTCCAGCGTGCCCTGGTCGTCCTGAACGCCCTCGCGGACCCGGTGCAGGCTGGCGTAGTTATA
>JBJMIO010000143.1:0-15093 GCA_045806765.1 Marmoricola sp.
CGACCAGCTGGCCTACCAGCTCGTCGAGGGCCTGGCCCGCAAGTACGGACCCGACCCGTTCTGGGTGCGCGTGGGCACCGAGGAGACGCTCCTGGTCACCCACCCGGACGACCTGCACACCGTGCTCGGCGGATCCCCGAGTCCGTTCGCCCCCGATCCGGAGGCCAAGAGGAAGGGCATGACCGCCTTCCAGCCCACGGCGCTGACGATCTCGCGCGGCGACCTGTGGGTCGACCGGCGTGCCTTCGCGGACGCCGTCCTCCAGCCCGCCTCCCCCGTGCACCCGCTGGCCAAGGACTTCGCGGCCGCGGCGCGCGAGGAGGCCGACGAGCTGCTCGCGGCCGGGGACACGCTGACCTACGACGCCCTGAACGGCGCCTTCCAGCGGTTGACCCGGCGCGTGGTGCTCGGATCGGCTGCGGCCGAGGACACCGCGCTGACCGAGCTGCTGGGTGAGCTGATGGCGGCCGGGAACAAGATGCCCGACAAGCCGGCCGACGGGTACGCCGACCTGCACGCCCGGCTCGCTGCGTACGTCGCGGCGCCTGACGCCACCGCCCTGACCGGTCTGGTGGCCGCGGCTCCGAGCACCGCGGAGACCGACGTCCCGGGACAGCTGATCCACTGGCTCTTCGCGATGGGCGACACCCTGGCCACCAACCTGTTCCGGGCGATCGCCCTGCTCGCCACCCAGCCGGGCGCGCTCGAGCGCGTCCGTGCCGAGCTCGGCACCGAGAAGGCCCCGACCCCCCGGCAGGTCGCCGAGGCGACGTACACGGCCGGATGCATCCTGGAGGCGATGCGGCTGTGGCCGACCACCGCGCTCTACGGCAGGGTCCAGGTCGAGGAACACCGCTGGACCAACGGCCAGAAGACTCCGGCCGGCACGCCGGTGCTGATCCACAACCTCTTCAACCACCGCAACCGCAGCAGGATCGCGTACGCCGACCGCTTCGCGCCCGAGGAGTGGGCCGAGGGCACCGCCAGCGAGGACTGGTCGTTCAACTTCTTCAGCCACGGACCCCAGGGCTGCCCGGGCGCCGGGATGTCGGTCTTCCTCGGGCAGGCGTTCCTGGGGCAGCTGCTCAGGGAGGCCACGCCCGAGATCGTGGCCGGGCCGGACCTCGACCCTGCGCGTCCGCTCCCCTACGTGCTCGACGTCTACGCGACGTCGATCGCGCTGGCCCGGTGAGGACCCCGAGGTCCACGGACCGGGCGTTGCTTCCTCACCCCTTGGCGTAGCTCTCCGCCGCGGCCGACTCGAACTCGAAGCCGACCACCGGCTCGTCGCCGACCACCCAGGCGTCGTGCCCGGCCTCGATGACGTAGGCGCCACCGGCGCTCAGGCGCTGGGTGCTGCCGTCGTCGTGGGTGACCTCCATCGTGCCGGCGACCAGGGCACCGACGTGGTGGACCTGGCAGGAATCCGTGCCGGCGATCGGGGCGATGCACTCCGACCACCGCCAGCCGGGCTGGAAGGTGATACGGGCGACCGAGGCGCCCGGCAGCCGGACCACCTCGACGGTCGTCTTGTCCGGTGACCGACGCTCGTCGGGATCGTCGAAGCGCTTGCTGTGGATGGCCATGATGTGTCTCCTTCTCGGCGGGTTCTCCCGACCATCCCGCTGTTCGCCGGGCTCCAGAAGTGGGCCTGGCTTACGAGCCACTTACGGGACGTCCGGTTCCGCAACACGCTCCTGGTCGACGGCCGCAACGGGCGTGACACATCCGGCGCACGGGGCGCTGTACGAATTGCACGGGCCGAACTCCAGACCGGCCCTGTGCCTTCGCAGCGCCCCTGCCGTCCGCTTGAGGACGGCAGGGGCGCTTGCTCTTTCCCCGCGAGCCCGGCGGCCCGGGAGCTCAGCGCTTCGGGGTTGCCAGCACCTGGAGCCACCGCGTCGGCGATGCGGTCCTCGCTGATCCCCAGGCGGCCTGGAGGGCCTCGGTGGCGATCGAGGTCGCGACGTCGAGGTCGAGGGTCGGGTGCTTCTCGATCTCACCGCGCAGCGGCGTGCCCTGGCAGAAGGCCAGCGCCGCGCGAGCGGGCGTGCTCCGCGCGACACCCTCGTGAACCGTGATCTGTGCGTCCATCCCGGCGCGGAACAGGTCGCGGGTGATCTTCCTCGGGTCGTGGTAGCCGTGCGGCGTGCGGGCCATGAACTCCAGCGGGTGCGCGGGATCGGCGAGGACTAGCGCCCGGGTGATCACGTCGGCGATCTCGTTGGTGCCGACCCGGTCCCAGACGTTGAAGAGGAACGCTCCCCCGTGCCGCAGGACGCGGCGCGCCTCGGCGTACCCCTGGGTCTTGTCGGGGAAGAACATCGCGCCGAACTGGCACACCACGACGTCGTACGACGCATCGGCGAACGGCAGGTCCACGGCGTCGGCCTGCTGCCACGCGACGCCCTCCAGGTCGCTGGTGGCGATCGCACGGTCGATCATCGGCTGGTTCAGGTCGGTGGCCGTGATCGGGAGCTCCGGTGACCGTCCGCGGATCGCCCGGGTCAGCACCCCGGTGCCGGCGGCGGTCTCCAGGACGTTGCCGGGATCGCGGGCGACGACGGCCTCGGCGAGCACCTCCGCGGGCTCGGCGAAGATCAGCGGGACCATCAGCTCCTCGTAGAGGTCCGGGATCGACCCGGTGAAGCGGGAGTCACCCTCGCCGCTGCCGGGACCGCTGAACCCGCTCGTGCTCACGTCTCGACGGTAGACCCGCACCCCTGCCGCGAGCCAGCAGGGCCGACGACGCGCGCCACGCCCGGATTCAGGACCGGGTTCAGGAGCGGTTGAGCGCCACCGCGTCGCGCACCAGCTGGCTGAACGCGTCCTCGTCCAGGGTGTCACCCTCGAGCACGTCGACCGCACGGCGGGTGGCGCCGTCGAGGCTGGAGTTGAAGATCCCTGCCGGATCGGGCAGCGAGGCGCCCTTGGCGAAGGTCACCTTCACCTTGTCCTTGTAGGTCTCCACGGTGCAGACCAGCCCCGAGCAGGAGAAGGTCGGCACGCCGTCGGGGTTCGAGGCCTTGCGCCACTTGACCTCCTCGACCATCTCGGGGTCGGCCTCGCCCACGAGGGTCCGGATCCGGTCGACGAGGGACTCACGCCAGTCAGCAACCATGGACCGGACCCTACCCGCGCTCACCGACACCGGGATCGGACCCGGGGCCGTCCTCGGGGCCCTCCTCGGAGCCGTCCTCGGGGCCCTCGCCCCAGCGCCGCTCGGCGATGAACGCGAGGCGCCGCAACGACTCCTTGTTGCGCGGCACCATCATCAGCTGCCGCACGGGCATCGGCACCAGCGTGCCCGGCCCGCGCACCGCGTCCTCCTCGATCTCCACCATGCTTCCCGACCCGGACGCCTCGATCCGCACCACCACCTCGGCAGCACCGGCCGGCCACCCGTGCGCCCGGAGGCGCAGCAGCCGCGGCGGCTCTGCCTCGAGCACCTCGGTCCGGTCGTCGATGAGCGCCGGCCAGTTGCCGAACGAGTGGTGCAGCCGGGATCCCACCGCGGGCCAGTGGCCGTCCACGTCACGCATCCGGGCGGCGCCGACGACCCAGCTCGGGTAGAGCCAGCCGTCGCTCAACGCCTCCCACACCCGTTCCGGACCGACGTCGAAGCGCCGCCGGACTGTCGCCCGTGAGCCGGTCACGAGGCACCGCCCGGCACCTCGGAGGTCATCAGGAGCCGGCTGGCCCCGCGTGCGGTGCCGCTGCAGGCCCCGGTCACGATCACGATCTCTTCCATGTTCCACCGGTACCCAACACAGCGAGCCCGATGCCCAGAGGTCCGGGGAAGGGTCCGGCCTGCGAGCTGCGCACCGAACCGGGCATCGAACCCAAGCATCGAACCCGGGCATCGAATCGTGCATCGAACCCGGGCGCCGCGGGTACCGGGTCCCTCCACGACCAACCACGGAGGACCACGCCGCGTGAACCTGCACGCAACGCCCAGCAGCACCTACCGGCTCCAGCTCTCCGCGGACCTGACCTTCGCCGACGCGGAACGCCTGCTCCCCTACCTGGCCGACCTCGGGGTCGGCTGGCTCTACCTCTCCCCCGTCCTGCAGTCCACCCCCGGCAGCTCGCACGGCTACGACGTGGTCGACCCGGCGCGGATCGACGCGGACCGCGGTGGGCAGGACGCCTTCGACGCGCTGTGCCGTTCCGCTCACCAGCACGGCCTCGGCGTCCTGGTCGACCTCGTGCCGAACCACGTCGGCGTCGGCGTCCCGGCGCTGAACCCGTGGTGGTGGGACCTGCTCACCCACGGCCGCGACAGCCGGTACGCCGCAGCATTCGACGTCGACTGGGCCGCCGGCGACGGCAGGCTCGTGCTCCCGGTGCTCGGAGAGGACGACGTCCGCGACGACGGCTCGGTGCCGGTGCTGCGGGTCGAGGACGGCGAGCTGCGCTACCACGAGCACCGGTTCCCGCTGGCGCCCGGGAGTGCGCCGCCGGGCGACCCGGGATCGTGGGACGCCAACGAGGTGCACGCGCGCCAGCACTACCGCCTCGCGCCGTGGCGCGAGGAGGCCGCCGGGCTGAACTACCGACGGTTCTTCGCCGTCAGCTCGCTCGCCGCGGTCCGGGTCGAGGACCACGACGTCTTCGAGGCCGCGCACGTCCAGGTCCGCCGCTGGTTCGACTCCGGCCTGGTCGACGGTCTGCGCGTCGACCACCCCGACGGCCTGCGGCACCCGCGTGGCTACCTGGTCGACCTGGCCGACGTCACGTCGGGGGCCTACACCCTGATCGAGAAGATCCTCGAGGACGGCGAGGAGCTTCCGCGGGACTGGCCGATCGCCGGCACCACCGGCTACGAGGTGCTCGCCCTGGTCGACCGCGTCCTGGTCGACCGGCCCGGGGTCTCCCGTCTCGAGGAGCTGGACGCCCGGCTCCGCGGCCGGGAGTCCGGGTGGCCCGGCCTGCTCGCTCGCTGCAAGCGGGACGTGGCGACCACCATCCTGTCCTCCGAGGTGCGACGGCTCGGCCGGGAGATCGCCCGTGACCGATCGGACCTGGACCCGGACCGGGTGCGCACGTGCCTGGTCGAGCTCCTCACCGCGATGCCCGTCTACCGCTCCTACCTGCCCGCAGGAGCCGAGCACCTCGACGCGGCCGGCCGCGCCGTCGCCGAGGCCCGGCCGGACCTGACCGACGTGCTCGACCCAGTGCTCGCCCTGCTTCACGACCCGGTCGGCCCTGTGGCCCTGCGCTTCCAGCAGACCTCCGGGATGGTGATGGCCAAGGGGGCCGAGGACCGGGCGTTCTACCGCTGGTCCGCGCTCACCTCGCTCGACGAGGTCGGCGGCGACCCGTCGGTGGCGGCTGCGAGCGTCGGGGACCTCCACGCCGCGATGCGCGAACGCCAGCTCACCTGCCCGCACGGACTGACCTCCGCCTCGACCCACGACACCAAGCGTGGCGAGGACGTGCGTGCCCGGATCCACGTCCTCTCCGAGCGACCCGAGTGGTGGGCCACCACGCTCGCTGAGCTCTCGGCACGCGCCCCCGTGCCCGACCCCGGGCTCGCCAACCTGCTGTGGCAGGCGGTGCTCGGCTGCTGGCCCGCCGAGCAGCACCGCATCCAGGGGTACGCCGAGAAGGCGATGCGCGAGGCCGGTGACCGCACCACCTGGACCGATCCGGACGTCGACTTCGAGAAGTCGGTGCACGCAGCGGTCACCGCGGTCTACGAGGACCCGGAGCTGCGCGCGTTGGTCGAGGACGCGGCCGCCGAGCTGGCGGCTCCCGGGTGGAGCAACGCGCTGTCGGCCAAGCTGATCGGGCTCACCGTCCCGGGCGTGCCCGACGTCTACCAGGGCAGCGAGCTGTGGGAGCAGAGCCTGGTCGATCCCGACAACCGCCGCCCGGTCGACTTCGAGCGCCGCCGTCTCCTGCTCGCCGCCGCCACCGCCGCGTCCGGCTCGCAGCCGCCCGCGCGACCGACCGGCCTGTGCGACGACGGCGCCGCGAAGCTCCACCTCGTCTCCACCGTGCTCCGCCTGCGCCGCGACCACCCCGAGCTGTTCTCCGACTACCGCCCGGTGCAGGCGCGGGGGGCGGCCGTCGACCACGTGGTCGCCTTCGACCGCGGCGGTGCCATCACCGTGGCGACCCGGTTGCCGGTCGCCCTCGAGGCCGGCGGCGGATGGCGCGATACCACGCTGGATCTGCCTCCGGGGACCTATCGCGACGTGCTCACCGGGCGGAGGGCGACCGCCGACGTCGGTGACCTGCTCGCCGAGCTGCCGGTGGCCCTGCTCGTCCGGGAGGACCGATGAGCACCCGGGCGCCGTACTCGGTCTGGGCACCGATCCCCGAGCAGGTGCGGTTGCACGTGGACGGCGAGGTCGTCGCGATGCGCCGGGGCCCGGACGGCTGGTGGAGTCCCGCGGAACCCGTGCCGGACCGCGCCGCGGCGTACGGCTTCCTGCTCGACGACGACCCGGCCGTGCTGCCCGACCCGCGCTCGCGACACCAGCCCGAGGGCGTCCACGGGCCGTCGCGGACCTTCGACCCCGGCGCGCACGTGTGGTCCGACCACGCCTGGACCGGACGCCAGCTCGCGGGAGCGATCATCTACGAGGCCCACGTCGGCACCTTCACGCCGGAGGGCACCTTCGCGGCGATGGCGCAGCGGCTGCCGCACCTGCGCGACCTCGGCGTCGGCTTCCTCGAGCTCATGCCCGTCAACGCCTTCAACGGTCCGCGCAACTGGGGCTACGACGGGGTCGGCTGGTGGGCCGTCCACGAGCAGTACGGCGGACCTGCCGGCTACCAGCAGCTGGTCGAGGCGTGCCACCGGCACGGCATCGCGGTGATCCAGGACGTGGTGTACAACCACCTCGGCCCGTCGGGCAACTACCTCCCGCGCTTCGGGCCCTACCTCTCGACCGAGAGCGCCAACACCTGGGGCTCCTCGGTCAACCTCGACGGCAAGGACAGCCACGAGGTGCGGCGGATGATCATCGAGAACGCGCTGATGTGGTTCGCCGACCTGCACGTCGACGGACTCCGCCTGGACGCGGTGCACGCGCTGCGCGACTCCTCACCGACCCACCTGCTGGCCGACCTGGCCCGCGAGGTCGACGCGCTCTCGGCCCACCTGAACCGGCCGCTCACGCTGATCGCGGAGTCCGACCTGAACGACCCGGTGATGATCACCCCGCGCGAGGCACTCGGTCACGGGCTGACCGCGCAGTGGAGCGACGACTTCCACCACGCGGTGCACGCGGTGCTGACCGGCGAGGACGACGGGTACTACACCGACTTCGCCTCGATCGACGCCCTGGTCAAGGTGCTCGACGACGGGTTCCTCCACGACGGCACCTACTCCTCCTTCCGCGGGCGGGCCCACGGGCGCCCGATCGACACGGCGAGGACCGCTGCGTGGCGCCTGGTGGTGTGCACCCAGAACCACGACCAGATCGGCAACCGGGCCCGCGGCGACCGCCTCACCGAGCACCTCGACGACGACAGGCTCGCGTGCGCCGCACTGCTGCTGCTCACCGCACCGTTCACGCCGATGCTCTTCCAGGGGGAGGAGTGGGCGGCCTCGACGCCGTTCCAGTTCTTCACCAGCCACCCCGAGCCCGACCTGGGGCGGGCGACCGCCGAGGGGCGCCTGGAGGAGTTCGCGCGGATGGGCTGGGACCCCGAAGAGGTTCCCGATCCCCAGGAAGAGGAGACGTTCCTACGCAGTCGGCTCGACTGGTCCGAGCCCGCCGCCGGGCGGCACGCCCGGTTGCTGCGGCATTACCAGGAGCTGGTTGCCCTGCGCCGTGCCCGTCCCGAGCTGACGGATCCCGCCTTCGGCACCGCCACCGCCCGCGGTTCCCTCCTCGAGCTGCGTCGCGGGGGCCTCCGGATCCTGGTCAACCTCGGCGCCGACGCCGTGGCTGCCGACCTGACGGGCACCCTGCTGCACGCGACCGCGCCGGTGACCGCGGTCGACCGGCTCGGCCCGTGGACCGGGGTCGTCCTCGAAACCACGAGCGGCGAGAGCGGCCCGTAGGTCGCCGGGCTCCCAGGTGCTCCAGCGCTCGCCGTCGAGCTCACGGGTCAGGCCCAGGAGGTCGTGCCACTGACCGGCGAGCGCGGGCTGGCCCGCGACGACGACCGGGGCCGTGCGCCGGGCGATCTCGGCGAGGAACGTCTGCTCGGCCGCCGGACGGTCCGGGAGGATCAGCACCGCCGGCACCCGGGCAGCGGCGACCGCCGCGAGGTTCGGCGTCGTCGGCGAGCACACCACCACGTCGGCACGCAGGAGCGTGCCCCACACCGGCCCGTCGGAGAGCAGCTCCCGCTCACCGGCGAACCACCAGTGCCAGCCGGGCGTCTCGGCCAGGATCTCGCGCCGCTCCCGCGGCGACGCCCCGGCACCGGTGGGCGCGAGGTTCAGGCAGCGCCACGGGCCGCGGCCGGTGCGGACCTCGGCCAGCACCTGGCGCAACGGGTGCCGGGCCAGCGCGGTGCGGGCGGCATGGCCGACCGCTCCGAGGTGCACGGTCCGCTCGAGCCACGCCTCGGGCCAGGAGTCGCCGAGGGCTCCTGGGGCCCACGGAGCCAGGATCACGTCGGCCAGCCCGTACGCCGGGCCGAGCTCGCCGTGGGTGCCGCCGGCCGGCAGCGCCACCACCGCCACCGGACGGCCGGTCGCCACGGCGGCGCGGACGTGGTCGACCGGGCCCTCGACGATCACCGACCCGGGCCGGCGCTCCTCCAGCCAGTCCGACCAGGTCGGGACCTCGGCGTCGGCGACGCGCGTCCAGCGCCCGGTCCAGCCGAGCGGAGCGGGGTGCGGGCTGACGACCTCGGCAGCCGGAGCAAGTGCCGTGACCAGCGCGCGGGCGCGGTCCAGCGAGTCGTGCCGCTGGGTGTGCAGGTAGAGGGCGGTCATCGCGGCTCTCCGTCGGTGCAGGGAGGAATTCGCGGGCTTCTCCACGTCCTCGGATCTCTTCCTACCCCACGCGGGACCGATGCATGCCTATGACGTGTTCGGGGAACCGTGCCGGGGGGCGCGGGACCGCGGCCGGACACCGGACGTGGAGGTAGGACGACGTGGAGACATGGCCCGGGGCGGCGTACCCGCTCGGCGCGACATTCGACGGCACGGGGACGAACTTCGCCCTGTTCAGCGAGGTCGCCGAGCGCGTCGAGCTGTGCCTGGTCGAGGAGGACGCCGACGGGAAGCGCTCCGAGACCCGGGTAGACCTGGTCGACGTCGACGGCTTCGTCTGGCACGCCTACCTGCCCGGGGTGCAGCCAGGACAGCTCTACGGCTACCGGGTGCACGCGCCGTGGGCGCCCGCCGAGGGCCTGCGCGGCAACCCCGCCAAGCTGCTCCTCGACCCCTACGCGAAGGCGACCTCGGGCGAGGTCCGCTGGGGTCAGGAGATGTTCGGGCACCTCTTCGACGACCCCGACGCCCTGTGCACCGACGACTCCCTGCAGCACACCCTGCTCGGGGTGGTGGTCAACCCGTTCTTCGACTGGGAGAACGACCGGTCGCCCGGCCACTCCTATGCCGGGTCGGTGATCTACGAAGCGCACGTCAAGGGGCTCACCCAGCGTCACCCGGAGGTCCCCGAGGAGCTGCGCGGCACCTATGCCGGCGTGGCCCACCCGGCGGTCCTCGAGCACCTCGACCGGATCGGGGTGACCGCGATCGAGCTGATGCCGGTCCACCAGTTCGTCCACGACGGCGCGCTGGTCGAGCGGGGGCTGCGCAACTACTGGGGCTACAACACCATCGGCTTCTTCGCCCCGCACGAGGGGTACGCCGCCGGCTCCCTGCCGGGCCAGCAGGTCCAGGAGTTCAAGGCCATGGTGCGCTCGCTGCACGCCGCGGGCATCGAGGTCGTCCTGGACGTGGTCTACAACCACACCGCGGAGGGCAACCACCTCGGCCCGACCCTGTCGATGAAGGGCATCGACAACCCGGCTTACTACCGCCTGGAGGAGGACGCCCGCTACTACACCGACTACACCGGCACCGGGAACTCCCTCAACGTGCGCCACCCGCACTCGCTCCAGCTGATCATGGACTCGCTGCGCTACTGGGTCACCGAGATGCACGTCGACGGCTTCCGGTTCGACCTCGCCGCCACGTTGGCTCGCGAGTTCTACGACGTCGACCGGCTCTCCACGTTCTTCGAGCTCGTCCAGCAGGACCCGGTGGTGAGCCAGGTCAAGCTGATCGCCGAGCCGTGGGACATCGGGCCGGGCGGCTACCAGGTCGGCAACTTCCCGCCCCAGTGGACCGAGTGGAACGGCGCCTACCGCGACACCGTGCGTGATTTCTGGCGCGGCGTACCGGACCTGGGCTCCTTCGCGACCCGGATCGCGGGGTCGGCCGACCTCTACGAGCACTCCGGACGCCGGCCGGTCGCGAGCATCAACTTCGTCACCGCGCACGACGGCTTCACCCTGCACGACCTGGTCTCCTACGAGCACAAGCACAACGAGGCCAACGGCGAGGGGAACCGCGACGGCGCCGACGACAACCGCTCGGACAACCACGGGGCCGAGGGGCCGACCGAGGACACCGCCGTGCTCGCCGCGCGCGCCCGCGACCAGCGCAACCTGCTGACCACGCTGCTGCTGAGCCAGGGCGTGCCGATGATCTCGCACGGCGACGAGCTCGGCCGCACCCAGGAGGGCAACAACAACGGCTACGCGCAGGACTCCGAGCTGACCTGGATCGACTGGGAGCACGCCGACACCGCGCTGACCGAGTTCACCGGCGTGCTGGCCCGCCTGCGCCGCGAGCACCCGACGTTCCGCCGCCAGCGCTTCTTCGACGGGAACTCGGTGCGCTCGGCCGACGGCACCCGCCTGAACGACATCGTCTGGCTGCACGCCGAGGGCCGGCCGATGGACGAGCAGGACTGGCGCGCCAGCGCCGCGGTCGGCATGTACCTCAACGGCGACGGCATCGCCGGGCGCGACCCGGTCGGTCAGCAGGTCACCGACACGCACTTCCTGCTCTGGTTCAACGCCGGTGAGGAGCTGACCGTCGTGCTGCCGGCCGCCGAGTACGCCGAGACCTGGGAGGTCGTGCTCGACACCACCGACCGGCTCTCCGGGGGCACCCCCAAGGCCGGCGAGGAGCTCCGGCTCGCCGCGCGGAGCACGGTGGTCCTGCGTCAGCCCGAGCCGCAGGACACCGAGCCGGACGACTCCGTCGCGGCGTCGGTGAAGGCGATGCGGAACAGAGGGGCCTGAGACCGGCTCAGCCGGGCGAGGGCCACGCATGCGCAGGCGCACGAGGGGTACCTCGCTCGGATGGATCCCTCGCGCAACGACACCCCCTCCCCCTCCCTGTGGGAGACCCGCCACCCCTTCGCGGCGCGTCCGCCGGCACCGGGCGGACGTGCCGACGCAGTCGTCGTCGGGGCGGGGCTGACCGGTCTGGTCACCGCTCTCCTGCTCGCACGGGCCGGCAAGAAGGTGGTCGTGCTGGAGGCGCGCCACGTGGGCGCGCTCGCGTCAGGACGCAACACCGGCAAGCTCTCGCTCCTCCAGGGCACCCGGCTCTCCCAGCTGCTCTCGATGCACCCTGCGGGCGTCGCGCGGGCGTACGTGGAGGCCAACCGCGAGGGCATGGACTGGCTGCTGCGGTTCTGCGAGGACCACGGGGTGGCCCAGCACCCGCGCTCGGCGGTCACCTACGCCGCCACGCCGGCGGAGGTGGACCGCATCGACGCCGAGCACGCCGCGGCGCGCTCCCTCGGGCTGCCGACGCTGCGCCAGCCCACCCAGGACGTCCCGTTCCCCGTGCACGCAGCCGTCGTGCTGGAGGACCAGGCCCAGCTCGATCCGCAGGCCCTCCTCCTCGCGCTGGCCGACCAGGTCGAGCAGCACGGTGGCGTGATCGGCGAGGGCCAGCGCGTCGTCGACGTCTCGTGGGGCTCGCGCCCCACCGTCCGGACCGAGGACGGGAGCACGTTCGCCACCGACGACGTCGTGCTCGCCACCGGCACACCGATCCTGGACCGCGGCCTGTACTTCGCCAAGCTCGAGGCGCGGCGCTCCTACCTGCTCACCTACACCGGCGCCGCCGTGCCCGGGTCGATGATGATCTCCGCGGGGCAGGACGCCCGGTCCCTGCGCGACGTGCCCGACGGCGACCAGTTGCTCATGGTCGGCGGAAGCGGCCACCGGGTCGGCCACGGACGGGCCGCGCTCGACCACGTCGAGCAGCTGCGCGCCTGGGTGGCCGAGCACTACCCCGGCGCCGTCGAGACGCACGCGTGGTCGGCGCAGGACTACGCCTCGCACGACGGGATCCCGTACGTCGGCAAGCTCCCGCGCGGACGTGGCTCGGTGTGGCTGGCCAGCGGCTACGACAAGTGGGGCCTCTCGAATGCCCCCGGCGCAGCGCTGCGGATCGCGGCCGGGATCCTCGGCGGCTCGATGCCCTGGGCCCGTCCCCTCGAGCGCCGGATCACCCGGCCGCGGGCGGCGTACCAGGTCCTGCGGCGCAACCTCGACGTGGCCGCGACCGCGGTCTCGCGGCTCGCCGGCGCGGAGCTCTCCGAGGTCTCCACGAGCACCCCGCAGCGGGTCGGCGCCGTGGGGCGCCGCGGCCTCGACCCGCGCCCGGTCGGCGTGGTCTCCCAGGGTTGCGCGGTGCGAGCGGTGTGCACCCACCTGGGCGGGACGCTGCGCTGGAACGACGCCGAGCGCTCCTGGGACTGTCCCCTGCACGGATCACGCTTCGCCGACGACGGAACGGTGCTGGAGGGGCCTGCGGTCAGGCCGCTCGCGCGTGTCGAGGAGTGAGCCTCGCCACGTGTCGGCACCTGGTGATCGGGTACTCCGAGGGTGTCCCCAACCAGAGGAGGAACCCATGGGTACCGAAGAGAAGGGCCAGGACCTGACTGGTCGCGCCAAGGAGGCCGCCGGCGCGGTCTTCGACGACGACTCCCTGAAGGCCGAGGGCGAGACCGACCAGAAGAAGGCGTCGGTCAAGGACAAGGTCGAGGGCGTGGCCGACAAGGTCAAGGACAAGGTGGACGACGTCCTCTGAGGCGTCCTGCACGTGAGAAGGCCGTCCGCCCCGGATCGGGGCGGACGGCCTTTCTCGTTCTCCGATCTGTGCGGACCGCTCAGAAGTGCGGGTTGCGCAGGAACCGGCCGGTCGCGACGCCCAGGCCGAGCACGAGGACGAGCAGCGACGGCGATCCGTGCGCCAGCGCCTCCTCGGACAGGGTCCGGGGCGGGGTGTTCTTCTCAGGCAGCATCACGAACTTCCTTCCTGCTAGGACGAGTGCCCCGCCGCGGCCCTGTCCATGCGCACCCGAACCGTCCCCGCCTCCCAGTCGACGTCCTCGACGTCGCTCCAGGGGACCTCGCGGCTGTGCCGGTGCAACCAGCCGACGACCGCGTTGACCAGCGCGGGACCGTTGAAGTCGCCGCGGTCGTAACCCAGCAGGCTGCCCGGGCGTCCCGGCCCGACCAGCAGGGCGTCGATGACGTAGCGCTCGTCCCCGGGCAGCAGGCGCACGTCGAGGACCTTCTCCTTCGGGTGGCCGCGCCCGTCACCGGTCACGCTGGAGCCGATCAGCTCGCCCATCCGGCGCAGGGTCACCCCCTCGACGGGCGGGGGCTGGCGGTCCAGAAGACCCTCCCGCTCCACGGAGAGCTCCACCGCCGAGCCCACCCGGGCGATGTCGCCCAGCTCGACGGCGAGCGGCACGTCGCGGTCGGCGTACTGGATGCCGAGGCTCTTCCAGTACCCACGCAGCCAGTGGCCGGTGCGCGTGGACATCCGCGGCTCGAGCGCGGCCGGGCCGGTCAGGATCCTGGTCACGGCCGGGTCCGAGCCGTCGTCGTAGAAGCTGATCTCGAGGTCGTCGACCTTGCACACCGCCAGCCCCTCGACGTCCACGACCTGGCGGTCCAGCAGGCTCAGGGAGGCGTCGAAGGAGTCGGCGTCGAGGCGGTCGGTGTTCATGAGCCCATCCCCGTGATGATCAGCAGCGGGATCGCGGCCACCGCGGCGACCACGACCAGCACCAGGTAGATCGTGCCGAGCACGTTGGCCAGCACGCCGTTGGTGCGCTCGCCCATGTAGTCCCGGTCGTTGGCGACCACCAGGATCGGGAAGTAGGTCAGCGGCAGGGCGACCGCGGACCCGACCACCGATGCCTCGGTGACCAGGATCGGGTCGACCCCGGTCATCAGGACCGCGACCGCCACCAGCAGCGCGAGCAGCATCACGACGTGGAAGCGGGCCGCCTCCCGCGGGCGCACGTACTTGCCCCACTGCCAGCCGAAGTACTGCGCGAGTGTGTACCCGGTGGACAGTCCGGTCTCGCAGGCCGCTCCGAAGGTGGCAGCGACGAAGCCGAGCACGACGATCGCGATCCCGATCCGGCCGAAGGCGACGCCGATCGGGAGCCCGACCTGGCTGAGCGCGTCGACGTCGACGTGCAGCGGGCCGAACACCGTCGCGGCGCTGCCGGCGATCGCCAGCGAGAGCAGGCCGCCCAGCGGGAAGCCGACGAAGACGTTGGCCCGCATGGTCGAGAGGTCCTTCTCGGTCCAGCCCTCCTCCACGCCTCCGGAGGAGAAGAAGAAGACCTCGTACGGCGTCATGGCCGCGCCGAACAGCGCCACCGAGTAGTAGGCATAGGTCGTCCACTTCTCCTCGGCGGGCTTGGCCACGGTCGTCATCTGGTGGGCCAGGTGGCCCCAGTCCGGCGCCAGCTTCCACATCGCGACGGCGAAGATCACCAGCGCCAGGCCGAGCAGGCCGAGGACGTTCTCCATCCAGGAGAACTTCGCGCGCCACAGCACCAGCCAGATCAGCACCCCGACCAACGGCACCAGCAACCGGTGGTCCACCGAGCTGACCAGGCTCAGGGACAGAGCGACACCGCCGATCTCGGCGACGAAGGTCAGGGCGGTGACGATCAGCGAGGCGGCCAGGTTGAGCAGCCCCATCCGCGGACCGAGCCGTTCGCGGACCAGGTCGAAGGTGGCGCGCTTGCTGCACACCGCGACGCGGCCCGACATCTCGGCGAACACGCAGATCCCGAGCACGCCGACCACGACCGTGGTGCCGAGCGAGAGCCC
>JBJMIO010000144.1:0-30820 GCA_045806765.1 Marmoricola sp.
CGAGACGCCTGCTAGCACCAGGTAGGTCCAGCCGGCCGTGTACGCCGCGATCCAGCGGCGCTCCTTGTCCGGGTGTGCTTCCGGCGAGGCGGCCATCGCCGCCGTGATCGCGGCCAGGTTCACGGCGTGGCCGCCCGCGGTCGCTCCTGCCAGGGTGCCCAGCCCAGTCACCGTCATGGCCTCGCGCCAGGGCACCCGGTAGCCGAAGGAGGCCAGCACGGCGACGCCCGGGACGTTCTGGGAGGCCATCGTGACGACGTACAGCGGGACCGCCAGGCCGATCACCGCCTGCCAGCCGAAGACGGGCCGCGTCCAGGCGACGTGCGGCGCCAGCGCGAGGTGGCCGGGGTCGTGCCCGAGCAGGTAGACCGCGACCACCACCATCGTGGCTACGAACGCTCCGGGCACCGCCGCCCGCGGGCGGAGCCGGAGCAGCACCACCCACACCACCAGGACGGGCGAGACCAGCCACGGGTGGTGCAGGAGGACCCGGACCGGCTCCACGCAGATCTCGAGCAGGACGCCGGCCAGCATCGCCTGCGCGATCGGGGTCGGGATCGAGGCGATCAGCTCACCGAGGCGGGGCCACAGCGCCGTGAGGAGGATCAGCGCTCCGACCACGAGGAAGGCTCCGACCGCCGCCGGCCACCCGCCGTCCACCGCGCCCGAGCTGGCCAGCAGCGCGGCGCCCGGCGTCGACCAGGCGAGCACCAGCGGGATCCGGTGCCGACGGGTGAGCCAGAGGATGCCGAGGGCTTGGGCCACGCAGAGCGCCAGCAGACCGGAGGCCGCCTCGGCCCGGCTCGCCCCGACCGCCTGGAGCCCGGTGAGGACGACCGCGAAGGAGCTGGCGAACCCGACGAGTGCCGCGAGCACCCCGGCCGAGACCGGCTGGAGGTGGTCGGCCTCGAGGGGGGACGCGGGCATGGCCCGAACCCTACGATGCAGCCATGACCCCGGAGCCACCCATTTCCGCGGACGCGAGCCGGGCGCGGATCACCCACATCGGCGGCCCGACCGCGCTGATCGAGGTGGCGGGGTGGCGGATCCTCACCGATCCCACCTTCGACCCGCCCGGCAAGCGCTACTTCTTCGGCTGGGGCACCACCTCGCGCAAGCTCGCGGGCCCCTCGAGGACCCCCGAGGAGCTCGGGCGGATCGACGCCGTCCTGGTCAGCCACCACCACCACGGCGACAACCTCGACCCGAGCGCCGAGGCCCTGCTCCCGCAGTGGGGCACGACGTACACGACGAGGAAGGGGGCCGCCGCGCTCGGCCCGCACTGCCACGGCATGGCCGCCTGGGAGACCGCGACCCTCGAGGCTCCCGGCCGGCCCGCGATCACGATCACCGCGACGCCGTGCCGCCACGGGGTCGCCGGCAGCGACCCGATCACCGGCCCGGTCATCGGCTTCGCGCTGGCGTGGGAGGGCCAGCAGCACGGGCAGCTCTGGATCACCGGGGACACCGTGCTCTACCCGGCCCTGCGCGAGGTGCCGCGGCGCATCGACGTCGGCACGCTGCTGATCCACCTCGGCGCGGTCCGCTTCCGCTACCTCTCGGGTCCGCTGCACTACACGATGGACGCGCGCGCGGGCGCCGAGCTGATCGACCTGGTCGAGCCGAGGACCGTGGTGCCGGTGCACTACGAGGGCTGGTCGCACTTCTCCCAGGACCGCCCGGTCGCCGAGCCCGTGCTCGCGACCTCGCGCTTCGCCGACCGGGTCACCTGGCTCGACCCCGGCCAGGCCACGACCGTGGAGGTCTGAGTGCGGCTGGCCGAGCTCGTCGCCTCGCTCTCCCTGGCCACCGACCTGGGGCTCGGTCAGCCCGAGGAGCACGTCCTGCGCCAGACCGTGATCGCCACCCGGCTGGCCGCTCTGGCCGGCCTGGACGAGGAGGAGCAGGCAGCCACCTTCTACGTCTCGCTGCTCGCCTGGGTCGGCTGCATCTCCGACTCCCCCGAGATGGCCTACTGGTTCGGCGACGACCGGCAGATCCGCGCGATGAGCTACCAGGTCGACAAGGCCGGGATGCCGATGATGCGGATGATGCTGAGCCACGTCGCACTGGGCAGCGGGTCCTGGCGGCGGATGACGATGATCGGCCGGTTCCTGGCCGGCGGGTTCTCGGAGGCCGCGACCAGCTTCGTGACGCACTGCGCCACCACCGGCGACATCGCCGACCGGCTCGGCCTCGACGACCGCGTGCGCGGCGCGCTCGCCCAGGCCTTCGAGCGCTGGGACGGCAAGGGCACGCCCGGCACGAGCCGCGGTGACCAGATCGAGACGGTCATGCGCGTTGTCCAGGTCGCCGACGACGCCGAGGTCTTCCACCGCACCCGCGGACTCGGGGCCGCCTTGGAGATGCTGCGGGAGCGGCGTGGCACCGAGTTCGACCCGGGCCTGGTCGACCTGTGCGCCGAGCAGTCCGAGGCCGTCTTCGGCGACCTCGACGCCGTCGACGCGTGGAGCACGGTGATCGCCGGGTGCGCCGCGCTGGACCGCGAGGTCGGGCCCGGGGAGCTCGACGGCGTGCTGGAGATCTTCGCCGACTACGCCGACCTCAAGTCCACCTGGTACCTCGGACACTCCCGCGCGGTCGCGACCCTCGCCGCGAGCGCGGCGAGGACGGCTGGGATGGGCGAGACCGACGTCGCCCTGGTACGCCGCGCCGCGCTGGTGCACCGGATCGGCGCGACCGGCGTCTCCACCGCGACGTGGGACAAGGAGACGCTGACCTCCGGCGAGCGCGAGCGCGTGCGGACGGTGCCCTACCTGACCGAGCGGATCTGCTCGCGCCAGCCCGAGCTGGCCGGCATCGGGGCGATCGCCGCGATGGCCCACGAGCGCTCGGACGGCTCCGGCTACCCGCGCGGGTCCTCGGGAGCCGCGATCCCGCCGACGGCGCGGATCCTGGCCGCGGCCGACGTCTACCAGACCCTCGCCGAGGACCGGCCGGGCCGGCCGGCCCTGGACGGCGGGGCCCGTCGGGCGGTCTGCGAGGAGGAGGTGCGGGCAGGACGGCTGGACGCTGACGCGGTCCGCTCGGTGCTCGCTGCCGCCGGGCACCCGGTCCGCAGGCGGCGTACGGCGGTGGCGGGTCTGACGGCGCGCGAGGTCGACGTGCTGCGCCTGCTGGTGCGGGGCCGCTCGAACAAGGAGATCGCGCAGTCGCTCAGCATCAGCTCGCGGACCGCGGCGACCCACATCGAGCACATCTTCGCCAAGACCGACGTCACCTCCCGGGGCGCAGCCGCGATGTTCGCCCTGCGGCACGGCCTGGTGGACGCCGGCGCCGACTCCGGGCAGGACGAAAGATCGGGAGATCTGCCGATGTAGCAGGGGCGCCCGCGCTCGTAGAACGGAGTCATGGAAACCGACACCCTCTGCCGCATCACCCCTGACGCCCACCGCGCCGGCGAGCTCCCCGCCTGGCCCGTGGCCGGCGGCCTCCTGGACGCCCTGACCCGCCGCGACTTCGACGCCCTCGCCGGGTGCCTGGAGACCGGGGTCCGCTTCCGCGCACTGGTCCCGCCGGGACCCTTCGAGCTGGGCTCCGCTGCCGAGGTGGGTGCGAAGTTCACCGCCTGGTTCGGCGGTGACGACGCATTCGAGGTCCTCGACGCCTCCGCGAGCCAGATCGGCGACAAGGTGTGCCTGCGCTGGCGGATCCGGATGACCGGGACCGACAGCTCGGCGCGGGTCGCCGAGCAGCACGTCTACCTCACCGGCGCCGAGCGCATCGCGACGATCGACCTGCTGTGCTCCGGCTTCCACGCCGAGCAGCCGGCACGGGTGCAGTCATGAGCACCCGCGCCGCGATCAGCCTGACCACCGGGCTGGAGGACCCCGAGAAGCTCACCGTCGCGCTCCTCGTCGCCGTCGGTGCAGCGGAGGCCGGCCGCGAGACGTTGATGTTCGTGACCAAGGAGGCCGTCCGGATCACCCTGAGCGGGTACGCGGTCGCCACCGCGTGCGAGGGCTGCCCCACGGTCGAGGACCTGCTCAAGCGCTACGAGGCCGCCGGAGGCCGGTTCCTGGTGTGCCCGCTGTGCTTCAACGCCCGGCGCCTGGACGCCGACGCACTGCCGGACCACGCCACGCTGGGCGGCACCGTCCAGCTGTGGGAGTGGATCGGCGAGGAGCCCGTGACCACGTTCAGCTACTAGTCCTGCTCCATGGTCCTCATCTCGGTTCGGCTGGCGTCGGGGTTCTGGTAACCCCGGCGTCAGCCCCCGTTCAGGTCAGGTGCCTAGCGTCGGTAGCACGACCCGAGGGGGCGGACCAATGAGCGGATCAACGACCAGGGCACGCACGAGCGGAACCACCCCGGTGCACTTCCTGACCTACAACATCGACGCACGCGACGGCGTCTGCCGAGCGGTCGTCACGCTGGCCAACGCGCTCGCCGAGCGCCACCCAGTCGAGATCATCTCGCTCTACCGGCGCGACGAGGGCCCGGCGTACGCCGTCTCGGACCGCGTCCGTGTCCGCTACCTCTTCGACCACCCGGCGGTCCCCCGCGCCGCGGCGGACCAGGTGCGCCGTCCGGCACCGCGGTACCGGCGCCGGATCAGCCGGCACGCCGTCCGCAACCGGCTCGCCCGCAGGCCCTCGCAGCTCTCGGTGGGCTACGGGTTCCCGAACCTCTCCGCGCTCACCGACCGGGTGCTGGCCGAGGCGCTGTACGCCGTCCGCGACGGCGTCGTGATCTCCACCCGACCGGCGCTGCACGTCGCCGCAGCCCGGCTGACCCGGCCAGGTGTGGTCACCATCGGCCAGGACCACCTGAACTTCGAGTCGCGCTCGAAGGAGATCGGCAGCATGGCGCTGATCGAGCTGGCGTGCCGCAACGGCCTCGATGCGTTCGTGACGCTGACCAGCGCCGACACCGAGGACTACTCGCGGACCCTGCCCGCGCGCACCCGGGTGACCTCGATCCCCAACGCCTTGTCCTGGCCGATCAGCGAGCCGCGCGAGCGGACGGGGGCGCACGACTCCCGCACGATCATCGCCGCCGGCCGGCTCGTGCCGCGCAAGGGCATGGGCCGGTTGATCCGCGCCTTCGCCCCGGTCGCGCGCAAGCACCCGGACTGGCGGCTGCGGATCTACGGCCACGGCCGCCTGGAGGCGAAGCTCGCCGGCATCGTGGCCGAGCTCGGCGTCGGGGACCAGGTCACGCTCGAGGGCTACACCTCCGAGCTGCCGGCCGCCTTCGCCGGCGCCTCGGTCTACGCCTGCGCCTCGGCTGCCGAGGGCTTCCCGATGGTGATGCTCGAGGCGCTGAGCACCGGCCTCCCGATCGTCAGCTTCGACTGCCCGCGCGGACCGCGCGACATCATCCGCGACGGCGTGAACGGACGGCTGGTGGCCAACGGCGACATCCCGGCGCTGAGTGCCGCGCTCGAGCAGGTGGTGGCCGACGACGCGCTGCGCGCATCGATGAGCGCCCAGGCGTTGCGCGACGCCGAGCTGTATCTCCCCGAGCGGATCGCCGACCGCTGGGAGCACCTCATCGCCGAGCTGCTCGCACCGGCCGCGCTCCCCCTGGCCGGCTAGCAGCTGGCCAGTACCAGCTGGTCAGCCCGCCAGGTGTCCCTGGTCGACCGGCTGGATGCTGCCGTGCACCGCGGCCGCGTCGTCGCTGGCCAGGAAGGTGATCACTGCGGCGACCGCGTCGGCCTCCATCAGGCCGCGCTTGGCCGAGACCCGCATGATCAGGTCCCAGTCGGCACCCTCGGGCACCTCGATCGTGGTCACCTGCGGGGTGTTCATCCCGCCGGGGCAGATGCAGTTCACCCGCAGCGGCGCGTCCAGGTACTCGATCGCGAGCGCCTTGGTCAGACCGACGATCCCGTGCTTGGAGGCGGTGTACGCCGCCGAGTACGCCTCGCCCATCAGGCCCGCGACCGAGGCCACGTTCACGATGTTGCCGTGCCCGCCCGCGGCCAGCAGGTGCGGGATCGCGGCCTGGGAGGTGAAGAACGCGCCGCTCAGGTTGAGCGCGACGTCGTAGGCCCACTGCTCGTCGGTGACCTCGGTGGTGATCCGGAAGTCGTGCCGCCCCGCGTTGTTGACCAGCACGTCGAGGCGGCCGAAGACACTGACGGCCCCGGCGACGGCAGCACGGCAGGCGTCCGGGGAGGTGATGTCGTGCGAGCCGAAGGCCACCTGCCCGGGAAGGTCCTCGCAGGACGCCGCGACCTCCGCGAGCAGCTCGGCGTTGCGAGCAGCGGCGTACACGTCCCCGCCGGCGGCCGCGAAGCGGCGCACCGCGGCGGCGCCCAGCCCCGAGGAAGCACCGGTGACGAGGATCGAGCGGCCCGCGAAGGTGTCCGGGCGGAGGACTGGCGTCAGGGTCATGGGGGCAGAGTAGTGACGTGGAGATCGACGCGGTGCTGATCGAGGCGATGGACCGGGTGCGGCAGGCCGTGCCCGAGGTGGTCGCCGGACTGGACGAGGACCAGCTGGCCTGGCGGCCCGATCCGCGCGCGAACTCGATCGCGTGGCTGGTCTGGCACCTGACCCGGGTCGCCGACGACCACGTCGCCGAGGTCGCCGGGGTCGAGCAGGTGTGGACCCGTGACGGCTGGTACGAGCGGTTCGCGCTGCCGTTCCCGCCCGAGGCGCACGGCTACGGGCAGGGCGCCGACGAGGTGGGGCAGGTACGGGTCGCCGCAGACCTCCTGGCCGGCTACCACGACGCCGTCGCCGCGATGGTGCACGACTACCTCGGCACCCTCGCGGCTGCCGACCTCGAGCGGGTCGTGGACGAGCGCTGGGACCCGCCGGTGACCCTCGGCGTGCGGCTGGTCAGCGTGATCGACGACTGCGCCCAGCACGTCGGCCAGGCTGCCTACGTGCGCGGGATGCTCGAGCGCGCCTGAGCCTCGTCACGCCAGCTTCACCACGCCCGGCTGTCGAACCGCTCGGACAGCGCGTAGCGCAGCAGCACCACGTCCCCGATCGGTCGCGTCTCGACCAGGCGCGCCCGGTGCGGGCCGGAGTGCGGGAACGTGCCCGGTCCGACGAAGCGGGTGGCGGCCGGGTTGCCGACGAAGATCGGCGCGACGACCAGGCGGAGCTCGTCGGCCAGTCCCGCGGTGAGCAGCTGGGTGTGCACCTCGCCGCCGCCCTCGACCATGAGACGCCGCACCCCGCGGGTGTGCAGGTCGGCGCAGACTCCCGCCAGCTCGACCGGCTGCCCGGCGTCCACGACCCTCGCGCGGGCACCGAGCTCGCCCCTGGCCATGTCGGCGGTGTCGGAGGCGCAGTAGACGAGCTTCGGGCCGTCGCCGACGGTGAAGAACCGGCTGGCCGGGTCGAGCTTGGCGCGGTTGGTCACGGTCACCTTGACCGGCTGGGCCGGGAGCCCGCGCGCAACACGGTCGGCGACCCGTGCGGCCGAGCGCACCTCGAGGCGGGGGTCGTCGTTGCGCACGGTGGCCGCGCCGACCAGGATCGCGTCGCTGCCGGCACGGACCTCGTCGACGCGGTCGAAGTCGGCCTCGTTCGAGAGCAGCAGCCGCTGCTCGCTGGCGTCGTCGAGGTAGCCGTCCAGCGAGATCCCGCAGGACAGCAGGGTGTAGGGGCGCTCAGTCGGGTGCTCAGTCACGACGGGCTCCGAGGAACACCAGGCCCGGCAGGACCGCGATCGTGGCCAGCACCCCGAAGGTGACCGCGACCGTGAGGCCGGTCGTCGCACTCGCGCCGTACGCCGTGAAGGCCCCGACCGCGACGCCCTCGCGCGGTCCCCAGCCGGCCACGTTGAGAGGGATCGAGGAGCCGAGCAGGACCAGCGCACCGACGGTCACCAGCGTGCTCAGCGGCAGGTCCACCCCGACCGAGGCGGCAGCGAGGAGGAAGACGAGCAGGTGCCCGGTCGTGCTCAGCGCCGACAGCACCGCAGCACTGCCTCCCAGCAGCACGACCAGGAGCACCGCCCCCAGACCGGGCCAGCGCCAGCCACCGGGGAGCAGCAGCGCGCCGACCAGTCCAACCTGGACCACCTGTCCGATCCCCCGTTCCAGGAGCACCCCGCGCCAGCCGTGGCGCAGGGAGCGCTGGACGTCCCCGACGACGCCACCGGGCAGCGTCGCGTTGATCAGCTGGGAGCGGTAGTAGGCCTTGTACGCCGCGAGCGCGGGCACCGCGGAACCCAGGCGCGCGGAGACCAGCGACCAGCGCACCGCGCAGCACCAGGTGGTGCCCGCGGTGAGGACCAGGGCCGCGAGCACCGCCCACGGGCTGGTCGCACGCAGGCCGTCGACGAGCGGCTCGGCCCCGACCTCGTGGACCAGGACGAGGATCACCAGCGCCCCGCCGGCCACCCGCAACCAGCGGAGGTCCAACGGTGCGCGGGCCTCGAGGACCTGGCTCACGACACCTCCTGCGCCGCCCGGAGCGCGCCGGCCACGTGCGCCGCCGTCGCCTCCCACCGGGGCAGGCCCGCCAACCGCCGGCGGGCGGTGGTGCGCAACCAGCGACGCAGCACCGGGTCCTCGAGCCAGCGCCGCAGCGCGACCGCGAGGGCCTCGGGGTCCCCGGGCCGCACGAGCATGCCGGGATGGGCGCCGTCGACCTCCCCGAGCGCCTCCGGCACGCCGCCGACGGCGCTGGCCACCACGGGCAGCCCGTGCGCGAGCGCCTCGGTGACCACCATCCCGTAGGACTCGGTCCGGGTCGGCAGCACCAGCAGGTCGCTCCCCGCGTACGCCGCCCCCAGCGCGGCGCCGGTGAGCTCGCCGGCGAACAGGACCCGGTCGGTGATGCCCGCGTCGGCGACCGCCTTGCGCAGGTCGTCGGTGAAGTCGGGCTCGCGCTCGCCGGCTCCGACCAGCGTGCAGTGCCACTCGAGGTCGGTGAGACCGGCGAGCGCCTGCACGAGCACGTCCTGACCCTTGGCCGGGACGAGCCCGGCGACGCAGAGAAGCTCGGTCGCCTCGCCCGCGCGAGGGGACACGCGCGGGGATACGCGCGGGGACACCCGCGGGCGCACCACCCCGGGCTCGGCGACGTGCACCCGACGCGGGTCGACGGCACGGTCGGCCAGGACCGTGCGTCGCGTCCACGCGCTCGTCGTCACCACGGCCGGGGCGCTCGCGAGCAGCTCGCGCTCCCCGGGCGTGCCGAAGCGCATGTGCACCAGCGGCACCACGGCTGACCCGGAGGCGAGGAGCGCGTCGGCCGCCCAGCTGGTCACCAGGCTGTCGGCCAGCACCAGGCGGCCGCCCGGGACCACCGGCAGCTCGTCGCCCGGACCGACCTCGTGGGTGGTCACCGCCCAGCCCAGCGCGATCAGTCCGTCGCGCAGGTGCCGGTCGTAGAGGTTGCCGCCGCTCGGGCGGTCGGTGAAACCGGGTGGCGCGAGAAGGTCGACCCGGGGCGTGCGCATCTCAGAGCGCCCTCTCGTAGCTCGCCCACGCGACGTGCGACTCGTGCAGCGTCACCACCAGACCGGTCAGCAACGGGTCGCCGCCGAACCGCACTGCCAGCTCGTCGGCGACCCAGCGGGCCACGGCCTCGGTGGAGGTGTTCGTACCCTTGAAGACGTCCTCGTCGTCGAGGTTGCGGTAGTTCACCGCGGCGAGCACCTCCTTGAGCTGCTCGGCGGCCGCACCGATGTCGACCAGGATCCCGTCCGGTCCCAGGCCCGGCCCGCGGAAGGTGGCGTCGACGACGTACGTCGCGCCGTGCAGCCGCTGCGCCGGTCCGAAGACCTCGCCGGTGAAGCTGTGCGCGATCATCACGTGGTCGCGGACGGTGACGGCGAACATCAGGACTCCTCGGGGTAGGTGATCGTGTGGCACAGCCCAGGGGCACCGGCGGCGAGGCCGGCGAGCACGTCGGGCAGGTCCTCGAAGGCCGAGGCGCCGGTGAGCAGCACGTCGAACGCGGGGTCGCGCAGCAGCTCGAGTGCCAGGGCGAGGCGTTCTGCGTGGGTGCGCCGGTGCCGCCGCACCAGCGCGACCTCACCGACCTGGCTGGCGCGGACGCGCAGCCGGCCGGAGTGGAACGCCCCGCCCAGGTCGAGAGTGACGGGGGTGTCGCCGTACCAGGACAGGTCGACGACCTCGCCGTCGGCGGCGAGGAGCTCCAGCGAGCGCTGGAGGCCGGCCGCGGTCGCGCTCGCGTGCACGACGAGGTCGCGCCCGCCGGTGGCCTCCTCGGGGTGGGCGAAGGCGACGCCGAGCGCCGCGGCCGTCTCGGCCCGGGTCGGGTCGAGGTCGACCAGCGTCACCTCGGCACCTGGCAGCCGCGAGGCCAGCCGCGCGACGCAGCAGCCGACCATCCCGGCCCCGACGACCGCGATCCGGTCCCCGAGCAGCGGTGCGGCGTCCCAGAGCGCGTTGAGCGCGGTCTCGACGGTCCCGGCGAGGACGGCGCGATCGGCGGGCACTCCCTCGGGCAGCGGCGTCACCGCGGTCGCCGGGACGACGTACGCGGTCTGGTGCGGGTGCAGGCAGAACACGGTCCGGCCGAGCAGCGCGGGCTCGCCGGCCTCGACGACGCCGACGCTGAGGTAGCCGTACTTCACCGGGCCCGGGAAGTCGCCGTCCTGGTGCGGCGCGCGCATCCGCTCGTGCTGGTCGACCGGGACGGCGCCACGGAAGACCAGCGTCTCGGTGCCGCGGCTGATGCCCGAGCGCAGCGTGCGGACGCGGACCTGGCCGGGACCCGGCTCGGCCACCTCGACCGGGCGGATCTCGCCGCGACCGGGGCTCACCCAGAACGCGCGCTCCTGCACCTGAACCTCCCGGCCTTCTCGTCCGTCTCCGTCTACGTATCCCTAGACACGGAGGAGCAGCGGCGGTGGTTCACCTGGCGCTTCAGCAGCGACCCGAGCGACTCACGGCCGCCGACGCGGTGACCGCCAGCAGGTTCGCCCTCACGGCGGGTCTGGCGCTCGCTGCCGGCACCGGGGCACCGCCCTGGGTGCTCGGTGTCCTCGCGGGGACCGCCCTGCTCACCGACCTCGCCGACGGGCGGCTGGCCCGGGCGACCGGCACCGAGACCCGGCTCGGCGCGCGTCTGGACGCCGAGGCCGACGCGGTGCTGATCCTGGTGCTCAGCGCGATCGCATCGGGTGACCTCGGCCGCTGGGTGCTCGGGATCGGCATCGCCCGCTACCTCTTCGGGGCCCTCTTCGCGATCGTCCCCGCGCTACGCACTGCCCCGGGGCGGCCCCGACCGTGGTGCCGCACGGTCGCCGCGAGCACCGGCGTCACCCTGGCCGCGGTCGTCGCACTGCCGGTGCCGGGTCCGCTCGCGCAGGTCGCCGTCGCGGTGGTGGCGGCACTGCTCGCCGAGTCGTTCCTGCACGAGGCCGTCGACCGGTGGCGCGCGCCGCGCCCCGGGTTCACCGTGCCGGCGCGCACGGTCCTCGCGCTGCTGCTGGTGTGGGTCGCGATGATCGCCCCGGCCGCCCGGGAGGGCCTGAGCGCGCACGCGCTGGTGCGCGTTCCGGCCGAGATCGTCGTGCTGGTCCTGATCGCGGCGGTGCCCGCACGGAGGGCCCGGACCGGGCTGGCCGCCCTCGGCGGCCTGCTGCTGGCCACGCTGCTGCTCCTCAGCGCCCTGGACCTCGGTTTCCACGTCTACCTGGACCGGGCCTTCGACCCGATCAGCGACTGGTCCTACTTCGGTTTCGGCGTCGGCGTGCTCGCCGACTCGATCGGCCACGGACCTGCCGTGGCTGTCGCGGCGCTGGGGTGCCTGGTCTCCCTGGCCCTGCTGCTCACCATCCCCGCCGCGGTCCTCCGCCTGGTCGGGGCGGTGCGGTCGCGACAACGGCCCTCGGTCCGCGCCGCCTCGGTCCTGGCGGCCACCTGGGGCGTGTGCCTGGCGGTCGGTGTGCCGCTGGTGAGCAGCAACGCGGCCGGGCTGGTGGTGACCGAGGTCAACCTGATCAGGGCCGACGTCACCGACACCCACGTCTTCGCCACCCAGATCGCCGACGACCCGTACGCCGCCCGCGCCGCCACCGACCCCGCCGGACTGCTCACCGGTCTCGCCGGCAAGGACGTGCTGGTGGTCTTCGTCGAGAGCTACGGACGGGTCGCCGTGCAGGGCACGACGTTCTCGCCGGCGATCGACTCGGTCCTGGACCAGGGCAGCGCCGCCCTCGACGCGGCCGGCTACTCCGAGCGCAGCGCCTTCCTCACCTCCCCCACCTTCGGCGGGTTGTCCTGGCTGGCGCACTCCACCCTCGAGTCCGGGCTCTGGGTCAAGAACCAGCGTCGCTACGGCCAGCTGCTCGACTCGAACCGGATGACGCTCACCAGCCTGTTCGGAGCGGCTGGCTGGCACACGGTCTTCGACGTCCCCGCCGACACCGAGCCCTGGCCGCAGGGTCAGGACTTCTACCGCTTCGCGCAGTACGCCGACTCGCGCAACGTGGGCTACCGCGGGCCGAAGTTCGGCTACGCACCGATCCCGGACCAGTTCACCCTCGAGCAGTTCCGGCGCACCCAGCTGGCCCCGAGAGGCCGCAAGCCGGTGATGGCCGAGATCGACCTGGTCTCCAGCCACCACCCGTGGACCCCGCTGCCGCGGATCGTTCCGGAGGACCAGATCGGCGACGGCTCGGCCTACGGCGCGATGCCCCAGCGGCCGACGTACGCCCAGGTCTTCAGCGACCCGGCCAGGATCAAGAAGCAGTACGGCGAGTCGGTGCAGTACACCTGGCGCGCGCTGACCGGCTTCCTGACCGACCACCCCGACCCGAACCTGGTGCTGGTCGTCCTCGGTGACCACCAGCCCCACAGCACCGTCAGCGGCAATGACCCGGGTCACGACGTGCCGATCAGCGTGATCTCGCAGGACCCCGCGGTGGTGCAACGGATCTCGGGCTGGGGCTGGGACCCGGGGTTGCTCCCCTCACCGGACGCGTCGGTGTGGCCGATGAGCTCCTTCCGCGACCGGTTCCTGGCCGCGTTCAGCCATTGAGGCGGAGCACGTCCTTGCCTGCGGCGGTGCGCACCACCACGCCGGCGATGTCGTCCACGTCGGAAGCGGTCGCCGCCTGGATCCGCATCGTCTTGCCGGGCAGCGCCTTCCACGAGGCGACCTGCTCGGTGGTCCCGTCCTTGCGGGTCACCACCATCACGTAGGTCACCCCCCAGCCGCCGGCGTACGCCGCGTCCTCCTCGGCGTAGGAGCAGGTCAGGTCCAGCCGGGTGCCCCAGCCGACCTTCGTCAGCGAGACCCAGCCGGAGATCGGCTCGGCCCCGACCGGACGGAAGGCGAGCGGCGCTGCGGTGGTCGGTCCGGCGCTGGGCAGCGCACGCGGGGCGCCGTCGTCGTGACCGGTTACGATGCCCACACCGGTGCCGGCGACCAGGACCGCGGCGGCAGCCGCGGCGGCGACCGTCCAGGTCCGACGCTGGCGCGCGCGGCGCACCCGGCGTACGAGTCCCGGAAGCAGCGTGTCGGGCACCGGGAGCGGCGCCCGGGCCGGGCCGAGGTCGGGGTCGAGGACCTCGACCGGCACGCGCGCCAGCAGCCCCGGCAGGCCGGCGAGCTCGCGCACCGAGGTGGCGCAGGCATCGCAGCCGCTCAGGTGCTCCTCGAACGCGGCCCGCTCCTCGGGCGCCAGGGCGCCCAGGACGTAGGCCCCGTCCTCGTGCTCGAAACCGCAGCTCACCGTCCCACCCCCATCTCCTCCAGAGCGAGCCTCAGTGCGCGCAGGGCGTAGTGGGTGCGGCTCTTCACGGTCCCCGCCGGTACACCGAGACGGCGCGAGGCCTCCGCGACCGACCGGCCGCGGTAGTAGCACTCGAGCAGGACCGCTCGGTGCTCGGAGGAGAGCTGGCTGATCGCCTCGGCCACCACCCACGCCTGCAGCAGGGTGTCGGTCTCGTCGACGGGGTCGCCGGGCTCGGGGACCTCGTCGGTGGCGCGCTCGTTCTGGTAGCGCTTGCTGCGCCACTCGTCGATCACCAGGTTGCGCGCGACCGTGAACAGCCACGAGCGGGCCGAGCGGGAGCCGTCGAGGACCTCCGGGTGCTGCCAGGCGCGCAGCAGCGTCTCCTGGGCGACGTCCTCGGCCCGGACCGGGTCACCGGTCAGGTGCAGGCAGAAGCCCCACAGCGCAGCCGAGTGCTCGGCGTGCAGCTGCTGCATCAGAACGGTCGGGTCCTCGGCCATCGGTCTCGCGTCCACCTCCGTCCAGGGATACGGATGAGCAGGGTCCTCGGTTCACATCCTCCTCCTGCGTCTCCCCGCGTGGGTCCCGCGCGAGCGGGTAGAGACCAGTCATGACCGAGCACGACCAACCGGTGCGGACCGACGACTCCCGGCTGACCCGCAACTGGAACGAGCTGCTCCAGGAGATCCGGGTGACCGAGACCGGCGTGCAGATCCTGACCGGGTTCCTGCTCACAGTGCCCTTCAGCCAGCGCTTCGGCGACCTGACGGACTTCCAGCGCACCCTGTACCTGGTGGTGCTCGCCGGTTCGGTGGCCACGACCGCGCTGGTGGTCGCACCGGTGGCCTTCCACCGGGCGCTGTTCCGCCACCGCGCGCGCTACTGGCTCGTCGAGGCGGCGAACCGGTGCGCCCGCGCCGGGCTGGTGATGATGGCGCTGACGATCAGCGGCGTGGTGTTCCTGGTCTTCGACATCGTCCTGAGCACCCTGGCCGGGGCAATCGCGTTCGGCGTCGCTCTGGCCTTCTTCGCGGCGCTGTGGATCGGGTCGCCGTGGCTCTCGGGCCGGCTCAGGGAGCCGGGTAGTTCGCCGGGCTGAGCAACCGCGCCAGGTGCGCGGTGTTCGCGGCCAGCGTGCTGGTCGCACTCGCGGTCTTCTCCGGGGTCTCGTCGAGGTCCCGGTAGTCGACCGAGCCCATCGCCTCCCCCACCCAGTACGTCGAGGCGTTGGCCGCGAGGGTGAAGCCGACGTCATTGAGAGCCTGGGCGACCTCGGCCACGACGTGGTGGGCGCCGTCCTCGTTGCCGACCACCGCGACGGCGGCAACCTTCGGGTACATCGACATCCGGCCCTCCTCATCGGTCTCCGAGAGCTCCGCGTCCAGGCGCTCGAGCGTCACCTTGCACACCGATGCCGGCTGTCCCATCCAGATCGGTGTCGCGATCAGCACGATGTCGGCGGCGAGCACCTTCTCGCGGATCTTCGGCCATCCGTCTCCGTCGCGCTCGTCGGTGCTCACCCCGAAGGCGACCTTCTCGTCGGCGACCCGCACGAGCTCGCCGGTGCAGTCGTGCTCCCCGAGCGCCTCGAGCACCTGGCGGGCGAGCAGCTCGGAGCTCGAGGGCGCAGGTGAGCTCTTCAACGTGCAGACCAGGGCGAGGGCGTTCAACGTCGTCATGGCCCTTCTGTGCCCCGTCGGAGGCGACGTACGCGCACCAGCGGCGGGCTGCGGTTCAATGGCCGGGTGAAAGCGCAGGTCGGCACGGCGCGGCTCCCGGGCGGGGGCGGCGTCGCCTACGAGGCGACGGGCAGCGGCCCGTGCCTGCTCGTCGTGCCCGGCTGGCTCAGCCACCTCGAGCTGGGCTGGGCGGTGCCGGTCGAGCGGCAGTTCTACGCGGCACTCGCCCAGGGGCGCACCCTGGTGCGCTACGACCGCCCGGGCTGCGGGCTCTCCGAGGCGTACGACGGACCGCGCACCCTCGAGCTCGAGCTGGCCACGATCGATGCGGTCCTCGCCGAGCTCGGCACGGCGCCGGTCGACGTCCTGGGGTTCTCGCTCGGTGCACCGGTCGCAGCCAGCTGGGCGGCTGAGCACCCGGAGCAGGTGGGTCGTCTGGTGCTCTACGGCGGCTGGGCGGACGGTTCGGCGATCGGCGCGGAGGACAGCCGGCACCACGTGCTGGGGCTGCTCGCCGCGAGCTGGGGCCTGGGCTCGGACCTGCTGACCAATCTCTTCGCCCCGGACGCGGACGCCGGCACCCGCCGGGCGCTGGCCGGCTACCAGCGCGCGGCCTCCTCGGCGGAGACCGCGGTCGCGCTCCTCCGCCTGGCCTACGAGCTCGACGTGAGTGATGCGCTGCCGCAGGTGCAGGCGCCGACGCTGGTGCTGCACCGCACCGAGGACCGTGCGGCACCGCTCGCGCAGGGTCGGGCGCTGGCCGCGGCGATCCCGGGGGCCGAGCTGGTCGAGCTGCCCGGTCGCTCGCACCTGCCCGCGATCGGCGACTCGGGCGCAGTGGTCGCGGAGGTACGCCGGTTCCTCGGGCTGCCCGCCGTGCGGCGCGACGTGCCGAGCGGATTGACGTCCCGTCAGCGCGAGGTCGCCGCCCTGGTCGCCGACGGCATGACCAACCGCGAGATCGCGGGCCGCCTCGGCATCACCGAGCGCTCCGCGGAGTCGCACGTCGAGCGGATCCGTCTGCGCCTGGACTTCCGTTCCCGCGCCCAGGTCGCCGCCTGGTACGTCGCGACGACCGAAGTGCGGTAGTTCCACGGCTGTGCGCGGGTCGTCGGCTCGCCACGATGGAGCGCATGGAGCGTCGTACCACTGATCTCGTCCTGTCCGCCCTCGGCTGGCTCGGCTTCAACGCCGTGACGCTGTGGATGGCGGCGTTCCTCGCCGGCGTGGCCCTGCCCCACGACGTCGACGGGCCGGCGCGCACCGGGAGCGCTGCGGCCGTCGTACTCGACCTCACCCTGCTCGTGCTCTTCGCGGTGCAGCACTCGGTGATGGCGCGACGCGGCGTGAAGGCGTGGATGGCGCGGCACGTCCCGCAGCAGCTCGAGCGCACGACGTACGTGCTGGTCACCGACGTGTGCCTGGCGGTGCTGCTCGTGGCATGGCAGCCGTTCGGGGGCCGCGTGTGGCACGTCGGGGGTCCGGGCGCCGTCGCGCTGTGGGGGCTGTGCGCAGCGGGTTGGCTGCTGGCGATCGCCTCGACGTACGCCGTCGACCACTTCGAGCTGACGGGGCTGCGGCAGGCCGGGTGGTTGCAGCCGCGCCCGGATGCGACGGGTGGCCTGGAGGTGGGCGGCCTGCACGCCGTCGTCCGGCACCCGCTGATGACCGGTCTGCTGGTGGCGTTCTGGGCGACGCCGCGGATGAGCGCCTCGCACCTGCTGCTCGCAGCCGGGATGACGGCGTACATCGCGGTCGGCGTGCACTTCGAGGAGCGCGACCTGCGCCGCACTTTCGGCCGTCAGTACGAGGAGTACGCCGCGCGGGTGCCGGCGCTGGTGCCGCGAATGCGTCGGCGGCGTGCACCGCGGATCGTCGAACCTTCTGCCTAGCGGGAGGTCCAGCCCGCCTGGTGCAGGCGCTCGAATCCGTCGAGCAAGAGGTCAATGCCGAACTCGAACTCGAACTGGTCGTCACACCCCGGGCCGACCACGGTGCCGGCGTCGTGCGCGGCTCCGGTGGCGATCGTCACGACGTGCGGGAAGACGTCGCGGATCTGCTCGAGCATGACTGCCTGCACCGCGGGATCGAGACCGGCGGCGGCGGGATCGGTGAAGAGCTCCTGCGTGAACCCGAACATCCTCGGTCCGAGCGCGTGCATCACGTGGTGGGTCAGGTCGATCGACAGGCCCCCGTCGAGGAACAGCGCGATCGTGGAGTCCATGTAGGCGAGGACCACGGGCGTCGGCGTGGTCCGGGCCTCGATCACCCGCGACGCCCAGGGGTGACCGAGCATGACCTCTCGCGCGGAGAGGACGCGATGGCGCACGGCGGGCTTCCAGCCGAGGCCCTCAGCGGGCGCGGCGATCTCACCGACCACGACGTCAACCATCCCGCCCACCAGCTCGTCCTTGTTGGCGACGTGCTTGTAGAGCGCCATGGGCACCACGCCGAGGTCGTGCGAGAGCCGGCGCATGCTCACCGACTCGATCCCTTCGGTGTCCGCCAGGCGGACAGCGGCGCGCAGCACCTTGTCGCGGTTGAGGGGTGAGCGGCGCTCGGATTCGGGTGGGGGCGTCATGTTGACAAGTGTACGCCGTACACCTACGGTTCACGTCATAGGTGTACGCCGTACACCTTCATTGAAGGAGGGCTCTGATGAGCTCCTTGAGGAAGACCGCACTCATTGCAGGGGCTCTTTACCTGCTCACGTTCGCCGCCTCGATCCCGGCCCTGCCGCTGCTCGACCCCGTCCTGCACCACCGCGACTTCATCCTCGGTGTCGGCTCCGCACACCAGGTCGTGTGGGGCTGCGTCTTCGACCTGGTCAACGCGCTCGCGGCAGCGGCGAGCGCCGTCGCGCTGTTCCCCGTCGTCAAGCGCCAGAGCGAGGCCCTCGCCCTCGGCTTCGTGGTCAGCAGGTTGCTGGAGGCAGCCGTGGTAGTGATCGGCATCGTCAGCCTGCTCGCCGTCGTGTCGCTCCGCGACTCCGGGGCCACGGGTTCCGATGCTCATTCACTCCTCCTGGCCGGCAGGTCGCTGGTCGCCGTGCGCGACTGGACGTTCCTTCTCGGTCCGGGTCTGATGCCTGCGATCAACGCTCTCCTGCTCGGCACGCTGCTGTACCGGTCCGGCCTGGTGCCGCGGGCACTGCCGTCGATCGGTCTCCTCGGCGCGCCCCTGCTCATCGGCTCGGTCCTCGCGACCCTGTTCGGCGCGTTCGACCAGACGTCCGCACCGGCGCTCCTGCTGGCGCTCCCGATCGCGGCCTGGGAATTCTCCCTCGGGCTGTGACTCGTGATCAAGGGCTTCCGGCCCTCACCGGTCACGGCGATCCTCGAGTCGCGGACGCTGGTCGGAGCGGCAAGCTAGGCGTCGCGCAGTAGGACGAGGGTCAGCACACGTCTCGCCGGCCGGTCACCTCCAGGGGCTATCGCCGTAGGTGGCCGGCCAGCCGGGCCGCGAGCTCCACGGAGGCCTCGATCTCCTCGCGCCGGATCGAGACGCTCTCGACGTTGAGGCCGAACGGCACGTCGAGCCGCCGGCAGTAGTCGATGAGCTCGACCGCGGTCGCCGCCGCTTGCTCGGAGGAGGCCGCCAGCGGGTTGGTCGCGTGCCGCAGATCGTTCTCGATCCACCTCGGGACGTCGACCCCGAGCCAGCGCAGGAACTCCAGGGTCTTCATCGAGCCGCAGACCGAGAAGGTGAACACGATCGGGACCGGTGCGAGGCCCCGCGACGCGCACTCGTAGCGGTAGTCCGAAACGAGGTTCTTCGCGGCGTTGAGGTCGTAGACGACCTGCGTGACGAAGAAGCGGCATCCCGCCTCCTGCTTCGCGATGAGCCGCAGGTGCTCGTTCTCGCGGCGGCTGTGCCGCTCGGGGATCGCGACCCCGCCGAGCAGCAGATGGGGGTTGAGGTCGGCACTCATCGCCTGCGCCTCGGCGAGCGAGACCGCGGGCACCGATCCGCTCGAGGCGGCACCGACCATCACCGAGAGGGTCCGCTGCGGGTCCTGTGCGGAGATCCAGGAGCGCAGGTCCTCGCGCGGGTACTTGCCCACCGCCCGGTAGACGATGACCGGGGTCCGCCACCGCTCCAGGTGGCTCGTCCGGTAGCGGGCCGGATCGACCGTCGGGCTGAAGGGGAACGGCCGCTCCTCGGGGTTGCGCGAGCTCTCGTCGTCGATGTCGTAGAGGACCAGCCCGTCGAGGTCGAGGTGCTCGAGCCGCTCGACGGTGGCACGGGCGATCTCCGGCAGCCGGTCGGCCGGCGTCGATGCCCGGGGCGGCGTGACCGCGAAGAGGATGAAGTCGCCGAGGCCTGCCGCGATCCGGGCTGCGATGTCCACGGACGCGACGTTAGTGGAGAACCTCCCCGGCATGAGCCGGGGAGGTTCTCCCTCATGAGGGCTGGTGGAGCTGGCGGGAATCGAACCCGCGTCCTCGAGCGCCGAACCAGGTCTTCTCCGGGTGCAGTCCGCGGTATGCGCTTTTCTCGGCCCCGGCGCTTGCACGGACACGTGCGCCGACGGGCTCAGCCGGGATTAAGTCCCGATCAACCCTCCCCGCGGAAGTTGATCAGCAAGCCTTCTAGATGAGGCCAGGATCCGGGACGAAGGCAGATGCCCGGTCTGACCCTTCGATCACTGCTCAGGCAGCGAGAGCGAAGTCGTTGCGATTAGAGTTGGCAACTATGGTTTTCCAGCGATCGTTTACGAGATGACGCTGGCTTCTCGACCCGCTTCTCCTGGGACAAGCGTCCCTAGTCGAAACCAATCAGCCCCTCTTGAGTTGTGACTCCAGTCTAGGCGCCACGAGCCGTCCACCACGAATCGGTTTCGAAGGTTATCCACAGATCTCGTTTGCCTCTTGCCATTCGAACAGGTGTTCGAAACGATGGAGGCATGACCACCTCCGTCCGTGAGCTGCACGCCGCGATCGATGATCTCGACGGCATCGCCGCGCGCTGTCCGGCGGAGCGGTACGACGAGCTGGTGGTCGACCTCGATCGCGAGCTCCGGCGCCTCACGGCCGTCAAGCTGTCCGTCGTCGCCGCTGCCGAGCAGCAGCAGGTGGCCGCGCGGAGCGGCCTGGCCGACACCTCCTCGTGGCTCGCCCGGCGCACGCGCTCCGGCGCGGTGGGGGCCGCGGCCGACGTACGGCTCGCTACCGCCCTGGCGCCTGGGACCGGAGCCGGGCCCCGTCCCACCTCGACGGCCCTGACCGACGGTGCTGTGTCGATCGAGCACGCGCGGGTGATCATCCGCGCGACCGAGGAGCTGCCCGACCGTCTCTCGCCGATCGACGTGGAGAAGGTCGAGCGGGCGTTGGTCGAGCGCGCTGCCGACCTCTCCCCCGACCAGCTCCGCAGGGAGGCGCGGCGCGCGATCGCCGTGGTCGAGGCCGACCAGGCCGAGGTCGACAGGCACGAGGACGCACTGCTGCGCGCCGAGGAGCGCTCCGCCCTCGACCGGACGCGACTGACGTGTCACGACAACGGCGACGGGACCACCTCGGGCCACTTCACGGTGCCGACGACGGCGGCCTCCGTGCTGATCCGCGCGGTGCAGTCGATGACCTCACCGCGTCGTGCCCACCTCGGTGCACCCGCGGCCCAGGCCGGCGACCCTGACGGGCGCCGTGACTGGGCACACCAGTCCGGACTGGCGTTCACCGAGCTTCTCGAGCATCTGCCGAGCGACCGGCTCCACTCCAAGGTCGCGGCCACCGTCGTGGTGACCATCGACCTCGGCAAGCTCCTCGCATCGGTCGGTGCCGCGCACCTCGACGTCGACCACGCGATCTCCGCCGCCGAGGTCCGACGCCTCGCGTGCGCGTCCGGGATCCTGCCAGCCGTCCTCGGTGGGGCGGGCCAGGTCCTCGACCTCGGCCGGACGAGCCGGTGCTTCACCGAGAGCCAGCGCATCGCGGTGGCCGTGCACCACCGGACCTGCGCTGCCCGCGGCTGCGAGAGACCGTTCGCCTGGTGCGAGCTGCACCACCGAGATCCGTGGTGCCTGGGCGGCCGGACCGATCTCGACCAGGCCGTCCCGCTCTGCGGATTCCACCACCGGCGCATCCATGATCCCGACTACGAGCACGCCTACACCGGCGACGGCGTCATCTTCACGAGGCAGCGGTGAGAGGGGTGCCGCTGCGTTCAGGATGCGTCGAAGAGCGCGGCCGCGTTGTGCCAGCAGACGTCCGCCAGCCAGGCTTTGTCGAGCCCGGGGGCGCGCCCGACCAGGCGCGCGAGCGCGTCGTACTGGTGGGAGTAGTCGTACGGGATCGTCGGGAAGTCGCTGCCGTAGAGGATCTTCGGGCCCAGGGCCGCCAGCCGTGGGATCAGCTCCTCAGGGAACGCGGCGAGGAAGTCGGTGAAGACCATCGTGGTGTCCAGCAGGGTGTGCTCGAACTGTTCGGCGAGCTCGAAGAACTCCGCGAACTCCGGGGCGCCCATGTGGGCGACGATGACGCGCACCGCCGGGTGCTTGGCGAGCAGGCGTCGCACGTGGTCGGGACCGGTGAAGGCGTTGCCCACCGGACCGGAGCCGACGTGCACGACGACCGGGACGCCACTGGTCTCCAGCACCTCCCACGCGGGCTCGAGGGCCGGGTCGTCGAGCAGGAACTCACCGACCTGGGTGTGCAGCTTGAAGACCTGCACCCCCGCGGCGACCGCGTCGGCGACGTACTTCCCCACGCCGGCTTCGGGGTAGAAGGTGGCCGAGCGCAGGCACTCGGGCACCTCGTCGGCGAACCTCGCCGCCCAGTCGTTGAGGTACGCCGCCACCCCGGGCTTGTGGGCGTAGGGAAGGGCGGTGAACCGCCGTACGCCGAATCCGCGCAGCTGCTCGACGCGCTCGGTGACCGAACCCCGGTAGCGGATCGGCCAGGCACGACCGATCTTCGGCCCGGCCTCGTCGAACTGGCGCCAGACCGCGGCCTGGATGTTGGGCGGCAGGAAGTGCACGTGCACGTCGAAGAGTCCGGGAATCCCGAGGGACTCCCAGGCGGGTGCGGTCACTCCAGGCCCTTGAGCCGGCGGCCGACCGCCTGCTGCTTCTCCCGGTCGTCCTGCCGCTCGCGCAGCGCCTGGCGCTTGTCCCAGCTCTTCTTGCCCTTGGCCAGTGCGATCTCGACCTTGGCGCGGCCGTCCTTGAAGTACAGCGAGATGGGCACGATCGTGTAGCCCTTCTCGGTGACCTTCCGCTCGATCTTGTCGATCTCCACCCGGTTCAGCAGGAGCTTGCGCTTGCGGCGGGCGGCGTGGTTGGTCCAGGTGCCCTGCGCGTACTCGGGGATGTGGACGCCCTGGAGCCAGGCCTCGCCGTCGTCGATCTCCACGAACCCGTCGGTGAGCGTGGCCCGGCCGGCGCGCAACGACTTCACCTCGGTCCCGACGAGCACCAGTCCGGCCTCGTAGGTGTCCTCGATGGCGTAGTCGTGCCGCGCCTTGCGGTTCTGCGCAATCAGCTTGCGCCCTTGCTCCTTGGGCATGGCGAGAAGTCTCTCACCCCGGGGCAACCGGGTTACATGTACTTCTGCGGGTCCACGGCGGTGCCGTTGAGCATCACCGTGAAGTGGAGGTGGCACGCGGTCGACCAGCCGGTGGTGCCGGCCAGCGCGATCGTCTGGCCGCGGCGGACGTGCTCGCCGGTGTGGGACCGGTAGGCGCTGATGTGGTTGTAGATCAGGGTCATCGCCTTGCCGTTGACCTTGCCGACGTCGAGGAAGAGCCGGTTGCCCCAGACGTCGGAGTAGTACTGGTCGATCACGGTGCCGCTCGCGCTGGCCCGCTCGGGCACGCCGCACGGGGCGTGGAAGTCGTCACCGTCGTGCAGGCCCCAGTAGCCGTAGATCGGGTGGATGCGCCAGCCGTAGGGAGAGGTGATGTAGCTGTTCGCGACCGGGGGCAGCAGGAAGCCGCCGGTGCTGCCGCTGAAGCCGCGGCCGTGGTGCTTGCGCGCGCGGGCCAGGATCAACCGCTTGATCCGCGCCTCCTCGGCCTTGAGCTTGTGCAGCTTGTGCAGGTCCGAGGCACGGGCGGCGCGCGCCTGGCGCAGGGCCTGGGCGCGGGTGCTGACCAGGGCGAGGACCTGGGAGCGAGCCGTCGCGGCACGCTGCTCGAGGACCTTCTTGCGGGCCAGGTTGACCGCGGCCTCCTGGCGCTGGTCGGCGACCGAGGCCTCGGCGTCGGCGACGCTCTGCTTCTGGGCGGCGAGCTTCGCCTCGGCGGCCTTGAGCCGGCCGAGCAGCTGGGTCTGGTCGTAGATCATGTTGTCCACCACGTTGAGCTGGGTGGACAGGTCGGCCGGGTCGGACCCCTCGCTGAGCATGGCGGAGAGACCGATCAGGCGCGGGTCGCCGTACTGGTAGGCCTCGGCCGCGGCCTGGCCGATGTCACGGCGCTGCTGGAGGACCGCGGCCGTGCCGGCGGCGAGGTCGGCCTTCGCCTGGTCCAGGCGCTGCTGGGCGACGGCGAGCTTGGCCTGCATCTGCTGGTCGATGACCTGCGCCGCGGTCAGCTGGCCCTGGGTCGAGGCCAGGTTGCGCTGGGCGACGGCGAGCTTCGACTGCGCGGCCTGGAGGCGGTGGGTGGCGGCGTACGCGGACTTGCTGGACTCCTCGAGGGCCTCACCCGCGGCCTTGACGCCCTGGTGCACCTTGTTCTTCTTGTGGTGCAGGTCGTCGGCCTGCGCGGACAGCGTCGCGGGACCGCTCGCGAAGGCGATCGTGCCGAGGAGTGCCAACGTCCAGGAGACGTGGCGACGGGTGTTCTGGGGAAGTCCCACCGGTCAACCTGTTCAGAGTCGGGGAAGATCTGCGTTGGTGAAGTGACGCCTGGTGCAGAAGTGAACTGGTGTGACCGTAACTGACGAGACTCAGACTTTGAGGTATTTGCGCGTCATCACGAGTGTCGGGATCAGCGTGATGACGATGCCCACCACGGTGATCTCGGCGAACGCGATCAGGCTGTCGTGCCAGTTGACCCACTCGGTGACCTGGAAGTTGTGGCGCAACCGGTCACGGATGCCGAACTTCATGACCCCGCCGATCGTCAGCCCGGTCAGACCCAGGGCGATCAGCGCAGCGGTCAGCGTCTCCATCAGGAACGGCAACGAGATGTAGAGCGTCGAGGCGCCGACCAGCCTCATGATGCCGATCTCCTTGCGCCGCGCGAACGCGGCGAGCCGGATCGTGTTGGCGACCTGGAGGATCGCGGCGATCAGCAGGAAGACCGAGACCGAGATCGCGCTCCACTTCATCCAGGTGATCCCGGAGTAGATCGGCTTGAGGACCTTGCGCAGGTCGCGCACCGCGGCCACGCCGTCCATGCCGCGCAGCTGGTCCTCGACCTCGAGGTACTTGTTCGGGTCCTTCAGCGTGACCCGGTACTGCTCCTCCATGTCATCAGGGGTGAGGATCGAGAAGGCGGTGTCGTCCTGGTTGCTGACGTAGACGCGCTTGAACGCCTCGTAGGCCTGCTCCTTGGTGACCAGCTCGAACTTCTTCACCTCGGTCCGGCCGGTCGGCGGGATCATCGCCGCGGTGATCGCCTGCTTCTGGGCGTCGTTGACCTCACCGGAGTCGCAGTGGGTGCCGCGCTTGCCCTTGTCGGCGTCGTTGCACAAGAAGACGGTGATCTGCAGCCGGCTGCCCCAGAACTCCTCGGTCTTGTGCGCCTGCGCGTTCAGCAGCAGGCCGAGACCGGCCAGGGTGAGCGAGATGAAGATCGTCACGACGAGTGCGATGGTCATCGAGACGTTCCGCTTGAGCCCGTTGCGGGTCTCGGAGAAGACGTACTTCAGCGCCATGGTGTTCCCCCGGCTCTCAGTGCTGGAACCCGTAGACGCCGCGCGACTGGTCGCGGACGAGGGCTCCGTCGGACAGCTCGATCACGCGCTTGCGCATCTGGTCGACGATGCCGGCGTCGTGCGTCGCCATCACCACCGTCGTGCCGGTGCGGTTGATGCGGTCGAGGAGCTTCATGATCCCGACGCTGGTGGTCGGGTCGAGGTTGCCGGTGGGCTCGTCCGCGATGAGGATCATCGGCCGGTTCACGAACGCGCGGGCGATCGCCACCCGCTGCTGCTCGCCACCCGAGAGCTCGTCGGGCATCCGGTCGCCCTTGCCCTCCAGGCCCACGAGCTCGAGGGTCTCGGGGACGACCTTCTCGATGTGGCTCATCGGCTTGCCGATCACCTGCAGGGCGAACGCGACGTTCTCCCCCACCGTCTTGTTCGGCAGCAGCCGGAAGTCCTGGAAGACGGTGCCGATCTTGCGCCGAAGGCTCGGCACCTTCCAGCCCGCCATCCGGTTGATCTCCTTGCCCGCGACGTAGACGCGCCCGTGGGTGGGCCGGGTCTCGCGGATCACCAGTCGCAGGAAGGTCGACTTGCCCGAGCCGGAGGCGCCGACGAGGAAGACGAACTCGCCCTTCTCGACATCGACGGTCACGTCGGAGAGTGCGGGGCGGTTCTGGCCTGGATAGGTCGTGGAGACGTTCTCGAATCTGATCACAGTGGCTCCACTGTAGGTGAGCAGACCCAACCGTCCGGGGACGCCCCGCGGGTCGGTGTTTCGGCTACGCCTTGCCCTCGGCCCCGCGCCGCCAGCGGATGCCGGCCTCCAGGAACCCGTCGATCTCGCCGTCCAGCACGGCTTGGGGATTGCCCGACTCGAACTCGGTCCTCAGGTCCTTGACCATCTGGTACGGGTTGAGCACGTAGGAGCGCATCTGGTCGCCCCACGACGCCGCGACGTCGCCCTTGAGATCCTTCTTCAGCGCCGCCTCCTCGGCCTTCTTCTTGGCCAGCAGCTTCGCCTTGAGGACCACCATCGCGGAGGCCTTGTTCTGCAGCTGCGACTTCTCGTTCTGGCACGAGACCACGATCCCGGTGGGGATGTGGGTCAGGCGGACCGCGGAGTCGGTGGTGTTGACCGACTGACCGCCGGGGCCACCCGAGCGGAAGACGTCGGTGCGGACGTCGTTCTCGTCGATCTCGATCTCATCGGTCTGCTCGAGCTGGGGAACGACCTCCACGGCCGCGAAGCTGGTCTGGCGCCGGCCCTGGTTGTCGAACGGGCTGATCCGCACCAGCCGGTGCGTGCCGGCCTCGACCGAGAGGGTCCCGTAGGCGTACGGAGCGTGCACCGCGAACTCGGCCGACTTGATGCCGGCCTCCTCGGCGTAGGAGACGTCGAAGACCTCCACGCCGTACTTGTTGCGCTCGGCCCAGCGGGTGTACATCCGCATCAGCATCTCGGCGAAGTCGGCCGCGTCCACACCGCCGGCCCCGGAACGGATCGTGACGATCGCCTCGCGGGCGTCGTACTCGCCGTTGAGCAGGGTGCGCACCTCGAGCTGCTCGACCGACTTGGCGATCCGGTCCAGGTCGGCCTCGGAGTCGGCCAGGGAGGACGTGTCGCCCTCCTCGACCGCCATCTCGACCATCAGCTGGAGGTCCTCGAGGCGCGACTCGAGCGAGGTGACGCGCTCGAGCTCGCCCTGGAGCGTGGAGAGCCTGCCGGTCACGCGCTGGGCGTTGGCCTGGTCGTCCCACAGGTTCGGGTCCGCGACCTCCTCGCCGAGCGCGGCGATCTCGCCCCGCATCGCGTCCAGGTCGAGCACCTTGCCGATCGTGCTCATGGTCGCCTGGAGCTGGGAGATCTCGGAGTTGTAGTCGCGTTGTGCCACAAACCGGAAGGCTACCGGGAGGCGCCCACGGACGCGGCATCCGTTCTGCGCACAGGCTCCCGGACGAGCAGCTGCCAGGCGACGTAGGCCATCAGCGCGGTGCTCACCAGCAGGTACGATGACCCGAGCAGCAGCTCGACGGGGGTCCCCTGCGGCACGTGCTTCTGCGGGGCGGCCACGAAGACGGCCCACCACCCTGCGGCGGCGATCCAGCCGGCTCGCGCGCTCCCGGTCCAGCGACGGGTCGCCGAGGCGAGCCCGACCCCGAGCGGGATGCACCAGACCCAGTGGTGGGTCCAGGAGATCGGCGAGGCCAGCAGGCTGACCAGGCCCACGAGCGAGACCGCGAGCAGCTCCTCCCCGCGTCGCCAGCACAGCACCGCCAGCGCGGTCCCGGCGGCGCCGAGGGCACCGGCGAGAAGGAACCAGACCAGCGTCGTGGAGGAAGCCCCCTGCTGCGCACCGAGGCGGAGGAGCAGGCCCATCACCGACTGGTTGCTGCTGCGGTCGAGCGGCCCGATCCGCGAGGTGTGCACGACCAGGTCGGTCCAGTAGCGCCACGACTCCCCCGGCAGCACCACGAAGCCGGCAGCAGCCGCGCCGGCGAAGGCGAGCACGGCGTTGCGCAGAGCCCGCCACTGCCGTGTCAGTGCCAGGAAGAGCAGGAACACCAGCGGGGTCAGCTTGAACGCGGCGGCCAGCCCGGTCAGCAGCCCCCGACGGCCCTCGCCCACCCAGCCGAGCAGGTCGAGGAGCACGACGAGCAGGAGCACGAGGTTGACCTGTCCGAAGTGGAAGTTGCGCTCGATCGGGTCGAGCAGCACCGCCGAGCCCGCGACCGCTACGGCGAGGAGCAGCCCCGTCGGCGCCCACGGCCGGAGGTGACCGCGCTCGGCGGCGCGGAAGCTGACCCACCACACCAGGACCAGTGTCGGGGCGAGCAGGACCGTCCAGGCCACCTTGAGGAGCACCAGCGGCACGAAGGCCAGGGGCGTCAGCGCCAGGGCCGCGGCGGGCGGGTAGGTGAACGGGTAGCCGCGGATGCCGAAGTCGTAGAGCTGACCGGTGCCCCTGACGACCTCGACCGCGCCCTGGCGGTAGACCCCGAGGTCGAAGAGGTGACCTCCCGAGACCAGCAGCTGGACGCCGGCAGCGGCCAGGACGAGCACGGAGGCGAGCAGGAGCGTGCGGTTCCTGGTCACGGCGCGAGGCTAGGAGACCTGACCTGTCACACGCCTGAACGCACGGTGGCCCTCGCGTGCCGGGCCGCGGAATTCACGGCGCGACCTCACCCCTCGCGCTCGAGGACCTCCTCGAACCGCAGCTGCTCGAGGCCGAGCGGGTCCTCGGCGCCGGCCTCGATCTCCTCCCACGTCCGCGGCGCGGCCACGTAGGGCAGGTCGCGCCCGCGCAGCGAGTACGGCGCGATGGTCGTCTTCGCCCCGACGTTCTGCGACCAGTCGAGGAAGACCTTGCCACCGCGCTTGGCCTTGGTCATCTCCGAGACCACCAGCTCCCGGTGGGCTGCCTGCAGCTCCTCGGCGACCTCCTTGGCGAGGTCGCGCACCTCGTTGGAGGTCCGCGAGCCGTCGAGGTCGGCGTAGAGGTGGACTCCCTTGGACCCGCTGGTCACCGCCCGCGTCTCCAGGCCGTCCTCGTCCAGGCGCTCGCGGACCATCAGCGCGACCTGGCAGCACTCCATCAGGCCGGCCGGGTCACCGGGGTCGAGGTCGATCACCATCCGGTCGGGGTTCACCGGCTGTCCGTCGTCGTCGACGCGCCACTGGTGCACGTGCAGCTCGAGCGCGGCCAGGTTGACCAGCCAGGTCAGCGTGGCCAGCGAGTCGACGACGGGGAACTTCAGCTCCCCGTCCTGCTTGGAGGCCGTGCGCGAACCCGAGGTCGGCACCGTGACGACCCGTACCCAGCTCGGGGTGCCGCCGGGGATGTTCTTCTCGAAGAAGGACTTCTCGCCGGTCCCGTGCGGCCAGCGGATCCGGGTCACCGCCCGGTCGGCGAGCACGGGCAGGATCTTCGGGGCGATCCGCGCGTAGTAGTTGAGCACCTCTGCCTTGGTGGTGCCGGTGCGCGGGTACATCACCTTCTCCAGGTTCACCAGCGTCAGGGTCCGGCCCTCGACGTCGACCTGGACCTCGGTGCGCTCGTGCTTCGCCGGGCTCACAGGTCTTCGGCCGTCAGGTCGGTACGCACGCCGCGGTACGCCGGCTGCCGCAGCCGGCCGTCCGCGGTCAGGGTCAGGTACTGCACGTCGACCACCACCTCCGGATCGATCCACACGGTGCCCTCGCGGTCGGGCCGCGGCAGGTCCTCGGCGAACGGCGAGGTCTCGCGGGCCAGCGGCTCGAGGAGCTCGGCGAGCCGCTCGCCCGCCTTGCCTGCGATCCCCGAGCCGACCCGTCCGCGGAAGACCAGGCCCTCGGCCGTCGGCTCGCCGACCAGCACGGCGCCGATCCGCGCCCGTCCCCCCGTCTCGTGCCGGTAGCCGCCGACGACGTAGGAGCCGGTGGGTCGGATCGGGAACTTCAGCCAGTCCTTGGTGCGGCGGTCGGGGTGGTAGGCCGAGGAGAGCTTCTTCGACACGATCCCCTCGAGCCCCTGGGCCTCGGCCGCCTCGAGCAGCAGGGCACCGTCGTCGTACGTCGGCGGCACCTGCCACGCGGCATCGTCCAGGCCGAGCCCCAGCAGCAGCGCGCGGCGCTGCTCGAGGGGTCGGCGCGCGAGGTCCTCGCCGTCGAGGCGGAGCAGGTCGAAGGCGATCAGCGTGACGGGGTTGCGCTCGGCGAGCCGCGCCGCCTTCGCCACGTCGCGCACGTGCATCCGGTCGGCGAGGTCGCGGAAAGAGGGTGCACCCGAACCGAGCGCCACGATCTCCCCGTCGAGCAGCGCGTCGTCGAGGACGTCCGCGAGACCGCCGAGCTCGGGGTAGGCGGGCGTGACGTCGTTCTCGTTGCGCGAGGTGATCCGCACGCGGCCCTCGCGCACGTCGACCAGGGCGCGGATGCCGTCCCACTTCACCTCGTGGACCCACCGGCTCCCGGTCGGGACGTGGTCGCCCCGGGTCGCGAGCATCGGCTTCATGGAAGCCATCCTGCCGCGACCCGGGGCGGTCTGGGGGAAACGGCCCGGGAACTAGTTCGCCTTGCTGATCACGGGTCCTCCGCCGCCGGCGCTCTTGCTGAACGTGAACTGACCCCCGCCCGGCGGCCCGAAGCCGCCACGCTGGTCCAGCTCCGAGCTGGCCCCCGTGATCGCCTGGTCCACATCGGCCACGACGACCTTCTCCCCGGCCGAGACGCCGCGCGTGATCGCGACGGTGCGCGACCCCACGGCCCCCAGCACGACGACGGTGCGGCTGAGCGTGGTGCCGTTCCAGGTCCGCACCACGGCGCTGGTCCCCGAGCGGCTGATCGCCGAGATCGGCAGGGTGACGAGGTTCCTCGCGGTCGCCAGCACGATCGAGACCTGCGCCCGCGAACCGGTGGGCAACGCGATCCGCGGGTCCTCCACGGTGACGGTGACCGGGTACGTCGTGCTTCCCGTCGAAGTGTCCGCGGTCAGGCCGATCGCGGTCACGGTGCCTGAGGTCGTGGTCGAGGATCCCGGGACGCTGACGCGCGCCTGCTGCCCGATCTGGAGCTCGGAGATCGCGGACTCGGGCACGGTACCGGTCAGGGTCACCGCCCTGCCACCGATCACCACCGCCACCGCGGTTCCCGCGGTGACGGCATCGCCCGGCGCGAGATCGAGGGAGGCGACGGTGCCGCTCC
>JBJMIO010000145.1:0-19929 GCA_045806765.1 Marmoricola sp.
AGAGCAGGTCGACGGGAGCCTTGAGGATCGCGTTCATCAGCGCGGCCGGGGTCATCACGGTCTGCTCGATCCCGAGCGCCTCGCGGATCTCGGCTCCGAGCGTGATCGACTTCGCGGTGCGTGGGTAGACCCCGCCCCCGGGCGAGATCAGCGAGGCGTCGTAGTCCTTCCACGAGCTGCGCGGCAGGTCGAAGAGGCGGCGTCGCTCGACGTAGGAGATGGCCGGGTCGGGGTCGGGATCCAGGAAGATGTCGCGGTGGTCGAAGGCGGCCACGAGCCGGATGTGCTCGGAGCAGAGCATGCCGTTGCCGAACACGTCACCGGACATGTCACCGATGCCGACGCAGGTGAAGTCCTCCTCCTGGCAGTCCACCCCCATCTCGCGGAAGTGCCGGCGCACCGAGACCCACGCCCCGCGCGCGGTGATGCCCATGGCCTTGTGGTCGTAGCCCACCGACCCGCCGGAGGCGAACGCGTCGCCGAGCCAGAACCCGTAGGAGCGCGAGACCTCGTTGGCGATGTCGCTGAAGGTCGCGGTGCCCTTGTCGGCCGCCACCACCAGGTAGGTGTCGTCACCGTCGTGGCGCACCACCTGGCGCGGCGGCACCACCTTCGGCCCGTCGCCGGAGTCGAGCAGGTTGTCGGTCACGTCCAGCAGTGCGGCGATGAAGGTCTTGTAGCAGGCGATGCCCTCGGCCATCCAGGCCTCGCGGTCGCTCGGGTCGGGCAGCTGCTTGGCGTAGAAACCGCCCTTCGCGCCGACCGGCACGATCACGGTGTTCTTGACCATCTGCGCCTTGACCAGCCCGAGCACCTCGGAGCGGAAGTCGTCGCGCCGGTCCGACCAGCGCAGCCCGCCGCGCGCGACCGCGCCGAAGCGCAGGTGCACGCCCTCGACCCGCGGGGAGTAGACGAAGATCTCGTAGCGCGGCCGGGGCTCGGGCAGGTCGCCGATCGCGGAGGGGTCCAGCTTCAGCGCGAGGTAGTCGTGCGGACGGCCCGACTCGTCGGTCTGGAAGAAGTTCGTGCGCAGCGTCGCGGTGATCCAGGTCAGGTAGGAGCGCAGGATCCTGTCGTGGTCCAGGCTGGTGACCTGCTCCAGCGCGCTGATGATGCGCGCCTCGAGCTCCTCGCACATCGCCGTGCGGGACTCCCCGTCCGCAGGTACCGGGTCGTGACCCTCGTCGCCGAGGCCGAAGCGCGCCTCGAAGAGCTTGACCAGCAGCCGGGTCAGGTCGACGTTGATCCGCAGCGCATCCTCGATCGATGCCTGGGCGAACGGCGAGCCGCCCTGCAGCATGTGCCGGGCATAGGCACGCAGCACCAGCGCCTGGCGCCAGGTGATCCCGGCGCCGAGGACCAGCGCGTTGAACCCGTCGACCTCGTTGCGGCCCTGCCAGGCCGCCAGCACGGTGTCGGCGAAGAGGTCGCGCGCCTGTGCCGGCAACCCGCCGCGGTGGCGCAGGCCGAAGTCGTAGACGTGGGTGGGCTGGTCCAGGCCCTCGAGACCGTACGGGCGCTCGTCGACGACCTCCACCCCCATCGCGGTGAGGACCGGCAGCACCTCGGAGAGGGAGAGCGGTGCTCCGACCCGGTAGATCTTCAGCCGGGCCTCGCCCGGGGCCGCCCCGACCTCCTCGTAGAGCGAGAGCGCGATGCCCTCCTCGGCCGGACCGTCCAGGAGTGCCTCGAGCCGACCGATGTCGGCGGCACCCGTCCTGGCCGGGTAGTCCTCCTTGTAGGCCTCGGGGAACCGGCCGGCGTACTTGCGGGCCAGCCGGCTGCCGCGCTCCTCGCCGTACTCGGCCACCACCGCGGCGCTGAAGTCGTCGGTCCACGACCGCGCGGACTCCGCACAACGCCGCTCGAGGTCGGCGACGTCGACCTCGCCGACGAGCTCGCCGACGGGCGGGCGCACCACGAAGTGCAGGCGGGCCGCGAAGTTGTCACCGACGCTCGCGGTGTACTCGATCTCCTCGCCGTGCAGCTGCTCGAGCAGGATCGCCGCGATCCGCTCCCGCACCGCGGTGTTGTAGCGGTCACGCGGCAGGTAGACCAGCACCGACCAGTAGCGGCCGTAGGTGTCGCTGCGGATGAACAGCTTGAGCTGGCGCCGCTCGCGGGTGTGCATCACCGTGGTCGCGACCGGGACGAGCGCCTCGACGGGGGTCTGGAACAGCTCGTCGCGCGGGTAGTTCTCGAGCACGTCGAGCATCGCCTTGCCGGCGTGGCTCATCGGCTCGAAGCCGGCGCGGGCGATCACTGCGCGCGCCTTCTCCCGCGCCAGCGGGATCCGGGTGACCGACTCGGTGTACGCCGCGGAGGAGAACAGCCCGAGGAACCGTCGTTCACCCACGACCTCGCCGTCCTGGTCGAACTTCTTCACCCCGACGTAGTCCAGGTGCACGGGCCGGTGCACCGTGGCCCGCGAGTTGGCCTTGGCCAGCACCAGCAGCGTCTTCTCGCGAGCCTTCGCAGCCACCAGCGGCGGCAGCACCCCGGCCGCGGTCGGGTCGGAGCGCAGGATGCCGAACCCGGTGCCCGGCACCGCGACCAGCTCCTCGGTCCCCGACCCGGCGTCCCCGTGCCGCTCGAGGCGGTACTCGCGGAAGCCGAGGAAGGTGAAGTGGTCCTCGCCGAGCCAGCGCAGGAACGCCGTGCCCTGCTCGACCTCCTCGGCCGGCAGCGCGGGCGGGTCGCTCTCGAGCTCGGTCACCAGCGCGTCGAGACGGTCGTGCATCCGGCGCCAGTCCTCGACCGCCTCGCGGACGTCGGTGAGCACCTTGTCCAGGGTGGCGCCGAGCGCCGCCACCTCCTCCGCGCCGATCCGGTCGATCTCCAGGTGCATCCACGACTCGCGGCCCAGGTCGTGGGCCGCAGCCTCCTCCTCGTGGTCCTCCCCGGTCACGATGCCCTTCAAGGCCCCGGCGACGTCGCGACGCACCAGCAGCTGCGGGTGGATGACCAGGTGCACCCCGTGCCCGGCCTGGTCCAGGGCCATCGTGACCGAGTCGACGAGGAACGGCATGTCGTCGGTGACGACCTCCACGACCGTGTGGCCACCGGCCGACCAGCCGTCGTCGGCGACGCTCGGGGTCAGGATCCTGACCACCGCGGTCCCCTGCGGACGCTCGGCCCCCGAGCGCAGGTGGTGCAGCGGGGCGCCGTACAGGTCGGTGTCGTTGCGCTCCGCCAGGTCCTCGTACGGCGCGTGCTGGTAGTAGGTGCGGACCAGCTCGGCGACCTGGACCCCCTCGGGCCCCGCGGGGGGCCTGGAGCGCGCGTAGGCGCAGATCCGCTCGATCAGCTGGTTCCTGCCGTCGTCCGGGGTCGTGGGCACACCTCCACGCTAGGACCGCGCACCCAGCGCGACAACAAACGGCGCGCGCCGAATCGTCTCGATCCCGAGACAGATGCTGATCGACGGCGACCGGGGCTAGAGAGCGGAGCGCAGCTCCCAGAGCAGCGGGTAGTACTTCAGCGGCAGCCGCCCGCGCAGGTACTCGGCACCGCTCGAGCCGCCCGTGCCGGTCTTGGCGCCGATCATCCGCTCCACCATCACCACGTGCCGCGCCCGCCAGGCAGCCGCCAGCTCGTCGTGCTGCAGCAGCGCCTCGGCCAGGCCCCACAGGTCGGCGTAGGAGGAGCGGTGGAGGGCGACCTCGCGCAGCGAGGCGGTCACGGCCTCGTCCGAGGAGGTGTCCAGGCCGGCCTCGCCGAGGACGTGCACGAAGCCGTCCCACAGCGTGGGTTCCTCCAGGCGCCGCGCCAGCCGGGCCTTCTCGGCCTCGGTCAGGCCCTTGAACCGCTTGACGTAGCCGGGGTCCTTGGCCCCGGAGAGGAACTCGAGCTCGCGGAACTGCACCGACTGGAAGCCGCTGGCCGGGGCGAGGCGCTGGCGGAACTCGGCGAAGTCCTGCGGCGTCATCGTCTCCAGCACGTCGACCTGGCCGACCAGCACCCGCTCGATCACGTGCATCCGCTGCAGCAGGTGCCGGCAGAACCACAGGTCCCGGCCACCGCTCTCGGCCTGGGTGGCCACGAGCGCGTCGCGCACGGTCTCGGCCTCGTGGAGCAGCTGCTGGAACCAGAGCTCGTAGACCTGGTGGATGGTGATGAACAGCAGCTCGTCGTGCGCGGGCGGGTCGGACTCCAGGTGCTGAGCGTCCAGCAGGTCCGCGAGGCGCAGGTAGCTGCCGTAGGTGAGCAGCGCGCCGTCCTCGCCGAAGCTCACGAAGTTCTCGGGCGTCGTCATGGGGCCAACGTAGGCCATCGGGCATGGGCCATGATGGGCCCATGAAACTTCGCCACGAGCTCGCCTACGCGGCCCCTGTCGACGACGTCCTGGCCATGCTGGCCGACCCCGCCTACTGGGACCGGGTGGCGACCGCGACCGGAGCGCTCTCCAGCACCACGACCGTCACCGGTACCGGCGGGTCGCCGAAGGTCGTCATCGACCAGGAGCAGGAGGTCCAGGGCGTGCCGTCGTTCGCGAAGAAGTTCGTCGGCGACTCGACCCGCGCGATCAACACCTTCACCTGGAGCGGTGCGCGCGCGACGTACGTCGTCCAGACACCGGGCAAGCCGACCTCGATGTCGGGCACGGCCTCGGTGGAGCCCCGGAACGACGGTTCCGTGCTGGTCTACGACCTCGAGGTCAAGGCGAGCGTGCCGCTGATCGGCGGCAAGCTCGAGAAGCTGGTCGTCGACCTGACGACCGCGGGCTTCGAGAAGGAGCAGGCCGTCGGCGCCGCGTGGCTCGCGGGAGAGCGCTGATGAGCAGGAACGTCCGCTACGAGCTCCGGTACGACGGCGCCTCGGCCGAGCAGGTCTACGCGATGCTCTCGGACGCGGCCTTCCGCGACGCCGTCTGCGAGTTCCAGCGCTTCCCCCGCCGCGACGTCTCGATCACCCCGACCGCGACCGGCATGGAGGTCACCGTCGACCAGTTCCGCCCCGCGCACGAGGTTCCCTCCTTCGCCCGCAAGCTGGTGGGCGAGGAGATCAACATCGTGCAGCGCGAGGTCTGGTCCTCCCGCACCGCGGCCTCGCTGCACGTGACCATCCCCGGCAAGCCCGGTGACATGAAGGGCACGGTGAGCCTGACCGAGGTCGACGGCGGCGTCACCGAGGTCGTCGCCGTCGAGGTGAAGGCCTCGATCCCGCTCGTCGGTGGCAAGATCGAGGGCCTCATCGGCGACATGCTCGGCAAGGCGCTGCGCGCCGAGAACAAGGTCGGGCGGGACTGGCTGGCGCGCTAGCCCGTCCTCAGCCCATGTGCGGGTAGCGCACCTGCGTCGGAGGCACGAAGGTCTCCTTGATCGAGCGCGGCGAGGTCCAGCGGCGCAGGTTGTCGGCCGCGCCGGCCTTGTCGTTGGTGCCGGATGCCCGGGCTCCGCCGAAGGGCTGCTGACCGACGACCGCCCCGGTCGGCTTGTCGTTGACGTAGAAGTTGCCGGCAGCGAACCGCAGCCGCTCGGTCGTCCAGTCGACGGCCGCCCGGTCCTGGGCGATCACGGCTCCGGTCAGCCCGAACGGCGCGAACGACTCCAGCTGGTCGGCAACCCGCTCGAACCGGCTGTCGTCGTAGACGTGCACCGCCAGGATCGGCCCGAAGTACTCCTCGGAGAACATCCGGTCGGTCGGGTCGGTAGAGGTCACGATCGTCGGCCGGACGAACCAGCCGACCTTGTCCTCGCACTGGCCGCCCGCGACCACGCGCAGCTTGTCGGCGCGCTTGGCCCGCGTGATCGCGTTCTTGTGCTTGGCGAAGGCGCGCTCGTCGATGACTGCGCCCATGAAGTTCGACATGTCGCGCACGTCGCCCATGCTCAGCGACTCGGTCTCCTCGACCAGCGGGCCCTGCAGCTTCTTCCACAGCGAGCGCGGCACGTAGGCGCGCGAGGCCGCCGAGCACTTCTGGCCCTGGTACTCGAAGGCACCGCGGATCAGCGCGACCCGCAGCACGTCGACGTCGGCGCTGGGGTGCGCCAGCACGAAGTCCTTGCCGCCGGTCTCACCGACGATCCGCGGGTAGGCACGGTAGGAGGTGAGGTTCTCCCCCACCGTGCGCCACAGGTGCTGGAAGGTCGGGGTCGAGCCGGTGAAGTGGATGCCGGCGAGGTCCGGGTGGTTGAGCAGCACCCGGCTGGGCTCCAGGCCGTCGCCGGGCAGCATGTTGATCACGCCCGGCGGCATCCCGGCCTCCTCGAGGAGCTCCATGGTGATGCTGGCCGCGAGCTGCTGGGTCGGCGAGGGCTTCCAGATCACGGTGTTGCCCATGAGTGCCGGAGCGGTGGGCAGGTTGCCCGCGATCGCGGAGAAGTTGAAGGGCGTGATCGCGTAGACGAAGCCCTCCAGCGGCCGGTGGTCGGTGCGGTTCCAGGTGCCGGGCGCGTTCGCGATCGGCTGCTCGGCCAGGATCTGGCGGCCGTAGTGCACGTTGAAGCGCCAGAAGTCGATGAGCTCGCAGGCGGCGTCGATCTCGGCCTGCCAGACGGTCTTGGACTGACCGAGCATGGTGGCGGCGTTGAGCCGCGCGCGCCACGGGCCGGCGAGCAGGTCGGCCGCCTTGAGCAGGATGGCGGCCCGCTCGTCGTAGGGCAGGGCCCGCCAGCCGGGCGCCGCCTTGGCGGCGGCCTTCACGGCCGCCTCGGCGTCCGCGGCCGAGCTGTGCCGGCCGACGCCGAGCACGTGCGCGTGGTCGTGCGGCTGCACGACGGAGAACTCGGCCCCGCCGCCGGTGCGGCGACGTCCGCCGATGACCGCCGGCAGGGTGCGGGTCCGGCCGCCCAGGCGTGCCAGCTCGACCTCGACGGCGGCCCGTTCGGGGCTGCCGGGGGCATAGCTCTGGTTGGGCTCGTTGACCGGGATCGGGGGGTGGGTGATCGCGTCCATGACGCGACGCTACCCCGAACCGATCAGGTCCTCGATCTCCTGGGTCGCGTACCAACCCAGGTCCGGCAGGTCCTGCTCGCCGGGGTCCACCTCGTCGGTGTCGGCGTGCACCGCCTCGAGCGCCTCGAGGCCGAACGCGGCGTCCTCGTCGGCGACCTCGGCCACCAGGACCACCCGGCGACCGGGCCCGTCGAGCAGACCCTCGGCCGCCTCCGCGGCCTCGCCGAGCGCGTCGTACTCGGCCTCCTCGGTGTCCTCGGCGGCCACGAACCGCTCCGCGGTCGAGGGGACCGACCCGGCGCGGACGTAGGCGCCCAGACCGGCGAGGGTGGTGGGCACGTAGACGCGGGTCACTTCTCGGTCCGCTTCCGTCCGCGCGGCGCCCGGGGCCGCGAGTCGCTGGAGCTGTCGACGAGCTCGTCGAGCGACTCCTTCACGCACGCGCCCAGGACGTCGATGTCGGCCAGGATGTCGCGGTCCGCGGTGATGCCGTAGTAGACCCCGCCGTCGTACGACGTGACGCCGATCGCGATCGCGAGGCCGGGCTGCAGCGGTGGGACCGGGTAGGTCTCGATCATCTCCGCGCCGGCCATGAACATCGGGAACTGCGGGCCCGGCACGTTGGTGATCACCAGGTTCACCCCCTGGGACTCCTCGACCGCGACCCGCGAGCCGAGGGCGTGGAAGGTCGTCGGGGCGAACCCGGCGACGCCGGCGATCCTGTCGGCCGCCAGGGCCCGGCCGGTCTCGCTGTGGGTCTTGAAGGCGTAGGAGACCTGGTGCAGCCGGATGATCGGCGACGCCTCGCCGATCGGCAGGTCGAGGCGGTGACCCACCACCTGGGAGCCCAGCGAGGTCGGCTCGAGGTCCTCGTCGATCACGCTCATCGGCACCAGCGCCTTGATCCGGCGGCCGTTGTCGACCGGCTCGGCGCGGGTCATCAGCCACGCCCGGATCGCTCCGGTCAGGGTGGCCAGGATGACGTCGTTCACGGTGCCGCCGTGGACCCGTCGCACGCGGCGGTAGTCCTTGAGCGCGGTGCGCACCAGCACCACCCGGCGCTGCTCGGAGGGATCGACGTTGAACGGGCTCTCCGGCGCCGGACGCCGGTTGGACAGGGCCCCGGCGATCGCGCCGAAGCGGTCCAGCAGCGCGCCGGCCGCCTTGGAGGCCGCACCGACGGTGCCGCGGGCCGAGGTGATCACGGCCAGCGGGTCCCGGGCGGTGTCGGCCAGCGCGTCGAGCACCAGGCTGGTCTGCGAGGGCTCGCCGGCCGGGGTCCAGCCGTCGGGGACGAGGTGGCGCGGGCCCGGGTCGACGTCGAGGAGCACCTGGCCCAGGTCGACGGTGCCGATGCCGTCGACCAGGATCTGGTGGGACTTGCTCAGCACCGCGACCCGGCCGCCCTCGAGGCCCTCGACGAAGTAGACCTCCCACAGCGGGCGCGCGGGGTCCAGGCGGCGCGACATGATCCGGGCGGTGAGCTCGCGGAGCGCCTCGAGGCTGCCCGGGCGCGGCAGCGCGGAGCGGCGTACGTGGTAGGCGAGGTCGAAGTCGGGGTCGTCGACCCACACCGGGTTCGCGATCCGGCCGGGCACGCCGCGGATCGCCTGCCGGTAGCGCGGCACGAAGGCGATCCGGTCCTCGATGTGGGCCAGCAACGCTTCGTAGTCGAAGCCGGAGTCGCCCGGGTCGAAGATCTCCAGGGTCGCGTTGTGCATCGGCGTCTGGGCGGTCTCGGCGCCCAGCAGCGCGAGGTCTGCGCCGCGCAGTCGCTCGCTCATCTGGTTCCGACCTTCCGCTCTTCTCCCGGCCGGCTACCTGAGAACTCCGCGAGAGTTCCCGGCCCGGGTGGGGTTACCGTGCCCTGCCATGGGATTGTGGCAGAGCACCGAGGCCAAGCCTCGCACGTCCCACGTATGGAGGCCTCGATGACCAGTCGTCCCGTGCTCCTGGCCGGCAGCGCGGCCCTGCTGCTCGCCCTGAGCGCCTGCGGATCCTCGGGCAAGCCGGCCGGCAGCGACGACGGCGGGCCCGCGATCACGGCGACCCCGAGCGCACAGGTCACCACCCAGCCGGCGGCGAACGCCAAGGTCATCAAGGTCACCATCGACACGTCCTCGCTGAGCCCGGTCGGAGCGGAGGCGAAGATCAGCCGCAACCAGCCCGTGGTGCTCGAGATCCACGCCTCGGTCGCCGGCCAGCTGCACGTGCACTCCAGCCCCGAGCAGCACATCGACTTCGGCGTCGGCGACTCCCAGATCACGCTGTCCTTCGACAAGCCGGGCGTGATCGCGGTCGAGGACCACGCCCTGAACCAGCTCATCGTGCAGCTCGAGGTCAGCTAGGTGGTCCCTCTCCACGGGATCGGCGGGGCGAAGGACCTCCCGGTCCCGGCGCCGCTGGCGATCTTCGGAGGCACCGCCGCCCTGGTGGTCTCCTTCGTCGTCCTGGTCCTCGCCTGGCGCACCAGCCGGTACGACGGCACCGACCGCAGCCGCCCGCTGCCGGTCGTGTTGGCCCGCACGATCGACAGCACCGCCTGGAAGGTCGCCCTGCGCGTCCTGGGCCTGGTGCTGGGCGGCTACTTCGTCTGGGCGATGGGCCTCAACGTCGGCACCGTCGCGATCCTGCGACTTCGCGGTGGCCCGGACCTGGTGACCAACCCGGTCTTCGGGGTCTTCTACGTGCTGCTGTGGGTCGGGATCGTGCCGACCTCGCTGCTCTTCGGCCGGATCTACCGTGCACTGAGCCCGGTCCGCACCATCTTCGTGGTCCTCTCCCGCCTGGTCGGTGCGGATCCCTCGCGCGGGGTCCTGCGCTACCCCGCGTGGCTGGGCTGCTGGCCCGCCGCGCTGGGCCTGTTCGCCTACGTCTGGCAGGAGCTGGTCAACCCGCGCTCCTCCTGGCTGGCCTCGCTCGGGCTCCAGCCCGGCGTGCGCTTCTGGGTGGTCGCCTACGCCCTGGTGATGCTGCTCGGGGCCTCGGTCTTCGGCGACACCTGGTTCTCGCGTGCCGATCCGTTCGAGGTCTACTCCGACCTGCTGGCGAAGATGTCGCCGTGGGCCCGCCGCGGCGATGGCACCCTGGTCTGGCGCAGCCCGCTGGCCAACCTGGCCACGCTGGTCCCGCGACCCGGCCTGGTCGCGGTGGTCGCGGTGCTCTTCGGGTCCACCGCGTTCGACTCCTACAAGGACACCGTGCGCTGGGTCCGGGTGCTGACCAAGCTGAACCTCGACGTCGAGCTGGTCAACACCGTCGCGCTGCTGACCGCGTGCGCAGTGATCGGCCTGACCTTCGCGCTCGCCACCCGGCCGAACCCCGCGCGCCTGCTCGCGCACTCGGTGGTCCCGATCATCGTGGGCTACATGACCGCGCACTACCTGAGCTACTTCGTCGAGCAGGGCCAGATCACGCTGCTCCAGCTCAGCGACCCGCGGGTCAACGGCAGCAACCTGTTCGGCACCGCGAACTGGACGGTCGACTACTGGCTGATCTTCCACCCCAGCGTGCTGGCGAGCATCAAGGTGCTCGCCGTCGTGCTCGGGCACATCGTCGGGGTGGTCTCGGCCCACGACCGCGCCCTCGCGCTGCTGCCGCCCCAGCACCAGGTCAGCGGTCAGATCGGCCTGCTCGTGGTGATGGTCTTCTACACCCTGACCGGGCTGTACCTGCTCTTCGGCGCCTGAGGGCGGCCGCACACCCGCTCGTTTCGCGTGCGCGGGGCCGCGTTCGGGTGTCTCCGGTCTAGAAGACCGTAGAGACCTACTCGGAGGACTCCATGACCCAGCACGCCCTTGTCAGCATCCCGGTGGCAGAGATCCAGGGCGTCCTCGCCCTGGACCTGAGCCCGGGCCCACCTCTGCCGCTGCGCCCGCACCTGCGCCTGGTCACCGGCGAGGAGCGCGAGCTCGACGGCTTCGCGACCCGGTTCGCGCAGGCGGTGGTGGAGGTGGTCGCGGGCGACCGCGGTGCCCATCAGCTGATGCGCTGGACCACCGAGGACGTCTACGCCGACCTGCTGCAGCGCAGCGACGCGCTGCGCCGCACGACCCCCGAGGGGGCGCGCCGGCGCCGGCTGCGAGCACACGTCCGCAGCGTGCACGTCTCCCGTCCGGTCCGCACCGCGGCCGAGATCGCCATCCACGTCCGCCACGGCGAGCGCTCGCGCGCCATCGCCGCCCGCATCGAGCTCGTCGAGAGCAGGTGGCGCTGCGTCGTGCTGGAGTTCGGCTGAGTGCTCAGCCGCCCGCGCGGGTCGTGAGACCCGTCGCGTTGGGCGCACCGTGGCACTGCTTGTACTTCTTCCCCGAGCCGCAGGGGCACTTGTCGTTGCGGCCCACGTTCGCGAAGGGGTCGTCGGCGTTGCTGACCGTCTGGCCGCGCATCTCCACCTCGCCGTCCTCGCTCGGGCCGGCGTACGTCAGGTTCTGCGGCACGCGCGGCGCCTCGAGCCCCTTGGCGCGGATCAGCGGAGATGCGGGCTTCTCCGAGACCGGACGGAAGACGGGCGGGTGGCTGTGCCCCTCGTGGCCCGGCTCGATCTCCATGCCCTCGGGGACCTCCACGTCGGAGTAGTCGACTGGTTCCTCGGCCTCGAGCTGGACCTCGAGGTTGAACAGGAAGCCGACGGTCTCCTCGCGGATGCCCTCCTTCATGGCGGCGAACATGTCGAAGCCCTCGCGCTGGTACTCCACGAGCGGGTCGCGCTGGGAGTAGGCCCGCAGACCGATGCCTTCGCGCAGGTAGTCCATCTCGTAGAGGTGCTCGCGCCACTTGCGGTCGAGCACCGAGAGCAGCACGCGCCGCTCGAGCTCGCGCATGACCTCCTCGCCGACCTCCGCCTCGCGAGCCGAGTAGGCGGCCTGGGCGTCGGCCTGCAGCACCTCGAGGAGCTCGTCACGGTCGAGGCCGTCGCGGCCCCCCGCCTTCTCCTCCAGGTCCTGGTAGCGCAGGGAGACCGGGAAGAGCGTGCCCATCGCGGTCCACAGCGCGTCGAGGTCCCACTCCTCGGGGAACCCGTCGGTGGCCGCGGTGACGTACGTCGCGACGGCCTCGTCGATCATGGTGCGGATCTGCTCGGTCAGGTCGCGGCCCTCGAGCACCTCGCGGCGCTCGCCGTAGATGACCTCGCGCTGGGCGCTCATCACGTCGTCGTACTTGAGGACGTTCTTGCGGGACTCGAAGTTCTGGCCCTCGACCTGGCCCTGCGCGGACTGGATCGAGCGGGTCACCGACTTGTTCTCGATCGGGACGTCGTCGGGGACCTTGAGCGCGATCAGCACCCGCTCCACGAACGCGGCGTTGAACAGGCGCAGCAGGTCGTCCTCCAGCGAGAGGTAGAACCGGGACTCTCCCGGGTCGCCCTGACGGCCGGAACGACCGCGCAGCTGGTTGTCGATGCGGCGCGACTCGTGGCGCTCGGTGCCCAGCACGTAGAGGCCGCCGAGCTCCTTGACCTCGTCGTGCTCGGCCTTGACCTGAGCGGTGATCCGTTCGAGCGTCGAGGGCCAGGCGGCCTCGTACTCCTCGGCGTTCTCGACCGGGTCGAGGCCCTTGCTGCGCAGCTCCTGGTCGGCGAGGAACTCCGTGGACCCGCCGAGCATGATGTCCGTACCACGACCGGCCATGTTGGTCGCGACGGTGACCGCGCCCTTGTGGCCGGCCAGGGCGACGACCTTGGCCTCGTTCTCGTGCTGCTTGGCGTTGAGCACCGTGTGCGGGACGCCGCGCTTCTTGAGCAGGTTGGAGAGGTACTCCGACTTCTCCACCGAGGTCGTGCCGACGAGGACCGGCTGGCCGGCGCTGTGCCGCTCCTGCAGGTCGTCGGCGACGGCCTCGAACTTCGCGACCTCGGTCCGGTAGACCAGGTCGGGCTGGTCGATGCGGGCCAGCGGCCGGTTCGGCGGGATCGGGACGACGCCCAGCTTGTAGATCTTGTCGAACTCCGAGGCCTCGGTCATGGCCGTACCGGTCATGCCACCGAGCTTGGAGTAGAGGCGGAAGTAGTTCTGCAGGGTGATCGTGGCGAGGGTCTGGTACTCCTCGCGGACGGTCACGCCCTCCTTGGCCTCGATGGCCTGGTGCAGGCCGTCGTTGTAGCGCCTGCCGGACAGGATGCGGCCGGTGTGCTCGTCGACGATGAGCACCTCGCCGTCCATCACGACGTACTCCTTGTCCTTGCGGAACAGCTCCTTGGCCTTGATGGAGTTGTTGAGGAAGGAGATCAGCGGGGTGTTGGCCGACTCGTAGAGGTTCTCGATGCCGAGGTGGTCCTCGACCTTGGTGATGCCGGGCTCGAGGATCGAGATGGTCCGCTTCTTCTCGTCGACCTCGTAGTCCTCGTCCTTGGTCAGGTTGCCGGCGACCTTCGAGAACTCGGCGTACCACTTCACCTCGTCCTGGGTCGGGCCGGAGATGATCAGCGGGGTGCGGGCCTCGTCGATGAGGATCGAGTCGACCTCGTCGATGATCGCGAAGTTGTGGCCGCGCTGGACGCACTCGTCCAGGGAGTTGGCCATGTTGTCGCGCAGGTAGTCGAAGCCGAGCTCGTTGTTGGTGCCGTAGGTGATGTCGCAGGCGTAGGCCTCACGCCGCTCCGCCGGGGTCATCTCGGGCAGGATCACACCGACGGTCAGGCCCAGGAAGTGGTGCACCCGGCCCATCCACTCCGCGTGGTACTTGGCCAGGTAGTCGTTGACCGTGACGACGTGGACGCCCTTGCCCTCCAGCGCGTTGAGGTAGGAGGGCAGGGTCGAGACCAGGGTCTTTCCCTCACCGGTCTTCATCTCCGCGATGTTGCCGAGGTGGAGCGCCGCGCCGCCCATCAGCTGGACGTCGAAGTGACGCTGACCGAGCACGCGCTTGGCCGCCTCGCGCACCGTCGCGAACGCCTCGGGCATCAGGTCGTCGAGGCTCTCGCCGTCCGCGAAGCGCTTGCGGAACTCCTCGGTCATGCCGCGCAGCTCGTCGTCGCTCATCGCGACGAAGTCGTCCTCGATCGCGTTGACCGCGTTCGCGATGGTGTCGAGCTGACGCAAGATCTTGCCCTCGCCGATGCGGAGGATCTTGTCGATGATGGCAGGCACGTCTTGGTTGCTCCCGTTGAGTGGCGTTGCTGTGGGTGACTCGGTGCAGATGTTGCGGCTGCCAACTGTACCCAGAGCCGCATGAACACAGGGCAACAGCAGGGAGGATCGGGAGCCGTCCACCTTTCGTGTGAATAATCGTTGACACGAAAGTATCTTTGGCGTTAACTGCTCCTGACATGAAAACGACCCGCACCTACACCCAGACCCACCGCGCCGCGGCTGCCGAGCAGACCCGGCTCAGCATCCTGCGTGCCGCGGTCGACCTCCAGGCCGAGCGGTTGGCCGCCGAGATCTCGCTCGACGACGTGGCCGCCCGCGCCGGTGTGAGCGTCCAGACAGTGTTGCGGCGCTTCGGCACCCGGGCCGGTCTCTTCGACGCCGCGGTCACCCACGTCAACGCCGAGATCGCCGACGAGCGGCGGGCACCGGCGGGCGACGTCGCGGTCGCGATCCGCATCCTCGTCGACCACTACGAGCTGCGCGGGGACATGGCGCTGATGATGCTCGCCCAGGAGACCACCTACGCCCACGTCCGCCGGCTCTCCGAGGCCGGCAAGGACACGCACCGCACCTGGGTCGAGGGGGTCTTCGCCCCGCTGCTGGCCGGACTGGGCGCCGCGGCCCGTGTCGAGGCGCTGGACCTGCTGGTGGTGGCCACCGACGTCTACACCTGGAAGCTGCTGCGCCGCGACCGCGGGCTGCCGCGCAGGGTGACCGAGAACCGGATGAGAACCCTGGTGGACGCCGTGCTGGCCGCCGCCACCGCAGAACGGAAGGAAACCCGATGAGCACCCTCCTCTTCGTCACCTGGGACGGCGGCGGCAACGTCCCGCCCCTGCTCGGCATCGCCGCCGAGGTCCAGCGCCGCGGCCACACCGTGCACGTCCTGGGCCACGCCGCCCAGCGCGACACCGTGACCGCGGCCGGGTTGCCCTTCACGGCGTACGCGACCGCGCCGCCCTTCACCTCCGCGCGCAACAACCCGCCGTGGACGCTCGCCGCGACCTGGGGAGGTGCTGCGCTGGGTCGCGACGTCCTCGCCGCGGCGAGCGAGCTGGGTGCCGACCTGGTCGTCGTCGACTGCCTGCTGCCGGCCGCGATGCAGGCGCTGCGCCGCGGGGGCATCCGGTACGCCGTCGTGGAGCACCTCTTCGACGGCTTCCTGACCCGGCTGCGCAAGGGCCCGCTGGGAGCCATGGTCCGCCTGCACGGGGTCCGCTGGTCCGAGGCACTGGAGGGAGCCGAGGCGCGCCTGGTCGCCTCGGTGCCGCGCCTCGACCCGGGGGCCGGTGCAGCGACGCCGGCGAACCTGGCCTGGACCGGCCCGGTCGTGACCGGCTCCCCGGCCGCCCCGGAGGAACCGACGATCCTGGTGAGCCTGTCGACCTATGCCTACAGCGGCCTGCGGCAGAGCCTGCAGCGCGTCCTCGACGCGTGCGCCGAGCAGCAGGCCAAGGTCGTGGTGACCACCGGCCCGCACGTCGACCCGGCCGAGCTGCGGCTGCCGGCGAACGCCGAGGCGCATCGCTGGGTGCCGCACGCCGAGCTGATGCCGCGGGTCTCGATGGTCGTCGGGCACGGCGGGCACTCCACGACGATGCTCGCGCTGACGCACGACCTGCCCCTGCTCGTCCTGCCGATGCACCCGCTGGTCGACCAGCCGATGGTCGGTGCCGCGGTCGAGGCCGCCGGGGCCGGACGGCGGATGGCCAAGAAGTCCTCGCCGAAGGCGCTGGGCCCGGTGATCGCCGAGCTCCTCGGCGACGGCCCGCACCGCGCCGCGGCAGCCCGCCTGGGCGCCGAGATCCGGGCGATGGACGGGACCGCCGCGGGCGCAGAGGCGGTCCTGCGCCTGGTCAACGGAGCGCCGCGACCAGCCCTGCACTGAGGTCGCCGCGGGGCTCGACGGTGATGTCCTCGAGCCCCAGCCACCCGGCGAGCCGGCGCAGCTCGAGCGCGAGCTCGTGTGCCGTGGAGGGCGGGGCGTGCTCCTCGGCGTACGCCGCCTTGACCACGAGCACCCCCGCCTTGCGGTCGGCCTTGAGGTCGACCCGGGCGACGATGCGCTCGCCGAGCAGGAACGGCAGCACGTAGTAGCCGAACTCACGCTTCTCGGCCGGGACGTAGATCTCGATGCGGTAGCGGAAGCCGAACAGCGACGCGGTCCGGGCGCGCTCCCAGACCATCGGGTCGAACGGGCTCAGCAGCGCGCGGGCACCGACGCGTCGCGGCACCCGGGCCCCGGCGTGCAGGTACCACGGCTTGGACGAGCCCTCGACCGAGACCGGCACCAGCTCGCCCTCCTCGACCAGTGCGGCGACGGCGGCCTGGGACTCGGCCGGCTTCATCCGGTAGTAGTCGCGCAGGTCGGGTTCGGTGCCGACCCCGTGGCTGATCGCCGCCCGGCGGACCAGCTCGCGGTGGGCGACCTCGGGCTCCGGGACGGGCTGGGCGAGGACGGCGTGCGGGATCACGCGTTCGGGCAGGTCGTAGAGCACCTCGAACTGGGAGTTGCGTCCAGCGATCGCCAGGTCGCCGACGACGTAGAGGAAGTCGAGCGCCTTGCGGGTCCCGGACCAGTTCCAGCCCCAGCCCTGCTTGGTGCGCGGCAGGCCGTCGTCGAGGTCGCGCGCCGTGCTCGCGCCGCGCTCGCGGATCTCGGCCAGCAACGAGGCCTCGAGCTCGGGGGTGACCGCACCGGCCCACCACTTCCCGCGCTGCGGGCGGAACTGCTCCATCCGGTGCTGCATGTGCGGCCAGAGCTCGACGGGCATGTAGGCCTGCACGTGCGCCCAGTACTCCACCAGGCGGCGCGAGGCCTGCCCGGCCGACGCGCGCCGCAGCAGGTCGGTCTCGTACGGGCCCATCCGGCTGTAGAGGGGCATGTAGTGCGCACGCTGGAGCACGTTGACCGAGTCCACCTGGAGCACCCCGGTGCGCCGCAGCGTGCGCGCGAAGGTCGCCATCGTCGGGACGGCGTGCGGCTTGTCGAGGAAGCCCTGGGCGGCCAGGGCGATCCGGCGCGCCTGGGCACGGCTCAGCGACTCCATGCCAGGAGGCTAGCGGCGGGCACCGACTACGGCAGGTCCAGCAATTTCTCGCGCACCGCGTACATCACGGCTTCCATGCGGGAGTGCAGCTGGAGCTTGTCGAGGATGTTGCGCACGTGGTTCTTCACGGTGTTCTCGCTGATGAACAGCTGCTTGGCGACCTCGCGGTTGTTCAGCCCGGTCGCGACCAGGCGGAGCACCTCGAGCTCGCGGTCGGTCAGCCGCGGGGCGTTGCCCGGCTCGCGGTCCGAGCGCGAGATCTCCTTGAACTCGTCGATCAGCTTGGCCGCCATCGACGGGCTGATCAGCGACTGGCCCTCGGCCACCACCCGGACCGCCTGGGCGACCTCGTCGATGGAGGAGTCCTTGAGCAGGTAGCCGGACGCGCCGTTCTTGACCGCCTCGTAGAGGTCGCTCTCCTCGTCGCTGACGGTCAGCATGATGATCCTGGTCGAGGGCGCCTGCTCCTTGATCCGCATGCAGGCCTCGAGCCCGGTGCGCTTGGGCATCCGTACGTCGAGCAGCACGATGTCCGGCATCGTCTCGACGACCAGCTCGACCGCTCTGATCCCGTCACCGGCCTCGCCGACGACCTCGATGTCGGGCTCGACGCCGAGCAGCATCGTCAGCCCGCGCCGGAACAGCTCCTGGTCGTCGACCACGACGACCCGAACCGGTTCCGACTCCCCCATCAGCGCTGGCACGGGAGAATCATGGCAGATCGGGCGCCGCGCCGACGGGCTTCAGCTGACGTCGAGGGAGATCACTCCGTAGTCGTAGCCCTTGCGGCGGTAGACCACCGAGGGGCGTTCGCTCTCCTTGTCCACGAAGAGGTAGAAGTCGTGGCCGACCAGCTCCATCTCGTAGAGCGCCTGCTCGAGGCCGATCGGGGTCGCGGCGTGCGTCTTCTCGCGCACCACCAGCGGTCCTTCGCCGTCCACGGTGACCGGCCCGACCTGGTGGACCGAGACGTCCTGGTCGGCGGGCTCGGCCTCCGCACCGTTGCCCGAGCGGGCCATCGCCTGGTGGACCGACTCGGGGGCGTGCTGGCCGCGGTGGACCTTGCGGCGGTCGGCAGCGCGGCGCATCTGCGCGGACATCTTGTCCAGGGCGAGGTCGAGGGCCGCCATCTTGTCCTCGGCGGCCGCCTCGGCTCGCAGGATCGGGCCCTTGGACCGCGCCGTCAGCTCGACGCGTACCTGACGATCGGGTTGGCGGGCGTTGCGCTCGCGCTCGAGCAGGACCTCGACACGGATGATCCGGTGGTCGTGCTTCTCCAGCCGCACCAGCTTGTCCTCGACGTGCTCGCGGAACCTCTCCGAGACCTCGCACTGCCGGCTACTGACCACAACATCCATATGAGACCTCCCGTTGGTTCGGGCGGTGAGCTCACCGCCCGCTTGGTGAACCCGCGTCAGGGCAGGGAAAAGCTGGAGCCCGTCCGGCCGACCTGGTCTTCTACCCCACACCCGCCTGCTGAGGCTCTCGCAGCTTCTGCCACTACTGACCTTCTCCACCTCATCCCCGTGTCTGACGGGGGGCGGCAGGCAGGACTTACGTCTAAGCCGCACCGTGATCGGCACTCGCGTGCCTTACGTGGACCGTTTCGCCTGCGACTGGCATCGGTTTGCCGGGCTGGTTCTTGCCGGGGGCGTGCCCTGGCCAGGACCAGCCTGACGCAACCACGGACCCGGACGGACTCCATGAACAGACGTTAGCCGTCCAGCCTGAGAAGCGGTAGCGAACGGCGCGAATCACCGCCGCGGCGCCGCGTGGCCGCGAGGGCGACGACCGCGGTGACCGGCATCCCGGCGTCCTCGAGGGCACGCTGGGCCTCGCGCACGGTGGCTCCGGTGGTGATGATGTCGTCGCACAGCACGAACCGGGCCGGGAGGCGCGACCGCGCCAGCCGGCGGTGGACCCGCGGCACCACCACGAGACGCCCGGCGAGGTTCGCTGCCCGTTCGGCAGCGTCCAGCCCTGCCTGGTCGGCGACCCCCGTGCGCTGCGCGAGCAGGGATCGTACGACGACCCGGTGGCCCGGGTACGCAGCGCGGAGCTGCCGGGCCGCGTGCTCGCAGGTGCGCCGTACCGAGTCGTGCCCGCGGACCCGCACCGCCCGCGTGCTCGAGGGCACCGGGACCAGCACGAGACCGGCCACCTCGGGCCCCGCCACCTCGTCCAGCGCTCCGGTCAGCACCCCGGCGAGCACGCGGCCCAGCGGCCCGGCGATACCGAACGCGCGGCGCTCCTTGTGGGCCAGCACGAGCGGGCGCAGCGGGTCCTCGTACCAGCCGGCCGCGAAGCAGGGGGCCAACCCCTCGGGGCACGGGTCGGGAGCCGTGCGTCGCGCCCGGTGCGGGAGCACCGAGGCGCAGTCGCGGCACAGCACCCGTCCGGGTCTGCCGCAGACCGCGCACGTGCTGCCGAGGGCCAGGTCGCTCACCGCGTCGCGCACCCGGACAGGCTCGCGGGGACGGCCGTCGCGTCGCGCCGGCGCTCGAGCAGTCGGTGGAGCGCTAGTCCGGGTAGGCGGCTGTGAGGATGTCGCCCGCGAGGCGCACCCACTGCCCCAGCGCATTCGGCACCAGCAGCTCGTGGTCAGCCGAGACCGCCTGGGGCCCCAGCGCGGGGTCGGGGGTGACCAGCAGCGAGATCAGCGGCTGCGGGATCGCGTCCGGGGTCGAGCGGCCGAAGCCGGGTGCACCGTCGAGCTGGACCGGGAGGATCCGCCGGGTCCCCGAGGGGGCCCGGGTCAGCACGGCGATCGTGGTGCCGCTGTCCTGCCCGACGTCGAGGACGGGTCCCGCCTCCAGCCCGTCGGTGTCCAGCGTCTCGGCGCGCAGCACCCGGACGACCCGACCGCGGTCTGCGCGCAGGATGCCGGAGAC
>JBJMIO010000146.1:0-19512 GCA_045806765.1 Marmoricola sp.
ACGGTGACCCGCACGCCCGGTCCCGGCCGATGGCCGCTGTCCTGACCGCGCTGCGCTCGCTCGGGGTCCGCCTCGATTGCGAGCAGGACCGCCTCCCGTTCACCGTGCTCGGCGCCGGATCGGTCCGGGGTGGTGAGGTGGTGATCGACGCCTCCGCGTCGAGCCAGTTCCTCTCGGCTCTGCTGCTGGCCGCCCCGGCGTACGAGCTCGGCGTGGACATCCGCCACGACGGCAAGCCGATCCCCTCCCTGCCGCACGTGGAGATGACGCTGGCCTGCCTGCGGGCGCGCGGTGTCGAGGTCGACGACAGCGACGTCGACCGGTGGCGGGTGCTGCCGGGGCCGGTCGCCGCGCGCGACGTGACGATCGAGCCCGACCTCTCCAACGCGGCACCGTTCCTGATGCTGGCGATGACCAGCGGCGGGACCGTGCGGGTGCCGGGCTGGCCGTTCTCCACCACCCAGGCCGGCGACGCGCTGCGCGCGATCCTCGCCGAGATGGGCGCCGAGGTGGAGCTGGACGCCGACGGCCTGCGGGTCAGCGGGACGGGGACCATCGGTGGCATCGACGTCGACCTCCACGACGTCGGTGAGCTCGCCCCGGCGATCGCTGCGCTCGCGGCACTGGCCGACGGCCCCTCGCACCTGCGCGGCATCGCGCACATCCGCGGGCACGAGACCGACCGGCTCGCGGCGCTCGCCACCGAGCTGAACGCCCTGGGCGCCTCGGTGACCGAGCACGACGACGGGCTCTCGCTGCGCCCGGCGCGGCTGCACGGCGGCACCTTCCACACCTATGCCGACCACCGGATGGCCCATGCCGCGGTGATCGTCGGCTCGGCCGTCGACGGGGTCGTGGTCGAGGACGTCGCCACCACCGCGAAGACGTTCCCCGGCTTCGAGCACGTCTGGTCGGAGCTGCTCAAGGGGTCGGCGCCAGGGTGAGCCAGCGCTACGACGAGAACGACCCCGAGTCCTACGACCGGCCCCGGCGGCGTACCCGTCCGCGCACCAAGGACCGCCCGACCTACGACGACGCCGTCCCCGCCCGCGTGATCACCGTGGACCGCGGCCGGTTGACCTGCCTGCTCGACGACGGCACCACGGTGATGGCGATCAAGGCCCGTCCGCTGGGCCGCAAGGGGGTCGTCGTCGGTGACCGGGTCCGGCTGGTCGGCGACTCGACCGGGGACGAGGGTTCCCTGGCCCGGATCGTGCTGGTCGACGAGCGGGTCACCACGCTGAGGCGCACCGCGGACGACACCGACCCGGTCGAGCGGATCCTGGTCGCCAACGCCGACCAGCTCGTCATCGTCGCAGCGCTGGCCGACCCCGAACCGCGACCGCGGCTGATCGACCGGGCGCTGGTCGCGGCGTACGCCTCGGGCATGGAGCCGCTGCTCTGCCTGACCAAGGCCGACCTCGCCGACCCCGAGACGCTGGTCTCGATCTACCGCCCGCTCGGGGTCGCGTACGTCGTGACCGAGCGCGGCGCCGACGTCAGCAACGTCCGGGCGCGGTTGACCGGTCGCACCAGCGTCCTGGTCGGGCACAGCGGCGTGGGCAAGTCGACCCTGGTCAACGCGCTGGTGCCGACCGCGATGCGCTCGGTGGGCATCGTGAACGCCGTGACCGGGCGCGGGCGTCACACCTCGACCAACGCCCTGATGCTGCCGCTGCCTACCGAGCAGGGACCGCCGGACGGCTGGATCATCGACACCCCCGGCATCCGCTCCTTCGGCCTCGCGCACGTCGAACCCGACCAGCTCATCGAGGCGTTCCCCGACCTGCACCAGCTCACCGAGACGTGCCCGCGTGGCTGCACCCACGGGTTCGGCGAGCCCGAGTGCGGTCTCGACGATGCCGTGGGCGACCAGCGCGACCGCGTCGAGTCGTTCAGGCGCCTGCTGGCCACCCGCGAGGCCCGCGAGGGTGACTAGTCGCAGATCCGCCGGGGGCACTGACTAGCCTGTCCCCTATGGCCCTCGACTACACCGACGACCTCCGGCTCGCGCACGTCCTGGCCGACGATGCCGACGCGCTGTCGATGGCCCGGTTCAAGGCGCTCGACCTGCACGTGATGACCAAGCCGGACCTGACCCCGGTCACCGACGCCGACCAGGCCGTCGAGGAAGGCATCCGGCGCACGCTCTCGCGCGCCCGCTCTCGCGACGCCGTGTACGGCGAGGAGCAGGGCTCGGCCGGGCCCGCGGTCGGCAACGGCAACCGGCGCTGGGTGGTCGACCCGATCGACGGGACCAAGAACTTCGTGCGCGGCGTCCCGGTCTGGGCGACGCTGATCGCGCTCATGGTCGAGGACGAGGTCGTCGTCGGCGTCGTCTCCGCCCCTGCGCTGAACAGGCGGTGGTGGGCCATGAAGGACGGCGGCGCCTGGACCGGCACCTCGCTCCTGCGCGCCGCGGCGATCCAGGTCTCCGACGTCTCGCGGGTCGAGGACGCCTCGCTGTCCTACGCCTCGATCGACGGCTGGGAGGAGCACGGGCAGCTCGACGACTTCCTCTCGCTCTCGCGGCGCTGCTGGAGGACGCGCGCGTACGGCGACTTCTGGTCCTACATGCTCGTGGCCGAGGGTGCCGTCGACATCGCCGCCGAGCCGGAGCTGGAGCTCTACGACATGGCTGCCCTGGACGTGATCGTGCGCGAGGCCGGCGGCATCTTCACCTCCCTCGACGGCGAGCCCGGCCCCCTGGGCGGCAACGCGCTGGCGACCAACGGCAAGCTCCACGACCAGGCGCTCGCGTTCCTCGGCAACGTCGACGACGAGTCCCGGCACGCCCAGCGCGGCGGTGGCACGGTGCACGACCTGGCTGAGCGGCGCCGGGAGCTCGACGAGGACTAGGACGTCCGAACCGCCGTGCGCTGAGCGTCGTCAGGCGTGGTGCAGGGCAAGGCGGAGGAGCGAAGGCCTCCTTCGGCGGAGCGCTTGCGGAGCGGACGTCGAGCGACGACAACGCTGCCAGGGGCCGCGTATGACGGGGCTCAGGAGACGGCCAGCAGGTCGACGACGAAGATCAGGGTCTCGCCGGGCTTGATGGCACCGCCGGCGCCGCGGTCGCCGTACCCGAGGTGGGGCGGGATGACGAGCTGGCGACGGCCGCCGACCTTCATGCCCTGGACGCCCTGGTCCCAGCCGGCGATGACGCGGCCGCCGCCCAGCGGGAACTGGAAGGCGGAACCACGGTTGTACGACGCGTCGAACTCCTCGCCGGTGGAGTGCGCGACGCCGACGTAGTGCACCGACACGTTGTGACCGGCCGCGGCCTCCTCGCCGTCGCCGACGACCAGGTCGGTGATGACCAGCTCGGTGGGGGCGGGACCTTCGTAGAAATCGACTTCAGGCTTCTCAGACATGCCGTCCACCCTACGCGGCGCCGGGTCGTGTGCCCCACGGCGTCACCCGCGACGCGCTGAGGCGCACGACGCGTCAGGTCTGGTGGACGTAGCTGTCGAGCTGGTCGCGCTCGAACTCGACCTCGGCGATGTGGCTCTTCACGATGTCGCCGATGCTCACGACTCCGACCAGGGTGCCGTCGTCGACGACGGGGAGGTGGCGGAAGCGGCCCTCGGTCATCACGGTGCGGACCTCGTCCAGCGAGCTGCTCGACTCGCACGTGCGCACGTCGGTGGTCATGATGTCGGCGACCGCTGCGTCCAGGATCGCGTCGTTGCCGTTGAGGTGCCGGACGACGTCCCGCTCGCTGACGATGCCGGCGACGGTGGTGCCGTCGCTGCTGACGACCGCGGCGCCGATGTTCTGGGTGGCGAGCAGGGCGACCAGGTCGCGCACCGTCGCCTCGGGAGCGATGGTGACGATGGCGGGGCCGGCCTTGCCGGCTACTACGTCTCTAATGTGCATCGGCGCTCATCCTCATGCTGGAAACCTAGCGCTCGCGGGTGGCGATGCCAACGGTCTGACCGTCGACCGTCACGGTCTCCCCCGGCACCACCTGGCGACCGCGGCGGGTCTCCACCTCTCCGTTGACCAGGACGCGGCCCTGCAGCAGCAGCTCGCGGGCGTCGCTGCCCTGGTCGATGAAGTCGGCCAGCTTGAGCAGCTGGCCGAGGCGGATGGCGTCGTCGCGGATCTCGATGGTCCTCATCAGGGCTCCAGGGTATGAGCAGGCTCAGCCCAGGGCCACCGTGACCGCGTGGATGGTCACGCCGACCAGCCCACCGACGATGGTGCCGTTGATCCGGATGAACTGCAGGTCGCGCCCGACCTGGAGCTCGATGCGCCGAGCCGCCTCGCGGCCGTCCCAGCGCGCGACGGTGTGGGTGATCACCGCGGTCAGCTCCCCGCCGTACCGACGCACGCCGAAGACGGCGGCGTCCGAGGCCCAGGCGTCGATGCGCCCGCGCAGCGCCGCGTCCTCGCCGAGCCGGACCCCGAACCGGACCACCTCGGCGGTGGCCCGCTCGCGCAGCGGCCCGGTGTCGTCGGCCAGCGCGTCCAGCAGCGCCTGCTTGACGGCGTCGAAGAGCGCCATCCCGCTGGCCAGGAACTGCGGGTGCTCGAGCAGCCGGGTCTTCAGGCGCTCGGCACGTGCCTGGGTGTCGGGGTTGGTCAGCAGGTCGTCGGCGAGCTGGGCGAGCAGGCTGTCCAGCGCCTTGCGCGCACGGTGCTCGGGATCGCGCCGGATGTCGGCCAGCCAGTGCACCGCCTCGAGGTGGACGCGGTCGGTGACCAGCTCGTTGAGCCGGTCCGGCGCCCACCACGGCGCCCGCTCGCCGAGCACCGCGGCGAAGGTCTCCTGGTTGTGGATCAGCCAGTGGTGGCCCTCCTCGAGCGCCAGGTCGACCAGGCCGTGGTGGGCATCGTCGATGAGCACCTCGCTGAGCAGGTTCCCGGCGATCGGCGAGATCGGCTCGGCCACCAGGCGCGGGAGCAGCACCTCGGCGACCAGCGCCTCGACGTCGGAGTCCTTGAGCCGTCGCAGACCCACGGTGAGCAACGAGGATGCCTCGGCGACCACGCGGGCGGCGTTCTGCGGCTCGCGGAGCCACTCGCCTCCCCGGGCAGCCACACCGGCCGCCGCGAGCCGCTCGCGGATGATCTCCTCCTGCAGGAAGTTCTCCTGGACGAAGTCTTCCAGGCTGCGCCCGAACTCGTCCTTGCGACGCGGGATCAGCGCGGTGTGCGGGACCGGCAGGCCCAGCGGGTGGCGGAACAGGGCGGTGACCGCGAACCAGTCCGCGATCGCGCCGACCATGCTCGCCTCGGCGCCGGCGTTGACGTAGCCCCAGAAGCCCCCGTGGTGGCGGGTCAGGAGGAAGACTGCCGCGGCAAGGACCAGCAGGCCGAGAGCCACCGACTTCATCACCCGAAGGCGTCGGAGCCGCTCGGCGTCGGCGGCACCCGCGGGGAACATCATCGAGAGGGACATCGTTCGAGACGCTACCGGTTCTGGCCTAGGCTTCCCGAGTGCCCCGTTTCGCGCCGCGTGCTGCTCGGACGAGCCTGATCGCCGTCCTGGCCGCCGTCCTGCTGCTCTCCTCCCCCGCCCTGTCCTCCGCGAGCGCCGCCGGCGCCGCGCGCACGACCGTGCCCGCCCGCGGCCCGGGTGCCGCCGCGCGCCACGCCGCCGCGAAGTCGGCGCTGGCCAAGGTGCTCACCGCGTTCGCGCCGAAGGCGGCACGGGGCCAGCGCTCCGCGCGCCACCCGCTGCCGTACACCGACGTCTCGACCCTGCTGCGCAACCTCCGGATGGCGCTGCCCGACCTCACCGGCGCCGACCGCGTCACCGCGCGCCGGATGCTCGCGCGACCGACCGACCCCGGCGGCGATGCCGTGTGCGAGGGCTGCCGGAACATCGTGCTCAACGGGACGCTGGCGACGTACGCGACCCCGCACTTCCTGATCCACTACCAGACCGCCCCGCCGTTCCTGGGCAAGAGCCAGGTGGCTACCACCGAGCAGGTCCAGGCGACCGCGAGCGTGCTCGAGAACGTCTACAGCACCGAGACCGGCGCCTTGGGCTACCGGACCCCGCTCAGTGACGCCGCCACCGCGAACCCGTCGTCGAAGAGCAACCCGGACGCCAAGATCGACGTCTTCCTCGCCGAGCTCGGCGACCAGCGGCTCTACGGCTACGCCTCCTCGGACTCCACCGCCCAGACCGAGCCGCCGTACCTGGTCCTCGACAACGACTTCGCCAGCTCGGAGTTCGGCGCCGCACCGATCAACTCGCTCAAGGTGACCGTCGCCCACGAGTTCTTCCACGCCATCCAGTACGCCTACGACGCCTACGAGCTGGCCTGGTTCATGGAGGGCACGGCGGTCTGGATGGAGGACACGGTCTACCCGACCATCAACGACTACCTCCAGTACCTGCCCACCAGCCAGCTCGCGAAGCCGCGGCAGTCCACCGACGACCCGAACGACCTCTACGGCACCGTGATCTTCTGGAAGTTCCTCTCCGAGCGCTTCAAGGACCCCACGATCATCCGCAAGATCTGGGAACGCGCGGCCGCCTCGAGCGGCAACCGGAACGGCATCCAGTCGGTCGGGGACGTGCTCAAGGCACGCGGCCTCTCCTTCGCCCCGGAGTTCGCCCGGTACGGCGTGTGGAACACGCTCCCGCCGGGGACCTACGCCGACCGTAGCCTGTGGCCCTCGCCGGGCGTCTGGGAGACCGGGACCTTCTCGCGCAACCACACCGACACCGGCAAGCGGTCGGTCACCCTGAACCACCTCGCCAACGCCCCGCTGGTGATGCGCGTGGGCAGCGGCCTGCCGAGCCGGACCAAGCTGCGGGTCGTCATCGACGCCCCGAACACCACGCACGGGAGCCGCGCGAGCGTGGAGATCCGCTTCCGCAACGGCACCGTGAAGACGTACGCCGTGTCGCTGAACTCCGCCGGCAACGCCATCCGCGTCTACGGGTTCAACCCGCGCTACGTGAGGTCGACGGTCATCGTGCTGACCAACGGGAGCACCGGCTACGACGGCCAGCCGTTCGCGGTCCGGGTCCGGGCGGTGGCCTGATGAGCACGCCTGCCGAGATCGGCCTGGAGCGCTGGCACGCGGCCATCGAGGCTCGCGACGCCAGCCTCCTGCCGGCAATGGTCGCCCAGGACGCCGTCTTCCACTCCCCTGCCGTGCACACACCTCAGGAGGGCCGCGACGTCGTCTGCGCCTACCTCGGGGCCGCCTTCGTGGTGCTGGGTCCCGAGCTGACCTACTCCGCGACCTGGACCCGCGAGAACGACGCCGTGCTGCGCTTCCACACCGTCGTGGACGGCAAGCAGGTCGAGGGGATCGACATGATCACCTGGGACGACGACGGGATCATCACCGACTTCACCGTGATGGTGCGGCCGTTCAAGGCCCTGGAGACCGTCATCGCCGCGATGGCGAAGCAGCTGTTCAGCTAGCCGACCCAGGGCCGGCCGACCACCTCTAGCCGACCCAGAAGCCGCGCGACCCGCCGCCCCACCAGCCGCCCCAGTCGGCGGCGTCCGAGGCAGCCGACCCACCGCGGGAGCCGAGGTAGCTGCCCACGACGGCCGCGCCCAGGTCGTCGAGCTCCGGGGCCACTACGCGGCCGTCGACCCGCTTGGCCATCGACTCGATGAAGCGCGCCAGGCCGGGGTCCTCGCCGAGGCGGAAGAACGTGGTCTGCGCCCCGAGGCGACCGGCGTTGTCGAGCTCACGCACGCTGTAGGCGATCGTCAGCGGGTGCGGCGGGTAGGAGAAGTACACCTGCCCGTCCGGCTCGAGGTGCGAGGTCGGCTCGCCGTCGGTGACGACGAGCAGCACCGGCTGGGCGTTCGGGTGCTTGCGGAAGTGCCGGTTCGCCAGCAGCAGGGCGTGGTGCAGGTTGGTGCCCTTGGCCCACATCGAGTCCAGCGCGGTGAGCTGCTCGATCTCCATCACCTCGGCGTGCCGGCCGAAACCGATCAGCTGGAGGTGGTCACCGCGGAAGCGGCTGGTGATCAGCTGGTGCAGGGCCAGCGCGGTGCGTTTCATCGGCACCCACCGGCCGTCCAGCGCCATCGAGTACGACGTGTCCACCAGCAGCGCGACAGCCGCCTGGGTGCGCGCCTCGGTCTCCATGACCTCGACGTCCTGCATCGCGAAGAGCCGGCCCGAGTCGTCGGGCTCGCCGGCCCGGCGGCGTACGGCGTTGAGCACGGTGCGCGGGATGTCCCAGGGCTCGGTGTCGCCGAAGGCCCACTCCCGGGTCGCCCCGCTCCTCTCGCCGGCGGCCCCGGCCTGGCGCAGGTCGCGCTGGCCCTGACGGCCGCCGAGCCGGGTGGCGACGTCGCGCAGCAGCGCCTTGCCGAGCTGGCGCATCGCCTTGGGCGAGAGCCGCAGCTGGCCGTCGGAGGTGCGCTTGAGGTAGCCGGAGTCGCGCAGGGCCTTCTCCAGCTCCGAGAGCGTGCGCGCGTCGACCGCGGCCTCGTTGCCGAGCTGGCGGGCCAGCATGTCGAGGTCGACGTCGTCGAGCCGGGCGCCGCTGTAGGACTGGGCGAGCTGCTCGGAGAGCGCGTCGAGCTCGGCGAGGTCCTGGAAGACACCGGTGCCGTCGCCCAGCCCCAACCCGGTCCCCTCACCGGGCTCGCCGCCGAACTGCTCCGAGCCGCCCCAGTCCTCGCCGGGGCGCAGCGCCTGGAGGTTGGCGTCCAGCCGGTTCAGACCCTCCATCAGCTCCGGTGAGCCGAAGGCCTGCGCGGAGAGCTCCATCAGCTCCTGGCGCTGCTCGGGGGTCATCGAGTTCAGCATCCGCTGGGCTGCGGCCGAGCGCTGGGCCAGGGTGTCGAGGAGCTCTTCGATGTTCTGCGGGTTCTCCGGGAAGTGCCGGCCGTGCTTGTCCATGAACTCCGCGAAGTCCTCGGGGGTGTCCGTCCCGGCACGGTGCTTCTCGAGGAGCTCGTTGAGGTCGGAGAGCATCTCGTTGACGGCCGCGCGGTCCTCCTCGGTCGCGCCCTCCATCGCCTGCTTCATCCCCTTGAAGCGCTGGTCGAGCAGCTCGCGGCCGAGCAGGTCCTTGATCTTCTCGTAGTCCGCGCGTGCCTGCGGGCTCTGCCAGTCGTACTGGCTCAGCTCGCTGACCGCGGCCGCCGGCGAGGCCGGCAGGTTTTCCAGCTGCATCTCGCGGAACGCCCGGTCGCCGTCGTCCATCTCGACGTCGCGGGCCAGCTGCTTGCGCTCCTCCAGGACCGCGTTCTCGAGCAGCTGGCGGATCTCGTTCATGGTGCCGTCCAGGCTGTGCTTGCTGAGCAGCTCCTCTCGCTTGCGGGCCACGTCCCGGGCCAGCTCGTCCAGGCCCCGGCGCTCGCTACCACCGCGGCGCAGGAACTCGGCCATCGCACGCTCCGGCGAGCGTCCGCCCATCACGTCCTCGCCGATGTGCTCGAGGGCCTCGGAGAGGTCGACCGGGGGCGCCAGCGGATCCCCGCCGGAGTAGCGGCGGTAGGAGGAGCGGTGCCGGTCGTGCTTGCGCGAGGAGCTCCGGCCCGGCTCGTCAGGCACCGTAGACCACCTCGCCGTCATCGGCCTCCTTGCCGACCTTGCGGGCCAGGTAGAGGCCTTCGAGGGCGAGCTCGATCGCACCGGCACGGGTGCCGTCGTCGGTCGCGCCGAGACGCTCGCAGACGTCGTCGTAGAGCTCCGACTCCCCCAGGGCTGGCAGACCGGCCAGGAAGTCGCGGGCGGTGACCTGCTCGCCGGTGACGACCGGGCTGCCGTTCTCGAGCGCGTCGACCAGCAGGGCCAGGTCGATGCCGGAGAGGTGGGCGCGGACGGTCTCGGCGGTCGCGGTGCGCAGCAGGTGGGTGAGGATCTCCTCCTCGCGCCCCTCCTCGCCGGTCTCGAACTCGATCTTGCCGCCGAGCACGTCGACCGCGGTCTGCAGGTCGACCACGCGCGCCACGGCGTGGTCCTCGCCCTGCACGGTCGCGCGGTGCAGCGCTGCGGCGCCGATCGTTTCGGCGCCGGCGATCGCGAAGCGCGCGCTGACGCCGGAGCGCTGGTCGACCGACTGGCTGCCGCGCAACGCCCGGGTGAACCGCGCGAGGATCTCGATGAGGTGGTCCGGTACGTCGGCGACGAGCTCGGCCTCCTGGCGGATGACCGCGATCTCGTCCTCGATCCGGGTCGGGTAGTGGGTGCGGATCTCGGCACCGAAGCGGTCCTTGAGCGGGGTGATGATCCGGCCGCGATTGGTGTAGTCCTCCGGGTTGGCGCTGGCCACCACCAGGACGTCGACCGGGAGCCGCAGCACGTAGCCGCGGATCTGGATGTCGCGCTCCTCCATCACGTTGAGCATCGCGACCTGGATGCGCTCGGCCAGGTCGGGCAGCTCGTTGATCGCCACGATGCCGCGGTGGCTGCGCGGGATCAGCCCGAAGTGGATCGTCTCCGGGTCTCCCAGGGTCCGGCCCTCGGCGACCTTCATCGGGTCGACGTCGCCGATCAGGTCGGCCACCGAGGTGTCGGGGGTGGCGAGCTTCTCGGCGTACCGCTCGTCGCGGTGGCGCCAGCTGATCCGCAGGTCGTCGCCGTAGGAGGCGGCCGCGACCTTCGAGGCGTGCGTGATCGGGTCGTAGGGGTGCTCGCCGAGCTCGGAGCCGGAGATCACCGGGGTCCACTCGTCAAGCAGGCCGACCAGGGTGCGCAGCAGCCGGGTCTTGCCCTGCCCGCGCTCGCCGAGCAGCACGATGTCGTGGCCGGCGAGCAGGGCGCGCTCGACCTGCGGGATCACCGTGCTCTCGAAGCCGTGCAGGCCCGGCCACGGGTCGCGGCCCGCGCGCAGCGCGGCCAGCAGGTTCTCGCGCAGCTCGACGCGCAACGACTTCTGAACGTGGCCGGATGCGCGCAGCTCGCCGACGGTCGCGGTGGCGGGAGGAGTGCTGGGTGTGGGGCTGGGTGTGGGGCTGGACGGAGAGGAGGAGGTCACCCTTGCAGGCTACTCACGCCCTGGTGGTCAGCGAACGTGAATAACCACGTAGCGCGAGTAGCCGAGGCTGGTACCCCGGCCGGGTGCGACCCGGACGAAGAGACGCTTCGCGCCGGGGTGGGCGAACCGCACCGCGAACCGGAAGGTGCCGTCACGGCGGACGGTGGCGCCGGCGACCCGGACACTCGTGGCGCCCGGGCAGAAGCACGGCACCTGGCCGCGCATCAGCGTCACCCTCATGCCCGCCTTGACGCGGTCGGTCCGGCCGGTCACGACGGCCTGCTGGCGCCCGCGCAGCGTCGTGTCCTGCGCTCGCGCGCGCACCGGGGCGCCGACGTCCTGGTGGTAGGCGAAGGACTCGGTGGAGGCGTACGGGCCGACTCCGGTGTAGGCCCACCTGACCTGCGAGGTGCGGGTCAGCACGACGCTCGCGCTGACCGCGCCTTGCGCGTCGGAGACCACGTGCCGGGCGACCGAGAACGTGCTGCTCCCGAAGGGGCGCACCAGCAGGTCGACGTCGGCACCGGCGAGCGGTACCGATTCGGAGGACAGCGTGGCCTGGTAGTCGAACCGGTGGCCGGCCGCGGGCGGCGGGCCCTCCGAGATGACGATCGCGAAGTCGATCTGCGTCGGCTTCGGGTCCGCGGCGTGGGCGGCCGAGGTCGCTGCCACGACCACCAGCAGGCCCGCCAGCACGGACAGAACACGTCGCATCGTCGCTCCTCCAGTCAGCTCCGAGCAGTCACGGTAGCGTCTCCGGGGTGTCCGCGTTGCGAGGTTCGGAACCCTGCCCCTGCGGGTCCGGCACGACGTACGACGCGTGCTGCGGGCCGGTGGTCCGCAACGAGCGGCCGGCGGCGACGCCGGAGCAGCTGATGCGCTCGCGCTACACCGCCTACGCCGTCGGCGAGACCGACCACCTCTTCCGGACCTGGCACCCGCGGACCCGTCCCGAGGACGTCGCGCCCGACGAGGCGCTGACCTGGACCGGGCTCGAGGTCCTCGACGCACCGCCGGCCGAGGAGGACGACGGTGTCGTGGAGTTCCGCGCGCACTGGCAGTGGCAGGGTCAGCACGGCGCGATCCACGAGCGCAGCCGCTTCACCCGGCGCGCCGGTCGCTGGGTCTACGTCGAGGGCGACGTGCGCGAGCAGTGACCCGAGGAGTCGCTCAGGTCTGGCAGGTCTTGCCGATGTAGGTGTCGAGGTCGAGCAGGTGCTTCTTCTCCACGTTGCTCAGGTGCCGGGTGCGGCTGCGGAAGTCCGGGCCGTTCTTGGAGTCCACCATCCGCTCGACGAGCTCGACGAAGCCCGCCCGCGCGCTCGCGTCGATGTCGGGAGGCGTCCCGACCGCAGCCAGCGACTTGGCGGCCTTCACGCCGTTGGCGAAGCCCTCGACCGAGGAGAACGTCGAGCCCGCCGCGCAGAAGGCCTCGGTGCTCGCGTTCGCCGGCACCTTGGTGCACCCGCTGGTCGAGGCACCGGTGCAGAAGTAGGAGCTCGAGCTGCCGCAGGCGGTCGGGACGGTGAGCAGGAGCGCCACGAGCACCGCGCCGACGTACGACCTCACCGTCCACCCTTCTCGCCGCGCGTCCGGGGCGCCTCCCCGGACCGACCGGGGGGAAACCGTACCGGAATCACGGCGTCGAAGGACGCGGTCGGCGTCGCAGCCCGACCCGGCCGAGATCGGTGAGGACGAGGAGCAGCAGAGCGCCCGCCCCGACCTCCCACGCGAGGTCCTCGCGGGTGGTGCTGGCGGTCACCGGGCGCAGCGCGGTCGCAGGTGCCACGGACTCCCGGCTCGTGCTGGTCACCGGAGCGCTGCGCCGGGGTGTCTTCGCCTTCTTGGCCGCCACCTTCGCGTGGTGCGCGGCGACCTTGGGGTCGCTGGGCGGCGGCAGCTTCGAGCCCCCGACGCCCGGGGTGATCTCGTACGTCGGGCCGGCCGGAACGCTCGCGCCGGCACCAGGGTCGGACACGCCGGGCGGAGGCAGCAGCGGAGGCGGATCGCCGTCCGCGTGCACGGGCGTCACGCCCAGCCCGCTCAGCGCGAACGTGAGCGCGACCAGCACCGGGGTCCGGCCTCGGAGACCCCGTCCTCGCATGCCCTGTCGTCGCATGTCCTCTTCAACGACCACGCCACCCAGGGTGTCACGGCCCGATCCTCGGTGATCAGCGGGCGACGATGACCGACGAGCCGTGGCCGAACAACCCCTGGTTGGCCGTGATGCCCACGCGCGCGCCCTCGACCTGGCGGCCGTCCGCCTGCCCGCGCAGCTGCCAGGTGAGCTCGCAGACCTGCGCCAGCGCCTGGGCCGGGACCGCCTCGCCGAAGCAGGCCAGGCCGCCGGACGGGTTGACCGGGATCCGGCCGCCGATGGTGGTGTCCCCGGCGCGCAGCAGCTGCTCGGCCTCGCCGCGCTTGCACAGCGCCAGGTCCTCGATCCAGTCCAGCTCCAGGGCCGTGGAGAGGTCGTAGACCTCGGCCACGTCGACGTCCTCGGGGCCGATCCCGGCCTCCTCGTACGCCGCGCGCCCGATCGACTCCTTGAAGGTGAGCTCCGGGACCCCGGCGACGGCCGAGGAGTCGGTGGACATCAGCGGCATGTCGATCACGGTGTTCGGGAAGGTCGGGGTGACCGTGCTGATCGCCTTGATCCGTACGTCGGCCAGCCCGTGCTTGCGGGCGTACTCAACGCTGCACAGCACGACCGCCGCGGCACCGTCGCTGGTCGCGCAGATGTCGAGCAGGTGCAGCGGATCGGCGACGATGGCACTGCTGAGCACGTCGCCCGCCGCGACCTCCTTGCGGTAGCGCGCGTAGGGGTTGTTCAGCCCGTGCTTGGCGTTCTTGACCTTGACCTGCGCGAAGTCCTCGCTGGTCGCGCCGTACAGGTCCATCCGGCGGCGCGCGTAGAGCGCGAAGTAGCCAGGGTTGGTCATGCCCATCAGCCGGAAGCGCAGCCAGTCAGGGTCGTCCCAGCGCTCGCCGGCGTTGGGGGCGAGGAAGCCCTTCGGGGTGGTGTCGGCGCCGACGACCAGCGCGACCTCGGACATCCCGGCGAGGATCCGCGCACGGGCGGTGTCCAGGGCCTGGGCTCCGGTCGCGCAAGCGGCGTAGCTGGTGGCGACACGGGCGCCGTTCCAGCCCAGCGCCTGGGCGAAGGTGGCTCCGGCGACGTACCCGCCGTAGCCGTTGCGCACGGTCTCGCCACCGACGACCAGGTCGACGTCGGTCCACGCGATCCCGGCGTCGGCCAGCGCCGCGCGGGCGGCGACCACGCCGTACTCGGTGAAGTTCTTGCCCCACTTGCCCCAGGGGTGCATGCCGACCCCTGCGATCGCGACGTCCTTGCTGCTCACTGGTCGGCCTCCTCGCCGAGCTCGACGACAGGCTTCCAGCGCCAGGTCGTGCGCTCGCCGGTCTCGTCGGTGTACAGGGTCTCGATCACCAGCTCGACCTCGCTGCCGACGGTGAGGTCCGTGACCCCGTACCCGTCGGCGACCTGGCCGAGCACGACGAGGCCCTCGGGCAGCTCGACCGCGGCGAGCGCGAAGGGGACGTAGGGGTCGCTGGCGGGGATGTACGGCGGCGGCGGCTGGTACTGCGCGTCGGTGTAGGACCACACCCGGCCGCGCCGGGACAGCTCGGTCTCGGCGAACTCGTTGCCCTCGCACGCGGGGTTGCGGCAGTAGCCGGAGGTCCTCGGGAAGAAGACGGTGCCGCAGGTGGTGCACGCGGAACCGAGGAGCGCGGGAGCGTCCCCGGTCGTGAACCAGCCCTCGATGGCCGGAGTGGCGGTCATGGTTCCCCTTCGACAAAAGTAGAACAGGTTCTCACTATCTCACGCGGCCCGCGGAGCGTCACCCGCGTGTGCCAGAGTTCACGCGTGGAGGCATCGACGCTCGCGTGGGTCCTGGGGGCCGCTCTGGTGCTGGTCACCGCCACGCTCGCCTGGGCGCTCTTCGCGCTGCGCTGCACCCGCGCCGACCTCGCCGAGGCCAACCGGCGCGTGCCTCCCCCGACGGGTGCCTCCGCACAGCGGGCCGTGCTCACCGCAGGCACCGCGGTCCGCTCGGTCGTCGAGGCGGTCAGCCGGGTCCGCGAGCAGGGCGTGGGCGGGATGCTGGTCAGCACCCTGGAGGACTTCAACCGCTGGGCCGCCGACCAGCGCACCGCGATCGGGCGGGTGGCGGGTGAGGACGGCACCGTCACGATCTTCTTCTCCGACATCGAGGACTCCACCCAGCTCAACACCCAGCTCGGCGATGCCCGCTGGATCAGGGTGCTCGGCGCCCACGACCGGCTCGTCGAGACCTACGTGGAGAAGTACCGCGGGCTGATCGTGAAGAGCTTCGGGGACGGGCACATGGTCGTCTTCACCACCCCCGAGCTCGCCATCGCAGCCTCCCTGGACATCCAGCGCGCCCTCGGCGCCAGCTGGAACCGCAGCCGGGAGCTGCGCCGCACACCGATCCGGGTCCGCATCGGCCTGCACACCGGCACTGCGATCGAGCGCGACGGGGACTACTTCGGCCAGAACGTCGCGATGGCAGCCCGGGTGGCCGCCCTGGCGACCGGCGGGGAGATCCTGGTGACCGGCGAGATCGCCGAGCAGATGGAGCAGTACTACGCGTTCAGCGCCGCGCGCGCTGCCGAGCTGAAGGGCTTCGAGGGGTCCTACGAGCTGTGGCGGGTAGAGGGCCGGGCATGAGGGCCGTCGGGTGAGGGGCGTCGGGTGAGGGGCGCAGCGTGAGGTTCAGGCTGGGTCGTCCCGACGTCGCGCGGTACGCCGACCGCTTCGACCTGCCCGCGGCGGCGCCCGACTCGCTCGGGGTCACGTTCCTCGGGGTCAGCACGCTGATGGTCGACGACGGCTCCTCGGCGCTGCTGACCGACGGTTTCTTCACCCGTCCGCCGATGCTGGCGGTCGCCCTGGGCCGGATCGCCCCGGACGAGTCGATCATCGGTGAGTGCCTGACCCGCGCGCTGGCCGGCGGTGACCGGATCCCGACCGTCGAGGCGGTCATCCCGGTGCACAGCCACTTCGACCACGCGCTGGACTCGGCGGTCGTGGCGCGACGTACAGGTGCGGTGCTGGTGGGTGGGTTGTCGACTGCGAACATCGGTCGCGGCGGCGGCCTGCCGGAGGACCAGATCGCGGTTCCGGTGCCTGGGAGGGCCTGGGAGCGCGGACCGTGGTCGATCACCCTGGTGGAGTCGCACCACTGCCCGCCGGACCGGTTCCCCGGCACCATCGACACGCCCGTGCGGACGCCGGTGAAAGCCTCTGCCTACCGGTGCGGTGAGGCGTGGTCGATCCTGGTCCAGCACCGCGAGGGGCGCAGCCTGCTGATCCAGGGCAGCGCGGGCTACGTGCCCGGGGCGCTGGTCGGCCGTCGCGCCGAGGTCGTCTACCTCGGCATCGGCCAGCTCGGCGTGCAGCCGGAGGAGTACATCACCGAGTACTGGGAGGAGACAGTGCGAGCCGTGGGCGCGCGCCACGTCGTGCTGACCCACTGGGACGACTTCTTCCGCCCGCTGCCGATGGCCCCGGACGACCCGCCCCTGCGCGCCCTCCCCTACGCCGGCGACGACCTCGACGTCACCCTGCGCGTCCTGGGTGCGCTCGCCGAGCGCGACGGCACCACGCTCTCCTTCCCGACCGTCTGGTCGCGCGAGGACCCCTGGACGACGTCGGGCTGACGCTGCGCTGAAGCTGCGCTCAGGCGCACCGAGACGGCGACGACGCGGCCTCAGCCCGGGGTGCCGACCTCGGCCACGATGCTCTCGGCGACCTCGCGGAGCTTGGTGTTGGTGTCCTGCGAGATCCGCGTCATGTACTGGAACGCCTGCTCCTGGCTCACGCCGTACTTGCCCATGATCAGGCCGGTCGCCACGCCGATCACGGTGCGGCTCGCCATCGCTGCGCGCAGGTGCTTCTCGAGCACGACCCGTCCCAGGACGACCGCCGCGTTGGCGGCGAAGAGCTGGACTCCGTCGACCGTCTCGTCCGGGATGACCTCGGACTCCGTGGAGTACAGGTTCAGAGCGCCGTAGACCTGGTCGCTGCTGAAGAGCCTGGCGCCCAGCTGCGCCTTCAGTCCGAGCTGGACCGCACGCGGTACGTACTTCGGCCACCGCTGGTCGTGCTTGATGTCGTGGGAGACCATGAGGTCCGGGGTGCCCTCGAGCATCGCGTCGAAGCACGGGCCCTCGGCGAACTCGAACTGGAGGTCGTCGAGCTGGCGCGGCAGGTCGCTGGTCGCACCACGGGTCTCGATCGACTGGTCGGGACGCAGCAGGGAGATGCCTGCGTGCTCGACGCCGGGCAGCGAGATCACGGCTGACTCGGTGATCGCGGACAACGCCGTCTCCACGTCACGCGAGGCGTCGATCGCGCGCACCGCGTTGAGCAGGGACTCGGACAGGTCGCTGTGGGACATCGTCGTGCCTCTCGAGCAGGGCTCCGCACGGGGTCGCGCGGCTGTTCGACGACGTACTGCGAGCCTACCTCGGTCGCGCCGGCGTACGTCCGGGACAGGCGGGCCGGGCCGGAGTACCCTGGAAGCGCACGTCACACGGTCACGAAACGGCCGAGCACGGACGCCTCCGCGAGGACCTCCCATGTCCACCGTTCCCTGCGTCGCTCGCTCCGAGATCGACGGCGTCGCCGTCATCTCACCGGTCGGCGACTTCGACATCGCCACCCTTCACCTGCTCCGCGCCGCCTTCGACCAGGCCGTCGGACCGGCCACGGACCGTGTCGTCCTCGACCTGTCCAGGACGACGTTCCTGGACTCGATGGCGATCGGTGTCGTGATCGGTCTCGCGCGCCGGGTCGAGGGACAGGGCGGATGGTTGCGCCTGGTGGCGCCCCGCCCCAACGTGCGGACGGTGCTCCGCATCACCGGCCTCGACCGCGCCTTCGGGTTGTACGACACCCTCGACCAGGCTCTCAAGCACGTCGACGCCTAGCGCTGCCGGGGCCATACTGGATCGATGTTGCGAGACGCAGCCGCATTCAGCGGATTCACCGTGGACGACATCCCCGCTGCCCAGGCCTTCTACGCCGGCGTGCTCGGCCTCGAGGTCAGCGAGTCCAACGGCATGCTGACGCTGCACCTCGGCGGTGGCACCGACGTGCTGGTCTACCCGAAGGCCGACCACGCCCCGGCGGCGTACACGATCTTGAACTTCCCGGTCGACGACATCGACGCGGCTGTCGAGACCCTCGGCGGCCGCGGCGTCACCTTCGAGCTGTACGACGGGATGCCCCAGGACGCCAACGGGGTGCTCCGCGGGCTCGCCGCGAACCGTGGCCCCGACATCGCGTGGTTCACCGACCCTTCAGGCAACATCCTCTCGGTCCTCCAGCAGTCCTGACGAAGGCCGATCTACCGCACCAACCAGCGGCCCAGCAGGGTCCCGTCCTGCTCGATCAGCAGGGCGAGGTCGAGCTCCTCCTCGACGCTCTCCCCCATCACGATCCGCGGGTGCACCCCACCGATCACGCTCGGGACCCAGGTCAGGGTGAGCTCGTCGGCGGCACCGGAGGCCAGCAGGGCACGCAGGAGGCTCGGCCCACCCTCCGAGAGCAGGTTAGGCAGCCCGCGCTCGACCAGGGCGGCCTTGACCGCGACCAGGTCGACCTCGCTCTCCCCCGCGACGACGACGTTCTGCTGGCCCAGCAGGTCGCGTGCTTCGGCCAGGCCAGGCGAGGAGGAGCAGGTCGCCACCAGCACCGAGCCCGGGTCGGCACTGCGCAGCTTCTCGGGGATCCGGCCCTGGTGGGTCACCAGGACGATCGGCACCGCGGCCGGTCCGTACTCCTCGGTGGCCGCCGTACCGGCTCCCACCACGACCGCGTCGCACTGGGCGCGCAGGGCGTGGAAGACACGCTTGTCCGCCTCGTTGTTGATCGACCCGCTCTTGCCGCTCGATCCGTTGGCGGCACCGTCGAGGGTGCTGACCATGTTGACCCGCAACCAGGGCAGGTGGGGCGGGGCGTAGAGCGCCTCGAGGTCGGCATCGGCCACCTCGCCGGTGCGGGCGCCGAGGGCATCGATCAGGACTCGCACTGCCACCTCACCACCCAGTACTGCACGCCGTACGGCGCGTCGTCGTAGTCGACCCGGACCTCAGCGACCCGGGTGCGCCCAGCGAGCCGGCGGCCCAGCGCGACGAACGCCGCGGCGTCCTCGCCGGCCAGGAGCTGCGCGGCGAGGTCGAGGTCGATCGTGGCCAGGGCGTCGAGATCGCCGGCCGCGAGTGCGGCGCCGATGGCGGCGTCGAAGGCCTCGGCGCGCTCGTCGAGGTGGCCGGGCGCCTTCTCGGTGCGCATGGCCGAGCCGTTGGCCGCCAGCAGCAGACCCGGGATCGTCTCGCCGGCGGGTGGGAGCAGGTGGTCCACGACCTCCTGCCCCGCGACCGAGCCGGCGACACCGGCGGCAGGGCCAGGCTCCAGCAACCAGGACACCGCAGCGTCCACGGCCGTGCGCAGGTCGGCGACCGGGTCCTCGATCGAGGCGTACGCCGGCAGCAGCGCCAGCGTCGAGGGCACGACGACGACCCTCATGCCAGCCCCCGGA
>JBJMIO010000147.1:0-6235 GCA_045806765.1 Marmoricola sp.
CCCGAGACCGTCCGAGACCTTCTCCGAGAGCTCCCCTGCGCTCGAGGTCACCTGCTGGGTGACGAAGAACAGGAGCAGCACGATCGCGGCCACGCCGCCGACCACGACCACGAGGGCGGCGACCTTGCGCGAGGCCCCGGTCCGCTCGATCCAACCCACCACCGGCGCTGCGAGTGCGGCGATGAACAGCGCGATCACGACCGGGAAGACCACGACCGCAAGCACGCTGATCGCGTAGAGCACCATCAGCACCGCGACAGTTATCACGATGAAGCGCCACGCCCAGGCCGCGGCCAGGTCGTAGGCCCACGGCACCTCGGCGCGGGAGAAGTTCGACTCCCCGCCCTCGATCACCGGCTCGGCGGCCTGCTCGCGAGAGGTACGGCGCACCTGCCCCCACTGCTGGGCGAGCTGGCGCACCAGCCGCTCGGTCCGACGGTCCTCGGCATCCTGCCGCGCGGTCTCGTCGTCCGACGGACCCGGCCCCTTCACCACGTGCTCACCTCGTTCATCGGTGCCACGGTATTCCAGATCAGTCTGCGCGCGGTCTCCGCCGCGTCGTGGTCGCCCCGGTGGAGCGCCAGCAGGCCCGCAGCGGCGAGCACCGAGGAGGTGTCGACCAGGACCGTCGGCGCCTCCGGGTACTGCCAGCCGTCGGGGTCGGGGCCGGTCGCCGCGGCGAGCACCGCGGTCGCCGCACCGGCCGGTGCGGCGCGGAAGACGCCGCCGGAGGCGACCAGCAGGTCGACGGCCCGCAGGTTCTTGCCCGACCGCTCCACCACCCGGCCCTCGGGCGAGAGGACCACCCGGGAACGTCCGACGTGGCGGCGTACGGCGAGCACCGCGGCGGCCCCGGCGAGCCGGAGGTCCTCCTGGCCTGAGGATTCGTCGGCCGGCAGCAGGGTGGGATCGGCCGCGCGGCGCTCGGCGACCGCGAGCAGGTCTGCCCCCGCCAGACCGGCCTCGATCGCGGCCTGCGCCGTGCTGACCGCGCTCCAGCGCATCCCGAGGTCGCCCTCCACGGTGCGGGTGACCGGGGTGAGAGCCACGACCTCGCGGGCCAGCACGGCCTCCTCGGGGTCCAGGACCACGACCGAGTGCACGTCGGTGGTCGCGCCGCCCACGTCGACCACGACGACGCCGGATCCCGGCTGCGAGCTGCCGTGCACGGCGGCGAGCAGCTCGACCCCGGTGAGCACGACGTCCGGGGTGGCGCCGAGCACCATCGCGGCGAAGTCGGGGCTGCGGCTGAGGTCCTTGCCGCCGATCACGTGGGCCAGGAACACCTCGCGGATCGCCGCGCGGGCGGTCTCGGGCGCGAGCACGCCGATGCGCGGGACCACGTTGTCGGCCAGCCGGTACGGCGTACCGGCGGCGGCGAGGAGTCCGGCCACCTCCTCGCGCGCCTCGATGTCGCCGGCGACCACGACCGGGCCGCTCCAGCGTGCCGCTGCGAGGACGCGGGCGTCGCCGAGGAGCTGCGCGGAGTTGCCGCCGTCGGTCCCGCCGACGAGCAGCACGACGTCCGGCGCAGCGGCACGGAGCTCGGTGAGCCGGTTCTCGTCGAGGCCGCCGGCGAGGACCGCCACGACCTTGCCGCCACTCGACAGAGCGACCCGGCGGCCGGCCTCGGCGGTGACGAGCTCCTCGTTGCCGACCACGGCGATCCGCAGCCCGCCGCCGGCCGAGGAGCAGGCGAGCACGGGTGCCTTCGCGGCGTCGGGGTGATCGGCGACCAGCTCGGCACGGGCGGCCTCGTAGCCGTCCAGGACGTCGGTGGCCAGCGAGGTCGGGCGCTGGGCCGTGCCGAGCAGCCGGCCCGGACCGGTCTCGACGAGGGCGACCTTCGTGAACGTCGAGCCGAAGTCGACGCAGACCACGAGCCGCGGCAGCGACCGGGCCACGATCAGCTCGCGGTGTGGATCACGTAGATCGCCGCGACCACCACGCAGATCACCAGGCCGGCAGAGAGGACCACCGGGGTCGGGCCCTGCGGGAGCGGCTCGCCGGCCCGGATCGCGTGGTCGGCCGCGCGGTAGCGCCGGTACCCGCCGACGGCCGCGACCGCACCGCTGGCGAGCAGGACGACCGCGAGGACGAGCGCGAGACCACCGTCGTCGAGGAAGTGCGCGACGGCCACGGAGGCGCCGATCAGGCCGATCGCGGTGCGCTGGTAGGCCAGCAGGGTGCGCTCGTTGGCCAGGCTGAACCGGACGTCCGGTTCCTGCGGCGTGCTCACGTCCCCGCCCGCAGCGCCCGGTCCAGGTCGGCGATGAGGTCCTCGGCCGTCTCGATCCCGACGCTGAGCCTGATCAGGTCGGCCGGCACCTCGAGCTCGGTGCCCGCGACGCTGGCGTGGGTCATCCGGCCGGGGTGCTCGATCAGCGACTCGACGCCACCGAGCGACTCCCCGAGGGTGAAGACCTCGGCCCGCTCGCACACCGCCAGCGCGTGCTCCTCGCCGCCGCGGACCCGGAACGAGACGATCCCCCCGTACCGCTTCATCTGGCGGCTGGCCACCTCGTGGCCCGGGTGCGACTCCAGACCGGGGTAGATGACCTGGGCGACCTGGGGGTGGTCGACCAGGAAGTCGACGACCTTCTCGGCGTTGTCGCAGTGCCGGTCCATCCGGACCGCGAGCGTCTTGAGGCCGCGGTGGGTCAGGAAGGCGTCGAACGGGCCGGCGACCGCGCCCATCGCGTTCTGGTGGAAGCCGATCCGCTCGGCGTGCTCGAGGCTGCGGACCACGACGGCGCCGCCGACGACGTCGGAGTGCCCGCCGCAGTACTTGGTCGTGGAGTGCACCACCACGTCGGCGCCGAGCGTCAGCGGCTGCTGGAGGTACGGCGAGGCGAAGGTGTTGTCGACGACCAGCAGCGCGCCCGCGTCGTGGGCGATGCCGGCGAGCGCCTCGATGTCGGCGATGTTGAGCAGCGGGTTGGTCGGCGTCTCGACCCAGACCATCGTGGTCTCGCCGGGGCGGATGGCGGCGCGCACGGCTTCGAGGTCGGAGACCTGGGCGGGGGTGTGGCTCAACCCCCACGGGACCCCGACCTTGTCGATGAGCCGGAACGTGCCGCCGTAGGCGTCGTCGGGGATGACGAGGTGATCGCCGGGCTTGGTCAGCGAGCGCAGCACGGTGTCCTCAGCAGCCAGGCCTGAGGCGAAGGCGAAGCCGCGCTCCCCCTCCTCCAGGGCCGCGAGGTTCCCCTCGAGCGCGGTCCGGGTCGGGTTCGCGGAGCGGCTGTACTCGTAGCCGCCGCGCAGGCCGCCGACACCGTCCTGCTTGTAGGTGCTGGTGGCGTAGATGGGCGGGATCACCGCTCCGGTCGTCGGGTCGGGGTCGTAGCCGGCGTGGATCGCACGCGTCTCGAATCCGGACTTGTCTCGATGGGTCTGGCTCACGGGTTGAGGTTACCCAGCCCCGTGTCGGGCGTGGTATCACGTAGCCAGGACCTGCACCCCTCGTTGGAGTACACATGCGCCGCTCACTGAAGGCCGTCGTCGTCACGCTCACCGCCGCGCTCTCACTCGGCGCGGTGGCAGCCCCGGCCCGTGCGACGCAGGACCCGTTCGCCCTGCTCGACGCGCTGCTCTCCCCGCAGATCGAGGACCCGGTGATCGCGCTGCTCGCGCCGTTCCCCACGCCGTACAAGCCCTACACCGGTCCGATCTGCGTGAGCGGCGACCCGCAGTGCATCGTCGACGTGATCGCGGAGATGAAGGCCCGGCTCGCGCCGCTGGCCGCGTCCTGCAGCCACGACGCGATCTTCTCCCTGGCCTACCTGCGGGTGACCGAGAACGTGAAGGCGGCCGCCGACCACGGGTACTTCCACGACCGGAAGTGGCTGACCCAGATCGACGCGGTCTTCGCGCAGAAGTACTTCGACACGATGGACACCTGGAGGTCGGGCAACCACGCCGGCGTCCCGAAGGCGTGGCAGATCGCGCTGCAGGCCAGCCAGGACCGCACGATGACCGGCCTGGGCGACTTCATGCTGAACATGAACGCGCACATCAACAACGACTTCCCCTACGTGCTCGCCAAGGTCGGCCTGACCGCCGCCGACGGGACCTCGCACAAGGCCGACCACAACGCCTACAACGACCGGCTCGACTCGCTCTACCACCCGGTCTTCGACGAGGAGGCCCGACGGTTCGACCCGAACTTCAACAAGATCGACATCGGACCGGTCGACGACCTGCTGGTCAGCACGATCATGCGCGGGTGGCGCGAGATCGTCTGGCGCAACGCGGAGGCCCTGGCCAACGCCCCCGCGGCGCTGCGACCGCTGGTCGAGCAGGAGATCAGCAACTACGCAGCCGGGCAGGCGCAGTTCATCAAGCAGCTCTTCCGCGGCAACGCGGCCAACCGCGACGCCTACTGCGCCACCCACCACGGCTAGATCCGGAGCGTCGTCTCAGCCTTCGTAGTCGAGCTCGAGCAGGTGCGCCCCCCGTCGGTCGTGGCGCTGTGGGCGATGCAGAGAGCACCGGCCCGACCGTCGAGCGTGCCCTCGAACGACTCCATCGCCAGGTAGGTCCCGGCTCCGGCAGCCGTGGCGATCTCGGCCGTGACGTCGGTGGGCTCGAAGGAGGAGACGGTGAAGGTGGAGGTCGTCCGCATGCCAGCGACGGTAGGCCCAGGCACCGACAGGCACTCGTCACCGGCGCGTAAGGCCAGCCCCTTCGCCGGCGCCCGGGGACCCGTCAGACTGGCCAGGACCGGGAACAGCACGCCCTCGAGGGCTGTTGGAAACGGTGCAACCCGAGGCAAGGAGTCGCAGATGCTGTTCAGCAAGTACAAGAGTCAGGTCGTGGAGCCGGAGAACGCGCTGGCGGGCCGCGAGGACCGCCCGTTCGGCCTGGCAGAACGGCACAAGGTGCTCGACGCACCGCTGGTCACCGACGAGGTGCCGGACGGGTTCGAGGTCGCTCTCTTCGGGCTGGGCTGCTTCTGGGGCGCGGAGGAGATCTTCTGGCAGGTCGACGGCGTCTGGTCGACCTCCGTCGGGTACGCCGGCGGCACCACGCCCAACCCGTCGTACGAGGAGGTCTGCAGCGGCCGCACCGGTCACACCGAGGCCGTGCGCGTCGTCTTCGACCCGGCCAAGGTCTCCTACGCCGACCTGGTCGCCGCGTTCTACGAGGTGCACGACCCGACCCAAGGCATGCGCCAGGGCAACGACGTCGGGACGCAGTACCGCTCCGCGATCTACACCTTCTCCGAGGAGCAGGCGGAGGTCGCGCGGGAGGTCACGCAGCGCTACCAGCCCGAGCTGACCAAGCGCGGCTACGGGGCGATCACCACCGAGATCAAGCCGGCTTCCGGCACGCCGTACTACTACGCCGAGGACCACCACCAGCAGTACCTGATCAAGAACCCGTTCGGCTACCGGTGCCACAGCGCGACGGGGATCAAGGTCCCGCGCTGAGATGAGCGGGGTCCACGAGCCCGACCTGCCCACGCTCTTCGACTGGGCAGGCGGGCTGGTGCCGTTGCGCCGGATGATCGACTGCTTCTACGACCGTGTCGAGGCCGACGACGTCCTGTCGGGCTTCTTCCCCGGGGGCGTCTCCGCGCAGCACCGCGCGCACGTGACGCACTGGTGGGCCGAGGTCCTCGGCGGACCGGAGACCTACACCGAGCAGCACGGTGGCTACGAGTCGATGCTGCAGCACCACCTCGGTCTGGCGATCACCACAGCCCAGCGTCACCGGTTCGCCTCAACGATGAGCCTTGCTGCCGACGACGCCGACCTGCCCGGAGACCCCGAGTTCAGGGCCGCGATCATCGGCTACCTGGAGTGGGGCACCCGGCTGGCGATGGAGAACTCGCAGCCGGGCGCCCAGCCGTTCGAGCACGCACCCACACCCCGCTGGGGCTGGGGCGTCGCTCCGCCGTACCAGGGCTGAGTCGCCCACGGCCCCGAGGCCGTCATCGCTTCCACGACCATGGCGTCCACCAGGGCGTGGACGTGGTCGTGCCAGGCGTTCGATCGTCGGGCCCGCTGCGCCTCGCCCGGCTTACCCAGCTCAGAGGCGTAGCGCCGCTTCTCTCGTCCCGCAGTCGCTAGGTCGCCTCGAACCCGGTTGCTCGGATCAGCCTTGCGGGCACCCCTCCGACGATCGCGTTCGCTGGAACGTCCTGGGTGACCACGGCGCCAGCGGCCACGATGGCACCGTCGCCGATGGTCACCCCCGGAACGACGGTGACCGAGGCGCCGAGCCACAC
>JBJMIO010000148.1:0-8080 GCA_045806765.1 Marmoricola sp.
CGCCGCCGCCGGCGAGGACCGGTTGCTCGCCACCGCCGGCCCGGTGCTGGCCCGGCTCCGCGACATCACCGGGGAGTCCGCCCAGCTGTGGCGCCGCCAGGGCGACCACCGCGTGTGCGTGGCCGCCGCAGAGCGCCCCAGCGGCCTGCGCGACACGATCCCGGTCGGCTCGCAGCTCACGATGCGGGCCGGCTCAGCCGCCCAGGTGCTGCTCGCGTGGGAGGACCCCGAGCGCATGCACCGCGGGCTCCAGAACTCCGCGTTCTCGGCGGCCGCCCTCTCCGGCGTACGCCGCCGCGGCTGGGCGCAGTCGGTCGGCGAGCGCGAGCAGGGCGTTGCCTCGGTGTCCGCGCCGGTCCGCTCCCCCGGCGGCAAGATCATCGCCGCGGTCTCCGTCTCCGGCCCGCTCGAGCGGCTCTCCCGCCAGCCCGGCCGGATGCACGCACCGGCAGTGCTCGCGGCCGCGGACCGGCTCTCGGAGTCGCTGCGCCGCGCGGCCGCGGAGTAGCTGCGCAGCGGTTTCAGGGTTCCTTCAGGGCGGGGTCCCAGAATGACCTCGATCCGCTGCTAATCTGCATCAGATCACTGCACTAAGTGCGGTGCCGCCCGCCCTGATCGGATCTACCCGTGCCCTTCGCCGTCACCGACCGCCACGTAGCGGTCCCCCGGGGCGAGCGCGGCACGGTGACGGTCGCCTTCGACGACGCCTACGTGTGGTCGTTCGTCGGGCCGCGTGACGGGACCTGGACCCCCGCGGGCCGCGTGGTGCGCTGGCCCGAGGCCCTGCGGTCCCGGTTGGAGGGCACCACCCGGGTCACGCTGAGCAGCGAGGACGGCGTCACCCGCTACGACGCGGAGGTCACCTTCGGCGGGGGCAGCGAGCCGCTGCGGCTCCTCGACCGGCACGGGCACCGGGTGGCGGTCGACAGCGCGGGTCACCTGACCCGGGTCTTCGCCGAGACCGGCCACGAGACCCGCGCCGAGGTCATCGAGGGCACCCGCCGGGCGCTCGCCGACCTGCGCGAGCTCGGCTACGAGGCGCACCTGAGCTACGGCTGCCTGCTCGGCGCGGTGCGCACGGGACGGATGATCGGCCACGACTCGGACGCCGACCTGGCCTACCTCAGCCCGTACACGACCCCCTCGCAGGTGGTGCTGGAGTCCTACGGCATGGAGCGGGCGCTGCGCTCGCGGGGCTGGAGGGTCGTGCGGATGTCCGGAGCCGACCTCAAGCTGCTGCACCGGCTCGCGGACGGCCGGATCGTGCACATCGACATCTTCGGCGCCTTCCACGTCGGCGACACCTTCTACCAGCTCGGCGGACGCAGCGGGGTGCTCCCGCGCTCGGCAGTCGTCCCTGCCAGCACCGTCGTCCTCGAGGGCGTCGAGCTGCCCGCGCCGGCCGATCCCGAGGCCGTGCTGGGGTTCCTCTACGGACCCTCCTGGCGGGTCCCGGACCCGGCGTTCCAGAACACCGACCCGCCGGGCGGGCTGCGCCGCATCGAGGGCTGGGTGCGCGGCGTACGGCACGACGTCGTGGGGTGGAACGAGTTCTTCGCCGAGCACCGGCGCGACGTGCCGTGGCAGCCCTCGGACTTCGCCCGCTGGGTCAACGATCGGCTGCCGGCCGGGGCTCCGGTCGCCGACCTGGGCTGCGGCACCGGTCGCGACGCGGTCTTCTTCGCGCGCCGCGATCGCGAGGTGCTCGCCTACGACATCGCGGGGAAGGCCCTGAGCCAGACCCGCCGGCGGATCACCCGGGCCGGCGGCGAGCCGGGTTCGGTGCGCACGCTCGGCCTCAACGACCGTCGCTCGGCCCTGGTCGCCGGTGCCGAGCTGGCCCGCACCGACCAGCCGGTGAACCTCTACGCCCGCGGCCTCCTGGAGTGCCTCGACGCCGAAGCCCGCGACCACCTGTTCCTGGTCGCCTCGATGGCGTTGCGCCGTGGCGGCGCGCTGTACCTCGAGCTCAGCGCCCGCGGCGGGTTGGTGCCGCTGCCGGCACCGCAGCCGGCGCACCTGGTCGAGCGCGTCGACGTCGAGCAGGTGGTCGCCGCGATCACCGCGCGCGGCGGGACCGTCGACGAGGTCGTCGTGGCGCCGGGCAACGACCTGCTCGACCGTCCCGACCCCCGGGTCGCCCGTATCGTCGCCCACTGGAACCACCCGAAGCGAGGAGAGTCATGAGCCGCAAGAAGTACGGCGTCCGCCGCTACCTGAGCGAGACCGTGTACCTGCCCAAGCGGATCCTCGACCTCGAGGACGCGGTGATGGAGAACCGCCAGCTCAACCGCCGGCTCGCCGAGCTCACCGACATCCTCGCCGAGCTGCTCGTGCCGGCCACCGAGCGCGACGAGGAGAAGCTCGCCGCGCTCCTGCAGCGCTACCGCGAGCAGAGCCTGACGACCTGAGCGCCGCCAGGATTTGAACATGTTCAAATCCTGGTCTACCGTGCACACATGCGCATCGTGATCCCTGGAGGCAGCGGTCAGGTCGGCGGCCTGCTCCGCCGGTGGTTCGCAGGCGACGGGCACGACGTCGTCGTCCTCAGCCGGCGACCGGAGATCCTCGAACCGGGGATCCGCCACCGGGTCTGGGACGCGCGTTCAGAGGGTGACTGGATCGAGGAGCTGGAGGGTGCGGACGTCGTCGTCAACCTGGCCGGCAGGTCCGTCAGCTGCCGCTACACCGACACCCACCTCCGCGAGATGATGTCCTCGCGCGTCGACTCGACGCTGGCTGTCGGGCGCGCCCTGGAGTCCGTCGACCAACCCCCGGCGACGTGGCTCCAGATGAGCACGGCGACCATCTACGCACACCGCCGGGACGAGCCGAACGACGAACGGACCGGCATCATCGGCGGGGACGAGCCGGACGTGCCGCTGTACTGGGAGTACAGCGTCCGGATCGCCAAGCGCTGGGAGGAAGCCCAGAACCGGGCCGACCTCCCGAGCACGCGCCGGGTCGCGCTGCGCACCGCGATGGTGATGAGCCCTGACCGAGGGGGCGTTTTCGACTACCTGCTCGGCATGGCCCGCCTCGGCCTGGGCGGGCCGGTCGCCGGCGGCTCGCAGTACGTGTCCTGGATCCACGCGGTGGACTTCTGCCGCGCGGTCGACCTGCTGGTCCGGCGCTCGGACATCGACGGACCGGTCAACCTCGCCGCCCCCGGCCCCCTCCCGCAGAGGGACCTGATGCGCGATCTGCGGCGCGCGTGGGGTCACCGACCAGGGCTCCCGGCCACGCGGGCGATGGCAGAGCTCGGCGCCTGGGCACTGCGGACCGACACCGAGCTGCTGCTCAAGAGCCGTCGGGTCGTCCCCGGTCGCCTGAGGGAGGCCGGCTTCGATTTCGTGCACCCGACCTGGTCCGGGGCGGCGGCCGACCTGGTCGCCCAGGTACGAGCCGACCGCCGGGCCGCCTAGAACAGGCCGTCGAGCTCCAGGTCCAGGAGCGTCTGCTTGCGCTCGAGACCACCGGCGTAACCGGTCAGCGAACCGTTGGCGCCGATGACGCGGTGGCACGGGACCACGATCGGGATCGGGTTGCGCCCGTTCGCCAGGCCGACCGCGCGGGAGGCGGCGTTGGTGTGGCCCAGACGCAGCGCGATCTCGCCGTACGAGGCCGTCTGGCCCCACGGGATCGCCACGAGCTGGTCCCAGACCTGGCGCTGGAACGTGGTCCCGGCCGGCTCCAGGGGGAGGTCGAAGGTGCGCAGCTCGCGGGCGAAGTACGCCGTGAGCTGATCGACCGCGCGCCGCAGCAGCGGCGCCTCGTCGGAGCGTTCGCCGATCGGCTTGCCGTCGACCAGCCCTCGGAACGGGGCGAACTCGATCGCGAGGATCGCCCGCTGGTTCGCGATGATGCGGAGCTCGCCGACCGGCGAGTCCATCACGGTCCACATCGTCGCTGCTTCTTTCGTGGTCAGGGTTGCTGCGGTCACCTTACGGCTCCTTCTTCTTCGGTGTCGGCCAGGGCCGACCACAGGTGGATGAGGGCGTAGGAGCGCCACGGGCGCCACTCCTCGCTGCGCGCGGCCACGTCGTCGATGCCCAGGCGTGCGGCCGCGTGCTGCACGCCCAGGTCGGTGGGCAGGAAGACGTCGGGGTCGCCGAGCATCCGGAACGCGACGTAGTCAGCGGTCCACGGCCCGATGCCGGGCAGCCCGAGCAGAGCGGCCCGCGTCGCCCCGCGATCGGCACTGCGGTCCAGGACCACCTCACCGTCGCGCAGGGCGGTGGCCAGGTGGGCCAGCGCCCGGCCCCGCGCGCGCGGCATCGCGATGGACTCCGGGTCGATCTCGGCCAGCACCTCCGCGGTGGGGAACAGGTGGGTCACCGCGTGGTCGCCGTCGAGCTCGAGCGGACGACCGTGGGCGGCGACCAGCCGGCCCGCGAGCGTTCGGGCTCCCGCGACGCTGACCTGCTGGCCGAGGACCGCGCGGGCCGCGAGCTCTGTGCCCTCGACGTGGCCCGGCACCCGCAGCCCGGGTCGTGCGCGCACCAGCGGAGCCAGCAGCGGGTCCCCACCGAGCTGATCGGCCACCGCGACCGGGTCGCAGTCGGCGTCGAGCAGCCGGCGGGTGCGCTCGAGCGCCGGGGCGAGGTCGCGGGCATCAGCGAGCGCGACGGTGCAGGGGACGTAGCCGGTGGGCCGGTCGAGGAGCTCGACGCGGATCACGCCCGGGCCGTGCGGGAGGGCGAGCGAGCGCTCGTACCAGCCCGAGCCTGCGTGATCGGTGCCCGTCGCCTCGATGCCCTCGACGGCACGGACCGAGAGGAAGTCGTGCAGCGCGGCCCCGTCAAACGGCTCGCGGATGCCGATGCGGGTCGCAATCACCCCCGAGCGCGCCGTGCTCCCGCGCCTGCCACGCAGCTCGGTCGGCGAGCTCGCGTAGACCTCGCGGACGGTGTCGTTGAACTGCCGGATGCTGGAGAACCCCGAGGCGAACGCGACGTCGGCGAAGGACAGCGTCGAGGTCTCGATCAGCACCCGGGCGGTCTGGGCCCGGCGGGCGCGCGCCAGCGCCAGCGGACCGGCGCCGAAGGAGCTCGTCACGAGCCGGTTGAGCTGGCGCGTGGAGTAGCCGAGCCGGGTCGCCAGACCCTCGACGCCCTCGCGCTCCACGGTGCCGTCCGCGATCAGGCGCATCGCGCGACCCGCGGCGTCCGCGGCGAGGTCCCAGTCGGGCGAACCCGGGGTCGCGTCCGGCAGGCAGCGCTTGCAGGCGCGGTAGCCGGCCTGCTGGGCGGCAGCCGCCGAGGGGTAGAACGTGACGTTGGCGAACTTGGGCGTGATCGCCGGGCAGCTCGGCCGGCAGTAGATCCCGGTGGTGCGCACGGCGGTGTAGAACACACCGTCGAAGCGGCGGTCCTTGCTCTTCACCGCGCGGTAGCAGGCCTCGGTGTCGGTGAACATCGGCGCCTGTGTCGTGTGCATGACTCCAGTCTGGACGTCGCACGCCGACACTTCTAGCGGAAATCAGCCACCACCGTGACGCTGCCCGTGGGGCTCAGGTCAGGCGAAGCGGGCGCTGACCCAGTCGGTGATCTGGGTCGTGGAAGCACCGGGCGTGAAGACCGTCGCCACCCCGAGATCGGACAGGCCCGGAAGGTCCTCGTCCGGCACGATGCCGCCGCCGAAGACGACGATGTCGCGTGCGTCGCGCGCGGCGAGCAGCTCGATGAGCCGCTTGAACTGGGTCATGTGCGCTCCGGAGAGCACCGAGAGGCCGATCAGGTCGGCGTCCTCCTGGACGGCCGTCTCCACGATCTGCTCCGGCGTCTGGTGCAGGCCGGTGTAGATCACCTCGTGGCCGGCGTCGCGCAGTGCACGGGCAACCACCTTCGCTCCGCGGTCGTGCCCGTCGAGTCCTGGTTTGGCGATGACGATGCGCAGCACGGTGTCCCTCTCCTCAGGATCGTTCAGGCCAGCGAGAACGTCGCGGAGGGCGAGTCCTCGACGACCGTTGCCCGTCCCTGCACGACGAGGACGTCGAGGTGCGCGATCGTCTCGCAGGTCGCGATCATCCGGTTGAAGTCGTCGAGGTCGGCGTACGGACGTCGTCGCCGCGTCCAGGTCAGCGCCTGCGCCACCTGCGCCGCTGTCGCCGCGCCGCACCGGTCGAGCACCTCGGCGGTCTCGGCCAGGCGGTGATCGTGGTGCTCGAGAAGCTCGGTCGCCCGGGCGTGCGCGCTGGGACCGGGTGCACCGTGCGCGGGCAGGAGCACGGCGTCCGGTCGCACCAGGACCCTCTCGAGGGAGTCCAGGTAGTCGCCGAGCGGGAGGTCCCACTCCCCCAGCTCGAAGCCGATCGACGGCGTGATCGTGGGCAGCAGGTGGTCGCCGGCGAAGAGCAGGCCGGCAGCGTGCTCGTGGAAGACCAGGTGCCCGCGGGTGTGCCCGGGCGTGGACACCGCCTCGAGCTCGCGCCGCCCGACGGCGTAATCGCCCGCGGCGAGCCACACGTCCGGTTTCTCCCACGCGTCGGCGTCGAAGGGCTCGGCCGAGGTCGCCGCCTCGACCACGGCGGCAAGCGCCGGGTCACCGGCTCGGCGTACCTGCACGAGCGAGGCCACCGGCACGTTGCTCGTGATCTCCAGCAGCTCGTGCAACCCGGGCGCCTCGTCCTGACCGAGCCCGATCCGGGTCCCGTACCGCCGGCGCAGCTCGACAGCCATCGTGTAGTGGTCGCGGTGGACGTGCGTCACGTAGACGTCGGTGATCGACGATGCGCTGTGCCCGACCTGCTCGAGCGCGGTGTCCAGCTCCTCGAGACTGGTCTCGGTGCGCCAGCCGCCGTCGATCATGACCAGGCCGTCGCCGGTCTCGATCGCGTAGACGTTCACCGCGTGCAGGCCGTCGGCGGGCATCGCGAGCGGGATCCGGAACACGCCGGCCGAGACCTCGTACGCCCCCGGTGCGGACCAGTCGTCCATCACGCGTTCCGCGAGCTCATGCGGGTGCGGCCACCATCGTCATCTCGTCACCGGTGAAGATCATCCGCCGCCCGCGCATGTCGCCCACGTGCACGACGGCCGCCTGCCACTCCTCGCTGGCCAGCGCCGCGTCCAGGGCCTCCTTGGAGTCGAAGCTCAGGACCGACAACCCGTCCCACTGCCCCGACCTGTCGTCACCGGACTCCGCGAGCTCGGTGTGCTGCCAGCGCCGGAGACCGGGCAGGGGGTAGGTCACCTCGGCGTGCTCCCCGCGCCACCACTCGATGAACTGCTCGTGGCTCCAGTCGGCGGGTCGGGCCGCGAGCACGATGAGGTTGAACATCGCTCCTCCTGATTTGAACTCACTTCAGTTTAAGGGACAGCGAGCGAAAGGTCCAGGGCCCGTGCGGGTCAGGGACCGACGGTGCGCAGGCAGGCGCCGGAGATGAGCTCGCGCACCTGCTCCAGGGTCATCGGACCCCCGGGCCGGTACCAGCGCCAGACGCTGACCACGAGGGCGAGCACGATGGTCGCCATCGCGTGCGGGTCGCGCTGGGGGAAGTCCTTGGTCTTCATGCCGCGATCGAGCAGCGCGGTCCACTCGTTCTCGATGTCGCGCACGAGCGCGCGCGCCCGCTGCCGCTCGGCCTCCTCGCGCTCGGAGGGTCGCGGTGTGGCGAGCAGGTCCATGTGGCTCTGCAGGATCCGCATCTGCAGCACCTCGCGCGGCGTGACGTCGTACGCCGCCGCGATCGCAGCCTCCAGCGCCTTGGTCGCCGGTGTCACGTCGGCGGTGACCTCGCGGAACAGCTCGAGGGACCGGTTGAGCTCCAGGCTCATGATGGTGAGCAGGCAGTGCGCCTTGGACTCGAAGTAGTGGTACAGCGCGGTCTGGCCGATCCCGACCTCGTCAGCGATCTTCGCCCACTTGGTGTGCTCGTAGCCGTCCTTGCCGAAGCTGTCGATGGCTGCGGCGAGGATGCGGGTCCGCTTCGAGCGCGGTCCGTCGGTCTCTTGTGCCAGCGACTGCACCATGGGCACACCTCGTTCGGATCGGTCCTCGAGCTCGTCGAGCCCATGCTAGCAAAGTGAGATGAACTCAGGTCACTCGATCGCGGCGAGCCGGGCCGCCAGCTCGGCCG
>JBJMIO010000149.1:0-11748 GCA_045806765.1 Marmoricola sp.
CCGGACCGCGGACGACGGGGTGCACGTGCACCACGACCTCACCCAGGAAGAGCTGGCCCAGCTGGTCGGCGCCTCGCGGGAGACGGTCAACAAGGCCCTCGCCGACTTCGCCTCGCGCGGCTGGCTCCGCCTCGAGCCCCGCTCGGTGGTCATCATGGACGTCGAGCGGATGAAGCGCCGCGCCCGCTGAGGTTGACCGGGCCCGATCAACCTCAGCGCTGCAGGTACTCCAGCTGGGCCCGCACCGACAGCTCGGCCGCGCCCCACAGCACCGGGTCCACGTCGGTGTAAACGATCTCGACGACCCGGCGGGGCAGCTCGTCGACCGCGATGCCCTCGGGGTGGTCGGCCTGCTGGAGCGTGCGCAGCGCCTCGCGCACCTGGTCGAGCCGCTGCCCGCGGTGGGCGATGTAGTAGTCGAGCGCGCCGAGCGCGTCCTCGATCACCGGACCGTGCCCCGGCCAGATCGTGGTCACCTCGCGCGCCGCGGCGAGCGCGTGCAACCGGTCGAGGGAGTCGAGGTAGGCGCCGAGCTCGCCGTCGGGGTGGGCCACGACCGTGGTGCCACGACCGAGCACGGTGTCACCGGTGAGGACCGCGTCCTCGGCCGGCACCCAGAAGCACAGCGAGTCCGCGGTGTGGCCGGGGGTGCCGACGACGCGCACCTCCAGCCCGTCGACCTCCACGACGTCACAGTCACCCAGGCCCTCGGAGCCGAGTCGGTACTCCGGGTCGAGCGCGCGTACGCCGCACCCCCACCGCGCCGCGAACTCCTTGGCCGACTCGGAGTGGTCGAAGTGGTGGTGGGTCAGCAGCACCGTGGCGACACCGAGTCCCCCGGTGGCAGCCTCGACGGCGGCTTCGATCGCGGCGAGATGCTCGGGATCAGGCGGACCGGGATCGATCACGACGCAGCGCCGCGCGCCCGGCTCGCGCAGCACCCAGGTGTTGGTGCCGTCGAGGGTCATGAAGTTCGCGTTCGGGGCGAGCACGCACTCGCCGCGCTCGCCGAAGGAACCGCCCTCCCAGCCCATCCTCAGGCGCTTCCCCAGGTCGCGTTGCGCGTCCGCTTCTCCAGCAGCGCGTCCGCGTGCGGCGGGCGGGTGAGCGTGAACGCGTCGCCCTCGGGCTCGACAGCCGGGCAGAACATCTCCACACGGCGTTTGCGCGACTCCGTGATCACGGCCTCCGGGTCGGCGTACTCGGCGATGTCGAGACTGGTGATGTAGGTCGGGGGCAGCATCAGGATCTGCTGCTCCTCGGCCTGCTCGACGGCCCGGATCGCCGGCAGCCAGACCACGTGGTCGGACTCGGTGGAGACGTCGCGGGTGCGCTGGCCCTCGGGGAGCTCGGCGACGAAGAACCAGGTCCGGTAGCGCTTCGGCTCGAAGACCGGCGTCAGCCAGCCCGACCACGCGCCGAGCAGGTCGGTGCGCAGCACCAGCCCGCGGCGCGCGAGGAACTCGGTCAACGGGAGCTCGCGCTTCTCCAGCGCGACCCGGTCGGCCTCCCAGTCCTCGCCGGTGGTGTCGGCGACCACGGAGTCGGCCGACTCACCGGCCAGCAGCACACCGGACTCCTCGAACGTCTCGCGCACCGCGGCGCAGACCAGCGCCCGCGCCTGGTGCTCGTCGGTGCCGAGCAGCTCGGCCCAGCGCGCCGGGCTCGGTCCGGCCCACGCGACGTCGGCGTCGAAGTCGCGCGGGTCCACCCCGCCGCCCGGGAAGACACACATGCCGCCGGCGAACTCCATCGAGACCTGGCGACGCAGCAGGTAGAGCTCGGGTCCCTCGGCACCGTCGCGCAGCAGCACGACGGTCGCGGCGTCACGCGGCTCGGCCGGGGTCTTGGATCCGTCGGCGAACTCGGCGGCCTGCGCGGCGAAGTGCGCCGGCAGCTGGACGAGACCGGCCATCAGGCCCTCCTCATCGCACGGCGACGATCAGCTCGACCTCGACCGGGGCGTCGAGGGGCAGCACCGGGACGCCGACCGCAGAGCGCGCGTGCCGCCCGGCCTCGCCGAACACCTCGCCGAGGAGCTCGGAGACGCCGTTGGCCACCAGCGGCTGCCCGGTGAAGTCGGGGGTGGAGGAGACGAAGCAGACGACCTTGACGACCCGCTCCACGGCGCTGAGGTCGCCGATCTCGGCGCGGATCGCGGCCAGCGCGTTCAGCGCGCACTGCTGGGCGCACGCGACGGCCTCCTCCTGGGTGACCTCGCCGCCGACCTTGCCGGTGGCCATCAGCTGACCGTCGCGCATCGGCAGCTGGCCGGAGGTGAACACGTGGTTGCCGCTGCGCACGGCCGGGATGTACGCCGCCACCGGCTTGGCGACCTCAGGGACGCTCAGGCCCAGCTCGGCCAGCTTCTCCTCGGGGGTCATCAGCTCGCCTGCGGACGCTTGAGGAACGCGATGAGACCGCCCTGCTCGTTCTTCTCGATGTGCACCAGCTCCCAGCCGTCCTGGCCGAAGTTGTTGAGCATCAAGGTCTCGTTGTGGAGCGGAATCGGCGCCACCTGGTACTCCCACTTGTTCATGAGCCTCACCCTAGCCGCGGGCTACGGTGAGGCGGTGACCGATCTTCTCCCCGACGCCGTCCTGCGGTACGCCGAGCACGAGGACGGCGTCCTGGACGTCCACCTCCCGGCCGCTCCGAACGGCACCACGGTCCTGCTGGTCCACGGCGGCTTCTGGAAGACCGCCTACGACCGCAAGCACACCCGGCCGATGGCCCGGGCGCTGAGCGATGCGGGGTTCGTGGTCCTCACCCCGGAGTACCGGCGGGTGGGCCCGGGTGGCAGCGGCGGCTGGCCCTCGACCGGCGCGGACGTCCGGCTCGCCCTGGACCGGGCCCCCGAGCTGCTCGGCACCCTCGGCGTGAGCACCGGGCCGCTGCGCGCGATCGGGCACTCCGCCGGCGGCCACCTGGTGCTCTGGCTCGCGAGCACCGACGCGCCCCTTCAACGGGTCGTCGCACTCGCGCCGGTCTGCGACCTGCGCGAGGCGATCCGCCGCGGCCTGGGCAGCGATGCCGCCCGCGCGTTCCTCGGCGAGATCGATCCGGACGAGGCGGACCCGATGGTCCTGCTGACCGAGCACGGCGCCACCGACGTGGTCGTGGTGCACGGCGTCGAGGACGACGTCGTCCCGGTCGACCTGGCCCGCAACCTGGCGGCCCGGCACCCCTGGATCGACCTGCGCGAGGTCCCCGGAGGCCACTTCGAGGTGATCGAACCCGACTCCTCCGTGTGGCCCGCCGTGCTCGCCGCGCTGGCAGACTGACCGGCGATGGACGACATCGACGCACCCGAGATCCTCTGGCGGCCGCCGCTGGACGGCACCAGCGCGCTGGAGCGCTTCGCCGCTGGTACGCCGGTCGGTGCCGACGCGCCGTACGAGGAGCTGTGGCGCTGGTCGGTCACCGATCTGGACGCCTTCTGGCTGGCCGTCTGGCGCTGGTTCGCGATCCCGAGCGACACCGAACCGGGCGTCGCGCTGGAGCGCGAGGAGATGCCGGGGGCGGTCTGGTTCCCCGAGGTCGCGGTGAACTACGCCGAGACGATGCTGCGGATGCCCGGTCGCGCCGAGGACGACGTGGTGGTGATCGCGCGCAGCGAGACCCGCGCGGAGATCCGGCTGACCGCCGCCGGCCTGCGCGACCTGGTGGCCCGGGCGCGGGCGGGACTGGTGCGTGCCGGGGTCGGTCCGGGCGATCGCGTCGCGGCGTACGCACCGAACATCCCCGAGACCCTCGCGGTGCTGCTGGCCTCGGCGAGCCTGGGCGCGATCTTCAGCTCCTGCGCCCCCGAGTTCGGCACCCAGAGCGTGACCGACCGCTGGAGCCAGATCGAGCCGACGGTGCTGGTCACCGTCGACGGCTACGTCTACGGCGGCAAGCGCATCGACCGCAAGCCCGAGGTCGCCGCGATCCGGGCGGCCCTGCCGAGCGTGCGCAGCGTGGTGTGGATCGACCACCTCGACGCGGGCGAGGTCCCCGGGGACGTCACCGGCTGGGCGGAGTTCACCGCGGAGGCCGGCCCCCTCGAGTTCGCCCGGCTGCCGTTCACCCACCCGCTCTACGTGCTGTTCTCCTCGGGCACCACCGGCCTGCCGAAGCCGATCGTGCACGGCCACGGCGGCATCACCCTCGAGCACCTCAAGGCGCTCGCGCTGAAGACCGGGCTCGGCCCCACCGACACCTTCTTCTGGTTCTCCACGACCGGCTGGATGATGTGGAACTACCTGGTCTCCGGGATCGGGGTCGGCGCCACGATCGTGATGTACGACGGCCACCCGGCCGCGCCTGATACCGGGATGCTCTGGCGGATGGCCGCCGACCTCGGCGTCACCTACTTCGGCACCAGCGCGCCCTTCCTGCTGACGTGCCGCAAGGAGGGCCTGGTCCCCCGCGAGATCGCGGACCTCTCCGCGCTGCGCGGGGTCGGCTCGACCGGCGCGCCGCTGCCCGCCGAGGGCTTCCGGTGGGTCTACGAGGCGGTCAGCGAGACGGTGCAGCTCGGCTCGCTCTCCGGCGGCACCGACGTGTGCTCCGGCTTCGTCGGGTCCGCCCCGACCGTGCCGGTCTACGCCGGCGAGATCGCGTGCCGCTGCCTGGGCGCGGCCGTCGCGGCGTACGACGACCGCGGGCACCCGCTGGTCGGCACGCTCGGCGAGCTGGTGATCGAGCGGCCGATGCCCTCGATGCCCGTCGGGTTCTGGGGCGACGAGGACGGCTCGCGCTACCGCGCGGCGTACTTCGAGGACTTCCCCGGGGTCTGGCGCCACGGCGACTGGATCACGATCACCGAGCGCGGCACCTGCACCATCACCGGTCGCAGCGACGCCACCTTGAACCGCGGCGGTGTCCGCCTGGGCACCTCGGAGTTCTACTCGGTCGTCGAGGCGCTGCCCGAGGTGGCTGACAGCCTGGTGGTGCACCTGGAGGACGACGAGGGCGGTGCCGGGACGCTGGTCCTGCTGGTCCGCCTCGCGCCCGGCACCGAGCTCGACGAGGAGGTACGGCGCACCATCGTGACCGCGCTGCGCACGCAGCTCTCGCCGCGCCACGTCCCGGACGTGATCCGCCGGGTCGACGCCCTGCCGCGCACCCTCTCGGGCAAGCGGATCGAGGTGCCGGCCAAGAAGATCCTCCAGGGCGTCCCGGTCGCCCAGGCCGTCGCCCGCGGCGCGCTGACCGACCCCGAGGGTCTCGACGAGCTGGTCGCCCTCAAGGCGGACCTGGAGTCGGGCCTGCCGGGGTCTCGCTAGGCTGCCGTCATGGCCGAGCCGTCCCCGGACTTCCCCCAGGTCCAGCTGCACGTCGTCACCGGCAAGGGCGGCACGGGCAAGTCGACCGTCGCCGCGGCGCTCGCGCTGGCACTGGCCTCGCGCGGCAAGACGGTGCTGCTCTGCGAGGTCGAGGGGCGCCAGGGCGTGGCCCAGATGTTCGACGTGCCGCCGCTTCCCTACGAGGAACGGCTGCTCGCCAAGGCCAGCGAGGCGGGGCACGGTGACGTCTACGCGCTGGCCATCGAGCCGGAGGCGGCGCTCCTGGAATACCTCGACCTCTACTACCGGCTGGGGCGCGCGACCAAGGCACTGGATCGCTTCGGCATCATCGAGTTCGCCACCACGATCGCACCCGGCGTGCGTGACGTGCTGCTGACCGGCAAGGTCTACGAGGCCGCCAACCGCAACTCGCGCAACAAGGGCGCCCGGCGGTACGACGCGATCGTGCTGGACGCGCCGCCGACCGGTCGGATCGCCCAGTTCCTCAACGTCAACAACGAGCTCGCCGGCCTGGCCAAGGTCGGCCCGATCAAGTCGCAGGCTGACTCGATCATGACCTTGCTGCGCTCGCCGCGGACCGCCATCCACCTGGTCACCGTGCTGGAGGAGATGCCGGTCCAGGAGACGATCGACGGGATCGCCGAGCTGCACGCGGCCGACCTGCCGGTCGGTGGCGTGATCGTGAACCTGGTCCGGCCCCAGGACCTCGACGAGTCCGCGCGCGCCGACCTGCTGGCCGGCAAGGCGGACGCGAAGGGGATCGCCGGCGCGCTCGCGACGGCCGGGCTCCCCTCTGACGAGGCCACCGTGACGACCCTGGTCGCCGAGGGCCGCGACCACGCCGAGCGGCGCCACCTCGAGGACGAGCAGCGCGCGGTCGTAGAGAAGGCCGGCGTGCCGACCTACGAGCTGCCGAAGCTGGCCGGCGGCGCCGACCTGGCCGGTCTCTACGAGCTGGCCGCGGACCTCACCGAGCAGGGACTGGCATGAGCCGGACTGGCATGAGCCGGGACTGGCATGAACGGGACTGGCATGAACGGGGGCAGGCATGGCTAGGGCTGGGTCACGCGTCGGACCGATGACCTCGCGCACGGGACCCGTCCCGCTGCTCGAGGTCGACGCCCTGCTCGACGACCCGGAGCGGCGCATCATCGTGTGCTGCGGCGCCGGCGGGGTCGGCAAGACCACCACCGCGGCGTCGCTGGCGCTGCGGGCCGCCGAGCGCGGGCGCAAGGTCGTCGTGCTCACCATCGACCCGGCCAGGCGACTGGCCCAGTCGATGGGCATCGAGGCGCTCGACAACACCCCGCGCCCGGTCCCGGGCGTGCAGGGCAACGGCAGCCTCGACGCGATGATGCTGGACATGAAGCGGACCTTCGACGAGGTCGTGGAGTCACAGGCCAGCCCCGAGAAGGCGAAGGCGATCCTGTCCAACCCCTTCTACATCGCCGTCTCCAGCTCGTTCGCCGGCACCAGCGAGTACATGGCGATGGAGAAGCTCGGCCAGCTCGACAAGGACGCTCGCTCCACGGGCCGCTGGGACCTGATCGTGGTCGACACCCCGCCCTCGCGCAGCGCGCTGGACTTCCTCGACGCCCCCGAGCGGCTCTCCAGCTTCCTGGACGGCAAGTTCATGAAGCTCCTGCTCGCCCCCGCGCGGGGACCGGCGCGACTGATGACCGCCGGCTTCGGACTGGTCACCAAGGCGGTCACCACGATCATCGGCGGTCAGGTGCTGGCCGACATGCAGGCCTTCGTCTCCGCCTTCGACACCCTCTTCGGCGGGTTCCGCCAGCGCGCGCAGCGGACCTTCGAGCTGCTGCAGGCCCCGGGGACCTCGTTCCTGGTGGTCGCCGCTCCCGAGCCGGACGCACTGCGCGAGGCGGCGTACTTCGTGGAGCGGCTGAGCGCGGAGAAGATGCCGCTGGCCGGGCTGGTGGTCAACCGTGCCAGCAGCGACCCCGAGGGCGACCTGAGTGCCGCCGCGGCGATGTCGGGCTACGAGAAGCTGCGCGACGCCGAGGACGCGGCGTCGCGGACCACGGCCGGGCTGCTGCGGCTGCACGCCGACCGCAAGCTCGTGGTCGAGCGCGAGACGCGCCTGCGCAGCCGGTTCGCGACCGCGCACCCCGGCGTACGGACGGTCGTGCTGCCGGCGCTTCCCAGCGACGTGCACGACCTGGAGGGCCTCCGACGGATCGGAGACCTCCTCAACCTCAGCGCAGGCTGAGGGCGATCAGGCGGAAGCCGTCTCCACGGCCTCGAGGTGCGCTTCCTTGGCCGCCGAGAGCAGCGCGCGCCACGAGGTGACGTTCGGGCGCTTGCGCAGCACGGCGCGGCGCTCCCGCTCGGTCATGCCGCCCCAGACACCCCACTCGATGCGGTTGTCGAGAGCCTCCGCGAGGCACTCGGCGCGCACCGGGCACGCAGCACAGACGACCTTGGCCTTGTGCTGCTCGGCCCCCCGGACGAACAGCTCGTCGGGACGTGACTTCTGGCACGTCGCCGCCGCAGCCCATTCTTCGTTCCAAGACATAGTGAAACCCCCATTTGGTACACCGTGGTTCCGGCTAGGCCGGTCCCCCCACATAACGAAACTTAAGGTTCTCGGTCGTTCCCGGTAAGAGCCGAACGTGCCGAATCGCCCTAGTCCATCTGGACTACTCCAACTAGTCACGACCGGATCGGTTACGGGTGTGGGGCGTACACAAACGTCCCGCCTACACTTGCCCGCATGTCGAGCGGCCGTGGTTCCCAGCTGACGTTCCGCGACGTGACTTCCCACCTGGGCGTCATGGTCGCGCTGTCGGCACTGATGGGTCTGCTGGTCGCCGGGCTGGTGATCCCCTTCGCCGGAGCCCTCGGGGTCGGGGCCAAGTCGCTCTCGAAGTCGGTCAAGGAGTTCCCCGAGCAGCTCTCGGCCGCTCCGCTGGCCCAGCGCACCCGGGTGCTCGACGTGAACGGCCGCACGATCGCGACCTTCTACGACCAGAACCGCGTCAACGTCACCCTCGCCCAGATCGCGCCGATCATGCAGAAGGCCATCGTGGCGATCGAGGACTACCGGTTCTACGAGCACGGCGCGATCGACCTCAAGGGCACCCTGCGCGCCTGGCTGACCAACCAGGCGAACTCCGGGGTCACCCAGGGCGGCTCCTCGATCACCCAGCAGATGGTCAAGATGACCCTGCTCAACGAAGCCACCACCGACGCCGAGCGCAAGGCCGCGACCGAGGACAGCTACCAGCGCAAGCTCAAGGAGCTGCGCTACGCGATCGGCGCGGAGCAGAAGTACTCCAAGGACTGGATCCTCGAGCGGTACCTGAACATCGCCTACTTCGGCGACGGCACCTACGGCATCCAGTCGGCCTCGCGCCACTACTTCGACAAGGACGCCAGCAAGCTGACGCTGCCCCAGGCCGCGATGCTCGCCGGCCTGGTCAAGAACCCCGTGGGCTACGACCCGACCGGCCAGCCCGGGCGAGCGCTGGCGCGCCGCAACGTGGTGCTCAACCGGATGGCCGAGCTCAACATCATCACCAGCTCGCAGGCCGACGCCGCCGACGCCCAGCCGCTGGGGCTCAAGGTCAGCCCGACGCGCAACGGCTGCCTGGGCTCCAAGGCGGCCTTCTTCTGCGACTACGTACGCCGCTACCTGCTCGCCGACCCCTCGCTCGGAGCAACAGCCGCCGACCGCCTGCAGCTGCTGAACTCCGGTGGCCTGACGATCCGCACGACCGTGGACCTGCGTTACCAGCGGGCGGCGGACAAGTCGACGGCCGCGCACGTGAAGGCGACCGACAAAGCGATCGGCGCGCTCGCGATGGTCGAGCCGGGCACCGGCAACGTGCGGGCGATCAGCCAGTCACGACCGATGGGGCGGGCGAAGAAGAAGGGCGAGACCTTCCTCAACTACGTCGTGAACAGCCAGTACGGCGACTCCAACGGCTTCCAGGCCGGCTCGACGTTCAAGCTCTTCGTGCTGGCCTCCGCGCTGGAGGAGGGCCTGCCGCCGTCGACGTCGTTCAACTCCCCGCACACGCTGCACATCCCCCAGAACGAGTTCAACACCTGCAACGGCCCCTACCCGAACACGGCGCCGTGGAACGTCAGCAACTCCACCGACGACGGCCGGATGAACATGTACACCGGGACCCAGCTCTCGGTGAACACCTTCTTCGCCCAGCTGGAGAAGAAGGTCGGTCTCTGCAAGCCCTACGCCCTGGCCCGGGCGATGGGTGTCGACCTGACCGACCCGACCCACGAGCGGGTGCCGACCTTCACCCTCGGGGTCGCCGACGTGAGCCCGCTGGAGATGGCCGGCGCCTACGCGACGGTCGCGGCCCGCGGCACCTACTGCGCCCCGCGCCCGGTGACGCGGATCCTGAACTCCGACGGCCGGATCTTCAAGGACTACCCCAAGCAGTGCAAGCAGGTGATGTCGACCAACACCGCCGACACCGTGAACGACATCCTGCGCGGCGTCATGACCGGTCGCGGCTTCGGTGCCGCCCTGGCCCTCGACAAGCCCTCGGCCGGCAAGACCGGAACCACGCAGGACAACAAGGCGGTGTGGTTCGACGGCTACACCCCGGCGCTGGCGACGGCCTCGATGATCGCGGGCGCCAACAGCAAGGGCCAGCCGATCCCGCTGAACGGGCAGACGGTCGGCGGGCAGTTCATCGTGACCGCGCACGGCTCCACGACCGCCGGACCGATGTGGGCCGACGCGATGCGCGCGATCCAGGACCTGCTGCCCAACATCGACTTCGTCAAGCCGACCAACACCTTCAAGGTCTACTCGACCACCAAGGTCCCCGACGTGAGCGGCATGACGATCAACGAGGCCACCAGCGTGCTGCAGTCGGCCGGCCTGGTGGTGCGGCTGGTCGGCGACCCCTCGGGCACCGTGGTGGCGACCAGCCCTCGCGCCGGGGCCGAGGTGCCGACCGGCTCCACGATCACGCTGTTCAGCTCGGTCGGACAGCCGGTGCAGAGCCCTCCCTCGACGTCCCCGCCGACCAACCCGCCGCCGAGCAACCCGGGCGGCGGTGGACCGGGTCCGGGAAACGGGAACGGTCACGGGAACGGCAACGGGAACGGCAACGGGAACTGCCTGCTCTGCGGGTTCTGACCGCGGGCGGTTCCTCGGTCGGGTCGGTCAGGTCTGTCTCTCGGTTCGGCCAGGCCGGTCAGGCTCCGAGCTGGCGCTTGACCTCGGCCGCGACGGCACCGCCGTCGGCACGACCCTTGACCTGCGGGGAGACAACGCCCATCACCTTGCCGATGCCACGCGGTCCGAGCTCGGCGGCGCCGGTCGAGGCGATCGCATCGGTGACCAGGACGCTGATCTCCTCGGCGCTGAGCTGCTCGGGGAGGTAGCCGGCGATCACGGCCGCCTCGGCACGCTCCTTCTCGGCCTGCTCGGTGCGCCCTGCGGCGTCGAAGGCCTCGGCGGCCTCACGGCGCTTCTTGCCCTCGCTGCCCAGGACGGTCATCACGTCCTCGTCGGTGAGCTCGCGCGCCTCCTTGCCGGAGACCTCGGCATTGGTGACCGCGGTCAGCACCATCCGCAGCGTCGAGGAGGTGATCTCGTCGCGCGCCTTGATCGCGGTGGTGAGGTCGGCCCGGAGCTTGTCCTTGAGAGCGCTCATGAACCCCATTGTGGCAGCCTTGCCGTATGAGCCCGCTGCCCAGCCGACGTACGTTGGCACGCACCGTGGGGCTCGGTGCGCTGGCCGGCGCGGCCGGACTCGGGTACGCCGTCGCGGAGACCCGGCTCTTCACCACGCGCTTCTTCGACATCGCCTGCCTGCCCGCCGGCGCGGACCCGATCCGGGTGCTGCACGTCAGCGACCTGCACGTGACCCCGACCCAGCGGCGCAAGCTGCGCTGGATCGCCTCGCTGGCCGACCTCGAGCCAGATCTGGTCGTCAACACCGGCGACAACCTGGCCCACCCCGAGGCGGTCCCGCCGCTGCTCGAGGCGTTCGGCCCGCTGCGCGAGGTGCCCGGGGTCTACGTGCTCGGCTCCAACGACTACTTCGCGCCCAAGCTGCGCAACCCGATCTGGTACCTGCTGCCCGACGACGGCGTGCGCAACACCTCCACCCAGCAGCTGCCGTGGAAGGACCTCAAGGCGGCTCTGTCGGAGGGGTGGACGGACCTGACGAACACGACCGGGCGGCTCGAGGTCAAGGGCACCACGATCGCCTTCGCCGGCGTGGACGACCCGCACCTGGAGTACGACGACCTCGCTGCCGTCGCCGGACCTGCACCGCGCGACGCGGACCTGCGGGTGGGGGTGGCGCACGCGCCGTACCTGCGGGTGCTCGACCAGTTCGCCGCCGACGGGTACGACGTGACGCTCGCCGGGCACACCCACGGTGGCCAGCTGTGCCTGCCTTTCAAGGGCGCGATCGTGACCAACTGCGACCTCGAACCGGCCCGCGCCAAG
>JBJMIO010000150.1:0-18801 GCA_045806765.1 Marmoricola sp.
GACCTCGTGATCGACCAGCGAGAACCACAGAGGCGAGACCCGCGGCCGACCGCTCGGGTCGACGGTTCCGAGCACCATGAACCGGTTGCCAGCCAACGTCCTGCGCGCGAGCTCTTCGAGGTCAGCCATCTCACCAGTGTGGTCGACCGTTGCTCGGCGCGCACGCGACGGGATGACGCACTGATCGCGGCAGATCCGGATGTTTCGAGTGAGAGCATCGGTGAGTGGACGAAATCGAGATGCGTCGAGCGGTCCTCGACTTGGGGCTGGAGGACCTGATTCCGCTCTGGGAGATTGCCCAGACCTGCGGAGTTTCGGGTGGCGAAGTAGTCGCGGGCGAGGCTGACCGGCACGACCGTCTTGACGCGCTAGTGGCAACGCTTGTTGAGTTGTTGCGGTCCTATCGCATCCGAGTGTTCGCCGGGCCATGGCGAGAGGAAGACCCGAGCGAGGCCCTAGCGGGCCAAGCAGAGGCACTCTTGCGCGACCGTCGGAGATACTCGGTTGAGGCGGAGACAGGCGAGGGCCTGGACCGCGTTTACTACGTGAACGTCGAAAATCTGCCTCGCTGACAAGCGTCCGCTCATCGGCAGATCCGGACGATCTAACGTTGCGGATTGACGCACTGATCGCGGCAGATCCTGCCGCTCAACCCTCCGGTCGTGACCGCGCCTCAGGTCGTAGCGGAAAGCGGGCTAGCCCTCTGTCGCTTCGATCCAGTCTTGGGTGATCCGACCTTCCTCGTACTCCCAGGAGCCGTCTTCAACGCCGGCCCGGAGGGCGGACACAACTGCTGGCAGCGGGGCGGTCGGCTGGATGTCCAGGGCGATCAGGCCGTGTTGCGCGGCTCCCTCGCCGTCGACGCCGAGCGCGGTGAACGGCTCCAACGCTCGCGCCAGGTCCCCCTTCAACGGCCCGCTGCGGAAGCAAACCAGCCGGATGGTCACGTGATCTGACCGCTCGACGAGTTCGACGAATACCGGATGGGAGTCGGCGTTGGGAGCCTGCGCCCGGACCACATCGCCCACAGCAAGGTCCCGGACGAACCAAGGCGGGTTGTCGATGCGGTAGCGGTCCCCTCCGAGATGAAATGCCCATACTCGCTCGGCTCCCACCGGAGGCCAGCCGCTGTCGTCGACCTCGAGATCGAACACGACTCGTGCTGTCGGCTCGGCAGCAGGAGTGGCGTGGTCTTGAAGCCTGCGTCGTCGCCTGATCCTCACCGAGTCAGTCTGGCAGAGGGGAGGCAAGCGTTTCCGGTCTCACAACGGTCCGTTTCAGAGACATGGGTTTGTGGACACCAAGCGGATCTCGGCAGATCCGTATGCGTCCCGGACGCGGCGGTTTGACGCAGGTCGCCTTCGGTCGCCGCGCACCCGGTGAGGCAGTCATCCAACGCTAGACCGGCATCGCCACGCTGGCTCGCTGCTGAATGGCGCGCATGGGGCTGGAGCCGCCCCACAAGGTCTTAGCCCGGCAGGCCGAATGCCTGGGCGTGTAGGAACTTCCAAGTTGCCGGTCGGTCCAGGTTGGTCGCGGCGGTCGTGGCGGCGTAGATCCGCAGGCGCTCAACGATTCGCTCGTCCCAGCCGCCTTCAGCTGCTGCCGTGACCCATGCACGGCTCTCAGGGAACGTGAGGGCACGGCGAGCCTCGAGGTTGACGCCGAGGAGGAACGCAAGCTCGCAGATCGTCCACCAAGGAGTAAGAGCGACACGCAGCGGCGACTCGACCATCGAGTCGATCGCTGCGGGATGCAGGTTCAGTTGGGCAGCCTGCGGGGTCTTCTGGTTGCTCTGCTGCCAGGCGATCTTGAGCCGCTGGGTCAGCTCAAGGTAGGCGAGCTCCCGGTCTGCGCGGCGAGTCGGCCCGTTCATGATCTGGGTTCGGTTGGTCTGGAGCCAGTTGCGCACGTGGGAGGCGATGTCCCCTGCGACGACTCCGAGGCGGGCGTCGATTTTGTGTGGGGCGCCCAGAATCTGCCGGCTGGCTGTGACTTGAGAGATGTAGAGGACCGGGATGCCGGCACGGGAAGCCCACTCGATCTCCTGGCCGACGCCGGCGCTGCAGTGCTCGTCGGCGACGACGATGAGGCCGTCGGAACCGAGGAGTGCGTCAAGGTTTCGGCTATAGATGGTCCCCGGACCCAATCCATCTCCGGTACCGGGCCGAGTCATGTCGAAAGGAACGTGCATCCTGACCGGCCACGCGTCGTTGTCGGCACGATTGCCGACCGTGGAGTCGAGGATGGCTCGTTTGACGACGTCGACGCGGTTGCTAGTGCTCTCCAGGCGCCGGGGGTCCTTGTCGAGGCCGGTCAGTGGACAGGCGATGTACAACTGAGGGATAGGTGCGGGCGTCGGACCGACGGCGTCGAGGTCCACCAGATCTGCAGCCGGACCAGGCTCGAGCGGATCGGCGGACTCGGTGGGCGGGTTGGTGTCGCTCACGGAGATTCGCCGATCCGCTCGGCGACCCAGATGGCCAACTCTTCCTCGGTGATCTGGCCTGCTGCGAGGTCCCACATCACCTTGACGGTCTCGTCACCGTCCGGCGCGTCGGCCTTGGGCGGTGTCCAGGTGTAGCCGTTTCGCTCGACGAACTCGCACATCGCGAGGTACGCGACGCGCTTGTTCCCGTCGAGCAGGGGGTGGTTGCGGCACAGCCGGAAAGCCAGCACTGCTGCCTTCCGGGCCATCGTCGGGTACACCTCGTACTCGCCGAAGCAGGCGGCCGGCGCTGCCAACGCCGACTCCGCGCCGCCGATGTCGCAGATGCGGTGCACGTCCTCTGCGGGGACCCTGAGGGCCGCTTCGGCGATGAGGAGGAGGTCGGCGATACCGAGGTACTGCGTCATCATCATCCTTTCTGCGGTCCGGGTCGTGGGTGGGTGCCTGATTGGCGGTGGCCGTGGCGGGTGGTCAGCCCGTCGTTACTCGGCGAGTCGTTTGAGAATCTTCTGGTCGGCCTCGATGCGCGCGGCCAGTCGTGCCTTGAAGTCCGGGTCCGCACGACGCTTGTCCAGATACTCAGAAATCGCGTCGCGGATGAGCGTCGACGCCGGGATGCCGTCCACGCGGGCAACGAATTCCATCTCGTCGGCCTGGTCCTCAGGCTGACGGATGGTCGTGACGCGGCTGTTGCTCACGGTGTCTCCTTTCTTCACGCGCTATTTGCGCTGTAGGAACCAATGATGCATGCAATTCAAAGGCGTTGCAAGCAATATGTATGCATGTATGCTTTATGGCATCCGGGCAGATCCCCTGCCCCACCCGAGAAGGAGGAGCCATGTCGACTGAGACCCAGACGGCCAAGGCCCCGAAGCCCGACAAGGTGCCGATCTTCATCGACGGCACGAAGTACCAAGCGCACGGCACTGAGTTGACCGGTTCGCAGGTTCGCGCGCTCGCTCAGCCGCCTATCGGCGAGGACCGCGACCTGTGGCTTGACATCGTCGACGAGCTCGATGAGCTGATTGCCGACGACCAGGTCGTCCAGCTCGTCGACAAGATGCGATTCTTCACGGTGCCGCGGGTCATCAACCCCGGCCAGCTCGGCCGGGTGGTCGGCTCGGCCCATCGGGCCGGGGTGACCCAGTGACAGTCGAGGTGATGACCGTGCTGCGCGAGCAAGACCAGGAATTTCTCGACTCCACCGGTCTGACGTACTCGATCACGGTGGACGCCGGCTTCGCCGACGTCGTAATTGTGGATTTCCCGACGGGGCCCGGTCTGATTCCCGAGAGGGTCAACCTGCTGCTGCGGTTGCCGTTCGGCTTCCCTGACGCTGCACCGGACATGTTTTGGGTGGAGCCAAACGTGACGACGGCTGCCGGAGCCCCAGTGCCGGGAACCGAGGTCATCGAGACGTACGTCGACGGCCGTTCGTGGCAGAGGTGGAGCCGGCACATCTCGCAGCAGTGGCGCCCGGGCATCGACAATCTAGAAACCTATTTGGCCTACGTCCGACGGTGCCTGCGCCAGGCCGGTGGAAACTGATGGATGCCTCAACGCGTCTTGCATTAAGCAATGAAATGTTCATCGAGCTTGCCTCGACGCTGGACATGGACATCGAGACTGCTGCGGTGGTCGCAGCGAGCATGACCAACGTGACTACCGCAGCATCCGTCGACACCAGCAGAAGCTTTGGCGAGGTCAGCGTCGCGTCGGTGTCGCTTCTGGGGCAAAAGCTGACCTGGGTCGACGGGGACTCCTACCTCGAACGGCATGCGTTCGGACTCAGCATCGCCTCCTCGGGTTGGGTTCCCGCGTTCCGTGCTGCGATCAAGGCTGGGCAGGTCCCGGTCTTCGTGCACACTCACCCTGGCGGCAAGGCGTTGTTCTCTTCCTACGACGACGTCGTCGACGCTTCCCTCGCGGTTGCCGCTCGAGACCTCGGTGCTCCCGCCTACGCCTCCGTGGTTGTGGCCGGTAGCAGCGAAGTCCCGGCCGTCATCGCGCGCATGTGCATGTTCGACGGTGCCAGCGGCGACGAAACGAATCCGCAGGAGCGAGACCCCGAGATCTACCTGCACGTGATGGACGCGATCCGTATCGCTGGCCCGGCGCTGCGGATGATGCTGCCCCCGCTCGACGACCTCGAAGAGGACAACGCGAGCGCAGATTCAGCAGCCTCCTCTGCGGTGTCTTCCGCGTTTGATCGTCAGGTTAGAATGCTCGGTTCGCAAGGCCAACGGATGCTGGGCGTCATCAACGTGGCGATCGTTGGCGCCGGCGGAACTGGCTCCGCCGTGGCGGTACAACTGGCACGTATCGGCGTCGGGAGCATCTGCCTGATCGATGACGACGAAGTCACCGCTCCGACGCCAACCCGCGGCCACGGCATGCGCCAACGCGACGTCGGCCGTCCCAAGGTCGAGGTCCTAGGCGAGCACCTGCGCGACATCGGCCTCGGTACCCGGGTGATGGGAGTCCAAGAGCCGCTACATAGTCCGCCAGCCATACAGGCAATTCAGCAGGCGGACGTCGTCTTCAGTTGCGTCGACGGACACGGCGCCCGGCTAATTCTCAACAGGTTCGCGTACGCCCACCTCGCTGTCGTGATCGACCTGGCCGTCCTGGTCTCGGTCTCGCCCAAGGGCGCGGAGGTTGACGAGCGGGTCACCTGGATCGCGCCCGGCACGGCGTGCCTGCTTTGCCGCGGACGCCTAGACGCCACGCAGGCCTACGCCGAGAACCTCGACCCCGAAGAACGCAAGCGGCTCGCTGGCGAAGGGTACGTCCAGGCTGCCGAGACACCGCAGCCGGCCATCGTCACCTTGACGACCTTGGTGGCGGCCCTCGCTGCGAGTGAGTTCCTGCTTCGCCTAGTCGGAATCGGCTCCTCTGCAGCGACCGAGCTGCTCTTGCGCCCGCACGTAGGTGAGCTCCGGCGTAACCGCATCCCGGCGAGGACCGGGTGCTTCTGCACCGAGCCCCGCTTCCTCGGCCGAGGGCAGAAGGACCCGTACTTGGACCTAATGTGGCCCCAGCCGCCGTTGCGTACGCGAGACGGCGGACCGAGCGCGGGAGGGGGCGATGACTGATCTGATGAGTAGTGTCCGGCGTGTGGCAATCAACGTCGCGCGGCGAATGCGGATCCGTCCGAAGGCTCGGTACACCGAAGTGGTCGTCGTTCGCAGTCGAAGCGACCTGCCGGAGACGCTCGACCCACGCCGCATCTACCAACTGGGAGAACCCGGCAAGTGGACCGTCTTCGACTGCCCCTGCGGACGAGGACACACTCTCGAACTGAACATGGCGCATCCGGGCCGTGCAAGGTGGCGGCTGATCGTGGCAGCCACCGGGCCGTCGCTGACCCCGTCAGTCGACTTCAAAGGCTCCCGGCGCTGCCATTTCTGGCTCCGCGACGGCCGAGTTCGCTGGGTCTAGGTACGTCAATCTGGGCCGGTAGGCAGCGGGGCCCATCTTGGACCAAGACAGTCACCGAGCGGTGTATCCCCCGTCCGCGTACACCTCGGACCCCGTCACGAACGTCGAGTCGTCGCTGACCAGGAACGCGACCACCGCCGCGATCTCCTCGGCACGTCCCAACCGCCCGACCGGCGTGTTCGCGAGCATGGCCTCGTGCCGCGGCGTGCCCTCGTAGCGCTCGAGCAGCTCCGGAGTCCCGATGAAGCCCGGGTGCACGGAGTTGACCCGCACGGACGAGGGCGCCCAGTGCAGGGCGGCGTTCTTCGTCAGCGTCCGGACCGCACCCTTGGCTGCGTGGTACGCGGCGCTGTTGCCGAGCCCGCCGACGGTGCCGAGGATCGAGGACAGGTTCACGATCGAGCCGCCTCCGGAGGCAACGATGGCCGGGCCGGCGTGCTTCATGCCGAGCCACACCCCGGTCGAGTCGACCGACATCACCGTGTTCCAGTGCTCGACGGTCTCCTCCTCGACGGTGGCGATGCTGCCGACGCCGGCGTTGTTGACCAGGCCGTCGAGGCGGCCGTACTCGCCCAGGACGGCAGCAGTGACCTCGATCCAATGGGCCTCGTCGGCGACATCGAGGCCGAGCGCCAGGTGCGGTCCACGAGGGAGGCCGGCGGCGAGAGACACACAAGCCGAAGCGTCGAGGTCGGTGACGACAACGCGAGCTCCCTCCTCCGCGAGGCGTTCGGCGGTCGCGCGGCCAAGGCCGCCGGTCGCTCCGGTGAGCAGGACGACCTTGCCGGTCATCCGCTGGTCCACGGTGGTCACGAGCTCTCCTTGGTGGTCAGATGCTGACGAGGGTCTTTCCGGTGGTGCGTCCCGCGATCATCGCGGCGAGCGCGTCCGGGGCGGACCCCAGTCCGTCGTACAGGGTCTCGCGGTGCACCACCTCGCCGCTGCGCAGCCAAGACCCCATCCTGTCCTGCATCTCGCCCAGCAGGTGCAGGTTGCTGCTCCCGCGGAACCCACGCAGGGTCAGGTCCTTCGACACCGCGAGGAACAGGTTGCGCGGGCCCTTCGACTCGGACTCGTACTCCGAGATCGAGCCGCAGATCGACACCCGACCACCGCGGTTCAGGTGGTCGAGCGCGGCTTCGAGGTGGTCGCCACCGACCGAGTCGAAGTAGACGTCGATGCCCTCGGGTGCGATCTCCCGCAGTGCGTCCAACCCGCCGTCGCGGTAGCTGAACGCCTCCACGCCAAGCTCGTCACGCAGCCAGGCGACCTTGTCCTCGGACCCCGCGGTGGCGATCACCCGGTTGCCGCACAGCTTCGCGATCTGCACGGCCAGCATTCCGACCGCTCCCGCGGCCGCCGAGACCCAGACGGTCTCGCCTCCCTTCAGCGCGTCGACGACGTGCAGTCCGGCGTACGCCGTCAGGCCCATCCCGCCGAGGGGCCCCAGGTAGTCCCGGGGCTCGGCCACGGACACGTCGAGGTGGGTCAACCTGCCGATGCCGCCGAGCTGCTCGGCCGACGCGTCGACCACGGCGTACTCGCGCCAGCCCTGGGCGTGCGAGACCACGTCCCCGGGCACGAACCCGGGTGCGTCCGAGGCGACGACCTCGCCGACCGCCATGATCCCGTCCATCGCCTGCCCGAGCGGGAAGGCGACGAAGTAGCCAGCGGGGGCATCAGGTCGCAGCCGCAACCGCAGGCCCGGGTCGACCGACGTCCAGGTGTTGCGCACCAGCACCTGGCCCGGACCCGGGTCAGGCACCTCGACCTCGACGACCTCGAAGTCCTCCGGCGTCACGGGACCGACCGGGTAGCGCCGGACCCGGACCTCACGGCCCAATCTCATGGGCGCAAACCGTCCGGCACGACGACCAGTCGCCCGGTCACCCCGCCGTCGTGCAGGCGCTCGTACGCCGCCGGCACGTCGCTGAACGCGACCTCCTCGACGACGGGCGCGAGCAGGCCCTTCCGAGCCAGGTCGACCACGGCGACCAGGTCCTCGCGCGCGCCCCAGAAGGGCGCCGAGACCTGCCAGCCGAGCGGCAGGTCGAGACCCTTGCCGACGGCGATGGTGCCGCGCGCGCCGCCGACGACGACCAGTCGCCCGCCGGGCAGCAGCGCCTGCGCGCCGAGCCGCATCGTCTCGTCCGATCCGACGAAGTCGAGGACCACGTCGGCACCGGTGATCCCGGTAGCCGAAGCCAGTCGCACCATGCCGTCCTCGACCGTCATCGCGGTGTGGTGGGCGCCGAGGCTCTCGGCGAGCGCGCACGCTTCGGACTTGGGATCGACGGCGACCACGACGGCGGACGTGGTCGCGCGCAGGATCTGCACGGCCAGGTGTCCCAGCCCTCCGATGCCGATCACCAGCACGGTGCAGTCACCACCCATCGCGTCGAGGTGCAGGTCGATCGCGTGGTATGCCGTGAGCCCGGCGTCGGCGAGCGGCGCGAGCACCGCCGGCGGCACGTCGTACCCGGCCACGAAGTGGCGGACGTCGGGCAGCAGCACGTACTGCGCGAGCCCGCCGTCATGGCCGAGCCCGCAGCCGACCCGGCCGGCCAGCGCGACGCAGTGGTTGTCCCTGCCACGCCGGCAGCTGTGGCACTCCCCGCACGACCAGACCCCGTGCACGACGCCGGTCTCCCCCACCAGCGCGTCGTCCACGCCCACCCCCACCGCGGCGATCCGGCCGGCCACCTCGTGGCCGAGCGTCATCGGCAGGTCGTAGGGCAGCACGCCCTCCTCGCAGGCCATCACGAACAGGTCGGAGTGGCACAAGCCCACCGCCTGCACCTCCAGCAGCACCTCCCGGCCGCGCGGTGCTGGCACAGGAACCTCGGCGAGCTCGAGGGGCCGACCCCACCCGGGGAGCCGGTACGCCGGCATCACGGCCACGACGGAACCTGCGGCCCCCGGCCCCCGACCGACTCCAGGTAGCCGGCGGTATCGGTTCGCCGCTCACCGTGCATGATCTCGAAGACCAGCTTCTTGATCTTCCAGGTGCCACCCTCGCGCACCAGCTCGTCGTGGTAGCGGCCGACGAGGAGGCAGACGTCGTCGTCGCCCTCGAACTTCTGGTAGGACGTGTGGTAGACCAGCGCCGTCGCGGAGTCACCCTCGACGTCGACGTGGTAGACGCTGAGCAGGTGGTGCTGCCAGATGCAATTCTTGGTCGCGTCGCGGATCCAGCCGACCACGACGTCGGCGCTCTCTGCCGGCTCGGCGTTGCCGTACTGGGCCCACAGGTCCGGGTGCAGGACGTCGTAGAGGGCATCGGGATTGCCCGAGTCGATGCTGGAGGCGTAGCGGTAGAGCTGGTCCTCGATCGCGATGCGGTCCTCGACACTGGTCATGGTGGAGCCTTTCTGTGAGTGCTGCGCTAGACGGTGGCGCCGAAGCGGTAGCCCTCGGCGATGGCATGGCTGATCCGGCGCGGAGTGATGCCGTCGCCGATGACGGTCAGTCCGTCGACCGGCTCGTTCGCACCGACGAGCTCGTCGTCGACGAGCCGCTGCTGGTGCCGTACGACGAGCCCGGCAGCGAGCGCGACATCGGCTCCCCCGAACAGGGGGCGGAGCAGGTCCGGGCCCGCAGGATCGGTCACCAGGCGATGAGCGACGTGGAGCGCTACCCCGGCCTCTCCCAGCCGTGTCAGCAACGGGCCGGCGCTCTCGGCGGGCACCCGGGGCGCGAGCGCGGTCAGCGCGGTGGCGAAGGTGACCTGCCAGCCGCGCTGCGCGAGCGCCTCGGCAGCGCTGTACGCCGGCCAGAAGCCGTCGCTCTCGTCGTACACGATCGCGGTGCCGGGCGTCTGCGGGACAGCACCGGTGAGCACGTCTTCCACCGAGACCTCACCACCGCGGAGCGGAGCGACCTTGGACCCGGTGGCCAGCACGACGTGGTCGGCCATCGCGCGGATCTCGGCGAGGTCCTCGGCCGAGATCGCAGCGCCGAGGTTGACGTCGACCTTGAGCCGCCGGGTCTCGCGCTCGAGGTAGTCGATGATGTCGATCAGCGTCGCCCGGTGGGGTGACGCGGAAGCGATCCGCACTGCCCCGCCCAGCGCGGTGTCGCGCTCGAAGAGGGTGACCCGGTGTCCGCGCTCGGCGGCCACCCGTGCCGCCTCGAGCCCGGCCGGTCCGCCGCCGACGATGTAGATCTCCTGCGACCGGGCCACCCGGACGCCCACCTCGGGGAGCCGGCTGCGGCCGATCTCGGCGTTGACCGCGCAGTGCAGGTGCGGGTCGAAGGCCCGGCAGTCCTGGTTGATGCCCAGGCAGCCGCGGACCTCCTCGAGCCGGCCGGTGCGAGACTTCTCCGGAAGGTCGGGGTCGGCGATCAGGGCACGGGCCATCCCGACGAGGTCGGCGTGACCCGCCTTGATCGCGTGCTCAGCGGTGGCCACGTCCCGGATGCGTTGGCCGACCAGGACCGGCAGACCGGTGGCTGCGCGCACCCGGGAGGCGGACGGGACCGCGACGGCGTCCGGGCCGGTGGAGTCCTTGACGTACTTGCCCCGGGTGCCGTGGGTGATGCTGAGGTAGTCCACGGTGCCCAGTGCGGCCAGGTCCGCAGCGATCCTGACGCAGTCCTCGAGGACCATCCCTCCGGGGATCTCCTCCTCGGCGCTGAGCCGGACGCCGAGCGCGAATCCTGCCGGCGTGACGGAGCGCATCGCCTCGATCACCAGGTGCAGGAAGCGCATCCTGTTCTCGAACGACCCGCCGAACGCGTCGGTGCGCTGGTTCGTGAGCGGGGACATGAACTGGGCCGGCAGGTAGCCGTGAGCGGCGTGGATCTCGACGCCGTCCAGACCCGCCGCGACCAGGTTCGCCGTCGAGACCCGCCACCCCTCGACGATGTCGTCGATCTCGTGGCGGCTCAGCTCGTGCGGCGGGTAGGCGTCCCGCACCGTCTTGAGCGCCGACGGTGCCACCGGCGCGCTGTCGGACTCACCGCCGATGAACTCGCGACCGAGGTGGCACAGCTGACCGACGAGGCGGGCGCCGTGCCGGTGCACCGCGTCGGCCTTGGCCGCCATCGCCGGCACGACCGCCTCGAGGTAGCCCTCGACCAGCTTGCCGGAGCGCAACGCAGAGCTCGGATGCACGACGGTCGCCCCGCCGATGATCAGGCCGACCCCACCCGCGGCGAGCCGCTCGAAGTGCTCGACGTCGCCGTGGGTGGGGATGCCGTTCTCGACCAGGCTGGTCCCGGCCGGCAGCGCGACCAGACGGTTCCGCACGTCGAACCCGCCGATGCGGAACGGCGAGTAGACGTGCGGGAACTCGTCCATCATCGTTCGCCGCTGCCTCAGACCGAGCCCGGACCGGTGCCACGGCGTACGCCGGCCGTCACCGAGTCCGGCAGCTGCCGGCTCGGGTCGACCGAGACCGTCTTGTAGTGCAGGAACTCCTGGTACGCCGTCGGGCCGTGCTCGCGGCCGATCCCGGACTTCTTGTAGCCGCCGAACGGCGATCCCAGGTCGGCGGCGAAGGTGTTGACCGAGAACGTCCCGGCGCGCACCTTGCGGGCGACCTCGAAGCCGTGCGCGTCGTCAGCGGTGAAGACCGCCCCGGAGAGTCCCAGCTCGCTGTCGTTGGCGATCCTGATCGCGTCCTGCTCGCCGTGGTGGGCGATCAGGGAAGCGACGGGGCCGAAGATCTCCTCCCGGGAGACCCGCATGGCGTTGTCTGCGTCGGTGATCAGCGTCGGTTCGAAGTACCACCCGCGATCCAGGCCGGCCGGCCGACGACCACCGGTGGCGATGGTGGCGCCCTCCTTGCGGGCCAGCTCGACGTACTCCTCGACGCGGGCGCGCTGACGCTCGGTGACCAGCGGGCTGATCACGGTGTCGGCCTCCATCGGGTCGCCCACCTTCAGGGACCGGAACGTGTCGACCAGCGCCTCGGCGTACTCGTCGTAGCGGTGCGCGGGCACGACGAGCCGGGTCAGCGCGACGCAGCTCTGACCGGCGTTCGTGCCGACGCTCGCGCCGACCAGCACCGGCAGCACGTCCTCGAGCTTCGCGTCGTCGAGGACGATCGCCGCGGACTTGCCGCCGAGCTCCAGCACGCAGGGACGGATCAGCTCACCGCACGCGGCACCGATCCGCGAGCCGGTCTGCACCGAGCCCGTGAAGCTGACCATGTCGACCCCGGGGTGACGCACCAGGTACTCCGACTCGGGACCACGCGCTGCCACGATGTTGATGACGCCCGGCGGCAGGCCGATCTCCTCGCAGATGTCGCCGTAGATGAAGGTCGCCAGCGGGTTGGGCTCGGTCACCTTCACCACCGCGGTGCAGCCGGCGATGAGGGCGGGGCCGACCTTCTGCGGCACGGCCGGGAAGGCGAAGTTGTACGCCGGGAAGGCGGCGACGACGCCGATCGGCTCCTGGACCACCAGGCTCGCGCCGGCCATCGGGATGATGCTGCCGCCCTCCGAGCCGGTGGCCAGCGGACCGAGGTCGCTGATCCGCACCTGGGCGGTGTCCAGACCCCGGCCGATCTCGGCGTTGTAGTTCAGGCTCATCACCGGCGAGATCACCTGGTAGACCTGGGAGAGGAAGAGCGTGCAGCCGAGCTCCTCGGTGATGAGCTCGGCGAGCTCCTCCTGGCGCTTGACGATCGCGTCGGCCATCCGGGTCAGGTAGCCGGCACGCTCGGCCGGGGTCAGCTGCGGCCACTCGCCTTCGTCGAAGGCTTTCCGTGCCGCGGCGACCGCGTCGTCGATATCGGCGCGGGACGCGGCCGGGACGTGGCCGATCACCTGCTCCGACCGCGGCGAGATGATGTCGAACCGGTCGTCGGACTGCGCAGCGCGCCACGCTCCGCCGATGAAGAACGCCTGGTGATCGATCGTTGCCATGGGGTTGGACCCTCCGCTCGGTGATGGACTGTGAGGCCCGAGAAGCTCGGCAGGATCCAGTACTCATGAGGTCTGAATTGAACCGAGTTCGTTTCAATCTAGACGACCGTGACCTGGAGCACAAGGCCCCACTTCGACCACCGCCGGGGCTCGAAAAAACCTGGGCCGATGTGGTTGCCATCACATCCGGACCGTGCCTATCCTTCAAACTGAAGTGAACTCAACTCAACTCCCCAGCCGACGGAAGGAGGGGTTCGCGTGAACACCGCCCAGAGCGTGACCAGCACCGTTCCGAACCCCGGAAACGCCGTGGATCCGGGGCTCCGCCCCGTGCTCACCGTCCGGAACCTCTCGAAGACCTTTCCCGGCACCCGGGCGCTCGATGACGTCTCGATCGACATCGCGCCGGGTGAGGTGCACGCGCTCATGGGCCAGAACGGCTCCGGCAAGTCGACGCTGATCAAGGTGCTCGCGACCTACCACTCGGCGGACCCGGGAGCGCACGCCGAGATGGACGGAACCGCCTTCGAGGTCGGACGGTCGGTCCCGGACGGACTGCGCTTCGTCCACCAGGACCTCGGCCTGATCCTGGAGCTGAGCGCCCAGGACAACCTGGCCCTGCGCGGCGGATTCGCCCGGGGCCTCGGGGGCCGCGTGCTCTGGCGCCAGCAGGAGGAGGAGACCCGCCGCGTCCTCGCCGCCTTCGACATCGACCTCGACATCCACCGCCCGCTCGCCGCGGCGACCCCGGTCCAGCGGACCGTGGTGGCGATCGCCGCCGCGCTGCAGGGCTGGGAGGGCGGCGGGGTGCTGGTCCTCGACGAGCCCACCGCGGTCCTCCCGCACGACGAGGTCGAGCGGCTCTTCGAGGTCGTCGCCGAGGTACGCCGGCGGGGCACCAGCGTCCTGTACGTCTCGCACCGGATGGATGAGATCTTCGCGATCGCCGACCGGGTCACCGTCCTGCGCGGCGGACGCAAGGTCGGTACCCACGAGGTCGCCTCGCTCGATCCGCGCGCCCTGGCCACCATGATGGTCGGCGACGACATCGACCCCGACTTCCGTGCCGGCGTGGTCAACCAGGTCGACCAGCCCGTCACGCTCGAGGCCCGCGGCCTGCGCGGCAAGTGGTTGCGCGGCGTCGACCTCCAGGCCCGCGCGGGCGAGATCCTCGGCGTCGCCGGGCTCGCCGGAGCAGGTGCACTCGAGCTCCCCTACCTGCTGGCCGGCAAGTCCGGTCCGCTGGCCCGCGGCGAGATCCGGTTGCCGGCGTCCTCGGCAGACTGGCACGACGTGCAGCACGCCGACGAGCTGGAGATCCCGCTGGTCCCTGCCGACCGGCAGACGGAGTCGGTGATCGCGGAATTCACGGTCGGGGAGAACCTGTCGCTCTCCATGCTCGGCCGGCTCGGCAGCCGCGGCCGGCTCTCGGCGAAGGTCGAGGCCGCGCTCGTGCGGTCCTGGAGCGAGCAGCTCGGCGTGGTCACCGCGGGGCCGACCGCGCCGATCTCGACGCTGAGCGGCGGGAACCAGCAGAAGGTGGTCCTCGCCCGCTGCCTGGCCCTGGACCCGAGCGTGCTGGTGCTGTGCGAGCCGACCGCCGGGGTCGACATCGGCACCCGGGTGTCGATCTACCAGATCATCGCCCGCCTCGCCGCCACCGGACTGACGGTGATCGTGGCGTCCTCCGACGAGGGCGACCTGCTCGCGTTGTGCACCCGGGTCCTGGTGCTCCGTGACGGCGTCGTCGCCGAGGAGCTCGCGGCCGACGGGTTGACCAAGAACGTGCTGATCAGAGCCATCGAAGGAGCCCAGGAATGAGCCCAGGAATGAGTGGAGCAATGAGCGTGAAGACCGAGCAGAGGGTCGTGGTGACCACCGAGCAGCGCCCGCAGCCGCGCACCGGCGGAGGCACGGCTGCGCGCTGGGTCTCGCGCCTGGCATTCGACAAGGTCGGCGCTGTCTACGTGTGGATCGCGATCATCGTGGTTTTCTCCGTCTGGGTGCCCGACACGTTCCCGAACATGCTGACCGCCAAGCAGATCTTGAACTCCAACGCGATCACCGGCCTCGCGGCGCTCTCGGTCACGATCCCGCTGGCGGCCCGGGTCTTCGACCTGTCCTTCGCGCTCAACATGACGCTCTGCGGTGTAGCCGTGGCCCACTTCGTCGTCGGCGGGATGCCGCTGGTGCTCGCCGTCACCCTGGGCGTGCTGATCGGTTTCGCGGTCGGCGTCATCAACGCGACCGTCGTGGTCGGCATGAAGATCGACTCGTTCATCGCGACCCTGGCGACGGGGTCGCTGATCCAGGCCCTGATCACGATGGTCACCAAAGACACCCCGATCAGCGACGTGAAGCTGGCCGGCGGGTTCTCCAAGATCGGCCAGACCACCGTCCAGGGGATCACGCTTCCTGTCCTCTACTTCGCCGTCGTGGCTGTCGGGATCTGGTACCTGCTCGAGCACACCGCCACCGGGCGGCGCCTGTACGCGGTCGGGTTCAACCCCGACGCCGCACGGCTGGCCGGGGTCAAGGTCGCCCGGCTCCAGGCACTTGCCCTGATCACCTCCGGGGTGCTCGCCGGCGCAGCGGGGATCGTGCTCGCCTCGATCCTCGGCGGCGGCTCACCCACTGCCGGCACGCCGTACCTGCTCCCGGGATTCGCCGCCGTCTTCCTGGGCGCTACCCAGCTCAAGAACGGCCGGTTCAACGCCGGCGGCACCATCATCGCGGTGCTGCTGCTCGGCACCGGCACGACCGGGCTCGGCCTGGCCAACGCGCCGCAGTGGTCCGGCTCGCTGTTCGTCGGGGTCGTGCTGATCGCCGCACTGATGGTCACCGGCATCCAGCGCCGTACGACGCTCGCCGCCCGTCCCACGGCGCCGGAAGCAGACGCTCCCGGCCTCCCCACGACCTCCGGGGCTGTCCCGGAATGACACGTCACGACACCCGTCGCGACGGTCACCGTTCCTCTCGGGACCAGCAGTTCACACAGAAAGTGAGAATCATGTCCACTCATCGCCCCCGCGCCGGTCGGCGCGCGAAGTGGGTGGTCACGGCCGTCTCCGCCGTCACCCTCCTGCTCGTCGCCTCCGCCTGCGGTTCCTCCAGCGGCTCGAGCTCGGGACCTGTCGATGCCGCCGGCCTCGCCGCTGCCAAGGCGACGGTCGCCAAGGCCGCGGTGCGGCCCACCGAGATCACCGTCACCACCCCGATCGGCAAGCCGATACCGACGGGCAAGAAGATCACCTTCGTCAGCTGCGGCGTCGAGGCGTGCGCCATCCAGGGCCCGATCCTGGCAGCGGCCGCTGCCCACCTCGGCTGGACCGTCGACCAGGTCGCCACCGACGGCTCCCCCGAGAAGGTCCAGGGTGCGATCGAGGCGGCCATCCGCAACGGGTCCGACGCCGTGATCCTCAACGCTGCCGACAAGGACGCGTACGCCAAGCAGATCGCCGACGCGAACAAGGCCGGCGTGCAGTTCGTCACCTGCTGCTCGCTCGCTACCGCGGGCAGCAGCAGCGGCATCCTCTACAACACCGCCACCGCGGCGCAGAACGCACCGATCGGCGACGACCTCGCCGCCGAGGTCGTCAGCGACAGCGGTGGCAAGGGTGACGCGGTCTACGTCAACATCTCTGCGTTCAAGATCCTCGCGAACGTCGGCGAGACCTTCACGGCCGGAATGAAGAAGTACTGCCCGTCGTGCACCGCCGGCAACCTCGACATCCCGCTGACCTCGCTCGGCAAGGACGCGCCGGACCGGATCGTGTCCTACCTCCGCAGCCACCCGAAGGTGCACTACGTGGCGCTCTCGGTCAGCGACGCGCTCGGCGCCGGGCTGCCGGCCGCGCTGAAGGCCGCCGGCCTGGCCGACAAGGTCACGATCGTCGGCCAGGGTGGAGGGTCGCAGAACTTCTCCGACATGAAGTCCGGTGCGGTCAAGGCACTGGTCCCGACCGACACCTACGCCTACGACTACCTGATGATCGACGCGCTGGCGCGCAAGTGGGCCGGCGTCCCGCTCGAGACGACCGGTCCGAACTTCTGGCTCGTCACCAAGGACGCGGCGCCTGCGGACACCTCCAAGCCGTTCCCGCTCGTCGTCGACACCGACGCGCAGTTCGCCAAGCTGTGGGGCACGTCCTGACCCAGCGCTGACAACGGCGGACCCGGCATCTCTCACCCGAGCCGGGTCCGCCGGCAGCGCGACCGCCACGGATCCGAAGTGAGGAGCACACGTGTTCGTCCTCGTCCACGGCGCCGGGTGCGGCGCCGATTCCTGGGACCGGTTGCTGCCGTTCTTGGACCGGCCCGCACTGGCCGTCGACCTCCCCGGTCGCGGCCGCCGCGCCGACGTACCTCTCCCGATCGTGACGCTGGACGACTGCGCCCGGGCGATCCTCGACGACGTCGCCGCGTTCGGCGCCGGTGCAGGACCCGGTGAAGGGCACCGTGACCTGGTGCTGGTCGCCCACTCCTTCGCCGGGGTCTCGGTCCCGCGGGTCATGGCCGAGCTCGCACCCCGGCTGCGCCACGTCGTCTTCCTCTCCGCCGTGGTACCTCCCGACCGGACCGCCGTGCTCGACCAGATCGATCCCGCGGTCCAGGATCTCGTGCGCGCGGCGACCGCCGGCGGCATCTACTCCCAGGACCGTGAAGGTGCGCGGTCGATGCTGTGCAACGACATGGACGCCGAGCAGGCCGAGTGGACCCTGGACCGGATCGTCGACGACTCCGCTGCGCTGCTGGTCGAGCAGGTCGACCTCAGCGGCCTGTCCGCGGACGTCCCGCGCACCTACGTCCGGCTGACAGAGGACCACTGCTACTCCCCCGAGCTCCAGGGACGGTCGGCCGAGCGCGTGGGTGGCGAGGTGGCCTACCTCGCCACCGGCCACATGCCGATGGTCTCAGCGCCGCGCCAGGTCGCAGAGCTGCTCAACGGGTGGTGATGACGACGACGCCAGGGCAGCGGTGCGCAGGTCTGACCGCGCTGGTCACCGGCGGGGCGGCCGGGATCGGCGCCGCCGTGGTGCGGCTGATGCATGCCGAGGGCGCGCGGGTGTACGTCGCCGACGTCGACGTCGACCCCGGTAGGGCGCTGGCCGACGAGCTCGGCGAGCGGGCGGCCTTCGTCACCCTCGACGTCACCGACGAAACCGGGTGGGCCGCAGCTCTCACCACGATCGGGGCCGCCGGCTCACGCCTGACCACGTTGGTCAACAGCGCCGGCGCCGCGCTGAAGCGGCCGCTCCTGGACACCTCGCCCGCCGACTTCCGCCGCATCGTCGACCTCAACCTGACCGGGACCTTCCTGGGCATGAGCCTGGCGGGCCGCGAGCTCGTCGACGGCGGCTCGATCGTGAACATCTCCTCGCTCAACGGCGTGCTGCCCACCGCGGGGCTCGGGGCGTACGTCGCGTCCAAGGCAGGCGTCTCGGCGCTGACCCGGGTCGCCGCGCTCGAGCTCGCCGATCGGGACATCACCGTGAACGCGGTGTGCCCGGGCAGCATCGAGACCACGATCACCGACCGTGCAGACTTCGGGGCCGACTTCGCGGACCTCGACTGGGACGCCTACGTCCGGACGATCCCGCTGAACCGCCGCGGACAGGCCGAGGAGGTCGCGCAGGCGGTCCTCTACCTAGTCTCGGACGCGAGCCGCTACGTCACCGGCACCAACCTGGTGATCGACGGCGGGATCGCCGCCGGCCGGCGCGGGACCTGACCGTCCCCGAGCTCACCCGTCGAGCAGCGTGATCGCGCCCTCGGGGCAGGACCCCGCGGCGTTGCGGGCGTCCTCCTCCTGGTCGGGCGGAACATCGACGATCTGACCGCGCGCGGTCACGAAGCCCTCGTCGTCGTCCTCGAGGAGATCCTCGGCCAAGGTGTAGCAGCGCCCGTGCCCCCGGCACAGCGATGCGTCGATCGAGAGCTTCATGCCGGGACCTCCCAACGCAGCGGGAGTCCGAGCAGCGTCATCATGGCTCCCCCGCCACGCTCGAGGAGAGGTTCACCGGTCGCGATCTCGA
>JBJMIO010000151.1:0-8850 GCA_045806765.1 Marmoricola sp.
CACCAGCCACGAGACCGAGGCGATGGTCGCGATCACCAGCGCGTGCCGCACCGGTCGCTCGACCCCGCCGGGAAGGCCGGCGCCACCGACGGCGGCGAGCTCGGCGACCACCACCACGGTGACCTGCCAGGCGAGCCCGCACCGGTCGTGCAGGCGGCGCAGGAAACGGCGACCCGATATCCGCGCGGTCAGGGTCACCGCGGTGCGGGTGACCCAACCGAGCAGCAGTGCGCCGGCCAGGGTCAGGCCGAGCACGACGACGGGTTGCTGGGTGAACGTTTCGGACACGCTTCTCCTCCTTCAGGGCATGCCGGACCGGGCCGGTCCGGCGGACGGGGGATCTTCGCTCAGCTCTCGCCCTCGGGACCGACGGGGAAGGTGTCGGCCTTGACCGCGCGGCGACGTCCCATCGGCTCGGGGTCACCCGTGGTCGTGTCGCGCACGGTGTGCTCCTCGGCCGCGGCGTTCAGCTCGGCACCGAGCAGCACGAGGTAGATCGTCATCCAGAGCCAGAGCAGCAGGACGACCACGCCGGCCGCGGTGCCGTAGGTCTTGGCGTAGGAGCCGAAGTGGTCGACGTAGACGGAGAACGCGACGCTCGCCACGATCCAGCCCCCCGTCGCGGTCACCGCCCCGACCGAGACCCAGGAGAACCGGGCGTCGGCACGGTCCGGGGCCACGCGGTAGAGGACACCGACACCGACGGCCATCGCGAGCACCAGAAGGAGCCAGCGTGCGACCTCCAGACCCCAGCGCGCCGGACCGCTGCCGACGACGTGGTCGAGGACCGCGGGTGCCGCCGCGACCAGGGCGAGCGCGAGGACGGCGAAGATGATCGCCGCGAGCGTGAGCCCCAGGGCGAGCGCCTTGCGGCGGACGAAGCCTCGCGTCTCCTCCTCGTCGTAGGCGATGTTGAGTGCGGTGATCAGGTTGCCGACCCCACCCGCAGCGCTCCACAGCGCCAGCACGAGGGCGACGACGAGGCCGATGCCGAGCGAGGAGTGCGACGTCGTGGTCAGCTGCTCGATCTGCTTGGTCACCACGCTCGCCGCGTCGGCGGGCAGGTTCTTGGTCCACTGGGCGGCCTGGACCCGGGCGTCCGCCGGGTTGCGCGCCAGGCCGTAGAGCATCAGCCCGGCGATCGCGGCCGGGAAGAGCGAGAGGAACGCGTAGAAGGCCACCCCTGCCGCGATCAGCGAGACCTGGTGGTCCTGGGACTCCGTCCACGCCCGCTTGGCGACCTGGAACCAGCCGCCGCGAGGGATCTCGGTCGGCGCGCCCGCGCGCGCACCCGGGACGCGTCGTTCGAGCAGGTCCGGAGCAGTCATGGGGGTCGCATACCCAGGTGAACGGTCTTCACGCCAGGGCCACGCGTGAGCGGGCACACGGGTGGGTACGGGCCGGGCCAACCGAGGAGAGGAGCCGTGGTGGCACGCAGCGAGGAGGCGTCGAGGTCGGCCAAGATCCTGTACCGCCCGATCGGGCTGGTCAGCAGCATCGTGAGCGGCGTGGTCGCCGGACAGGTGTTCAAGCAGGTCTGGAAACGGGCGGCACCCCAGGACTCCGACGACGCGCCGAAGGCGCTGGAGTCCGAGTACGGCGTGGCGCAGGTCGTCGCCGCAGCCGCGGTCCAGGGGGCCGTCTTCGCGGCGGTGAAGGCGGCCGTCGACCGCGGTGGCGCGCGCTTGTTCCAGAAGTGGACGGGCGAGTGGCCAGGTGACTAGCGACAACCATCCCGACCCCCGGCTCGACGAGGACTTCCTCGAGCGGGAGGGCTTGGACGAAGCCACGGTCGAGGCCGTCGGGAAGCTGTCGGAGGCATTCGAGGCCGCCCAGGCGGCCCGCGGACATCTGTACCAGTTCCACCGGCTCACCGGGCGCTCCGACCTCCTGCTGGGCGACGCCGTGGAGGCGCTCAGGAGTGCGGGTCACCGCGACCTGGCCGAGCGCATCGACGCCGAGCTTCTCGGACGCAACGTGCTCGCCGGGCGCTGGACCTTCCAGATCATCGAGGAGTACGACGACGACTACCACCGCCTGTTCCGCGAGCTCGACGAGGAAGGAACACGGTTGGTCAAGGGTCACCGTCACCTCTTCGAGGCCGGACTGAAGCGGGACCGCCGCACCGCCGGGCACGAGGGCCACGAGGCGACGCCCGAGGAAGCCGGCTTGAGCCGGGCTGACGACTGACCGGCCCCCTGCCTCAGCCCGGGCCGCCGCCGTCCGGGCGGAGCTCGGCCCGCAGCATCGGCAGCAGCTCCTTGGCGGCGACGTCGAGGAAGGCCTCCTGGTGCTCGTCGCCCACCTGGACCAGCGCCACGTCGGTGAACCCGGCGTCGACGTACTCCCGGACCGCTTTGACGATCGCGTCCAGGTCCGGGCCGCACGGCATCGCCCCGGCGACGTCGTCAGGTCGCACGAACTGGGTCGCTCCGGCGAACGCGGCGGGCCCGGGGAGCTCGGCGTTGACCTTCCAGCCACCACCGAACCAGCGGAACTGCTCGTGCGCCGTCCGGGTCGCCTCGTCCTCGTCGGGCCCCCAGCACACCGGGAGCTGACCGATCTTGCGCGAGGCGCGGGTCCCGCGCAACTCGTCCCAGGTGGAAACCAGGTCCGCGTCCGGCTCGACGGCGATCAGGTCGTCAGCCAGGTCGGCGAAGCGCTTGATGCCCGTGTCGCCCGAGACCGCGACCGCGACCGGCAGGTGCCCCTCGGGCAGGTCCCACAGACGCGCCGAGTCGACGTGGAAGTGCTCGCCGGCGAAGTCGACGTACCCACCCTCGAGCAGGCTGGTGATGATCACCAGGGCCTCGGCGAGCATGGCGTGCCGCACGTTCACGGCGGGCCACGCCCCGACGACGTGCTCGTTGAGGTTCTCCCCCGCGCCGAGCCCCAGGGTGAAGCGCCCGTTGCTGAGCAGGCTGGTGGTGGCAGCCTTCTGCGCGACCACCGCCGGGTGGTAGCGACGGGTCGGGCAGGTCACGTAGGTCATCAGCTCGACGCGCCGGGTCACCTGCGTCACCGCGCCCAGCACCGACCAGGCGTACGGCGAGTGCCCCTGGCTCTCGAGCCACGGGAAGTAGTGGTCGCTGATCACCTCGAAGTCGAAGCCGGCCTCCTCCGCGCGCGCTGCGTAGCCGACGAGCGATCGTGGCGGCGACTGCTCGGACATCAACGTGTAGCCGATACGTGTCATGACCACGCCCGTACCCCGATCGTCGACGACGACGCACGCCGCCGCATGCACGCCCGCCTCGCGGGTACGTGCCTCCCGTGAGCGAATCGACACCCCGCCCGGGTTCCCGTCAGCCGGCGCAGGCCGCCGACCAGGCAGCGCCCTCGCGCGAGGCCGTGCTGCGACGCACGGCCGTCGCGATCGGCGCGACCTTCCTGCTCGTCGGCGTCGCCGGCTTCATCCCCGGGATCACGACCGACTACGACAGGCTCACCTTCGCGGGCCACTCCTCCGGCGCCCAGCTCCTCGGCGTCTTCGACGTCTCGGTCCTCCACGACCTGGTCCACCTCGCCTTCGGCGTCGCCGGTCTCGCGCTGGCCCGGACGGCGAGCGGCGCTCGCTGGTACCTGGTCGGCGGAGGGCTCGTGTACCTGGCGCTCACCGCGTACGGCGCACTGGTGGACCGGGCCTCGGACGCCAACTTCGTCCCTCTCGACCACGCCGACAACTGGTTGCACCTCGGTCTCGGGCTCGGCATGCTGCTGCTCGGCCTCGTCCTGCCGGTGCGCGACCGCGTCGAGCCGTGGCAGCGCTAGGCGGAACCGCGCCAGCTCAAGCTCAGTCCTCGCCGAGCACCTTCGCGCGCAGCCGCTCCGCGTCGTGCGGAGCGTGCCCGCGCATGTCGTTGTCGAAGTACACGTGCACGTCCTGCCCGCGGTCCATCCACTCCCGGCACCGCTGAGCCCACGCGTCCAGGGTCCGGCCTGCGTACCGGCTGGCGTACAGCTCGGGGTGCCCGTGCAGCCTGACGTAGCGGAAGCCGGCCGTGTCGCGCTCGATCGCCGGCCACTTCCCTGCCCCGTCGGACCACACCGTCGCGACACCGGCGGCGGTGAGGACCTCGACGGCCTCCTCGGAGCCGAAGCTGTTGTGCCGCGGCTCGATCGCGTGCCTCCAGCGTCCGGTCGGACCTGCGGTGAGCTGGGTGACGAACGTCCGCAGCACCTCCCGGTCGAAGGCCAGGGCCGCCGGAAGCTGCCAGAGCAGCACGTCCAGCTTGGGGCCGAGCTCCTCGATGCCGGAGGCGACCAGGCGCTCGAGGTGCGGAGCGGGTTCGCGTAGACGCTTGAGGTGCGTGACGTAGCGGCTGCCCTTGAGGGCGAAGACGTGGTCGGGCGGCGTCTGCTCGCGCCAGCGCGCGTAGGTCGAAGCACGCTGCAGGCGGTAGAACGAGGCGTTGATCTCCGCTGCACCCAGCCGCCGCGAGAGGTAGGCGAGCTCGTCGGCCCGCTTGAGATCGGCGGGGTAGAAGTCACCGTGCCAGGACCGGTAGGACCAGCCCGAGGTGCCGACGTGGAGGCGACCCCGGGACGCGCCGTCAGCCATGGCTCGTCGACGCCCGGCCCGCCACCTGCCCCGCCACCTGGCCCGTGACGTGCCCGGCGGGCAGCGGTTCGCCGGGGACCATCAGGGTGAGCACCGCCTCGACGATGTTGGGATCCTCTTCGACCTCGCGCTCGAGGTCGCGCAGCCTGACCGCGACCCGCGACTCCGGGTCGTCACCGGTGAGGTCCACAGCGGCCACCAGCAACAGCTGGTGCGGCCCGACGAACTCCAGCCGCAGGTAGCCGACCTCGGCGATCCCGTCGATCCGGTGCAGCCGGTCCAGCGCGCCCCGGATGACTGCCGGGTCCGCGACCTGACCGGTGAGGAAGCGGCGGTTGCGGTCGATGAGCACGACCGCGACCGCGCACAGGATGAGCCCGATCACGATCGACGCGGCGGCGTCGTAGCGGGCGTCGCCGGTGACCTGGTGGAGCAGGAGGCCGGCAGCGGCGACGAGCACGCCGAGGACCGCGACGCCATCCTCGGCGAGCACCGCGCGCAACGTCGGGTCCGAGGTCCGCAGCGCGTGCTCGAGGGTGTCGCGGCCCAGCGCGTCGGCCTCGGTGCGCGTGCGGGACAGGGCCTGGACGAGCGAGGCTCCCTCGAGGACCAGGGCGATCGCCAGCACGACGTACCCGATGCCGGTGTGCGTGGCCGGCTCGCGGCTGCCGAGGCTGGAGGCGCCGTGGAAGATCGAGACGACGCCGCCGGCCACGAAGAGTCCCAGCGCTGCGAAGAGCGACCACACGTAAGCCTCGCGACCCGAGCCCACCGGTCGTTCCTCGCTCCCCACCCGCGAGCTGCGCTCGGCGCGGAAGAGGAAGACCTGGTTGCCGGTGTCGGCCCACGAGTGCGCTGCTTCGGCCACCAGGGCCGCCGAGCCGGTCAGGACGGCCGCGACCGTCTTGGCCACCGCCACGCCGAGGTTCGCGCTGAACGCGACCACGACCGTGAGGGCCGCCGGGTTCTCGGGAGTTCTCGTCACGACCTCCTCGTGCCCAGCGCCGCCCGGAGCAGTCGTCGGCGCGGAAACCGGGGACTCTCGTGCGCGCGCACGCGGCGACGTGCCAAGATGTCCGCGCAGCACGTCACGGATCCAGGTCATGCAGCTGGCCAGGGGGTCCCTTGCGTTCCAGGAGCACTCGATGCCCTCGACCGCTCTTTCCTCGTCCCCGTCTCCTGCGGGGCACCTCGCCGACGGCACCTTCCGCCGTCCGCCGCCTCCAGGTGGTCGCCCCCGGAGACCGCTGACCACGGTCGCCCCGAGCAGCCCCGACGAGCGGCAAGGAGAGACGAGCGTTGCCCAACCATCGTGACGCCGAGGAGTTCGCCGAGATGGCGCTGCGTCTGCACGACGAGCAGGGAGTGGAGGAGACGGTCGAGCTCGTCCTCCAGTACGCACTCAAGGCCGTGGGCTGCGACTACGCGGGCGTGATCTTCGTGCACGGCAGGTCGCGGGTCGAGACCGCCGCCGCGACCGACCCGCTCATCGAGCGGCTCGACGAGATCCAGATGGAGACCGGGCAGGGACCGGACCTGACCGCGCTCGCCGAGCACCTGAGCGTGATCGTGGACGACACCCGCGCCGACCGGAGATGGCCGGAGTGGGCCTCGATGGTGGCGAAGGCCGGCGTGCGCAGCATGTTGAACGTGCGGCTCTACACCACCGCGACCACGCTCGGCACGCTGAACCTCTACGGCAAGCAGCCCAACATGTTCACCACCGACGACCAGGCGGTCGCGCACATCCTGGCCCGGCACGCCGCGGTCGCCATCGGTGCGGCGCGCACCGAGCAGAACCTGTGGCAGGCGGTCGACGCGCGCAAGCGGATCGGGCAGGCGCAGGGCATCTTGATGGAGCGCTACTCGCTCGCCGAGGACCAGGCCTTCTCGGTGCTGCTGCGCTACTCCCAGGACAAGAACCTGAAGCTGAGCCTGGTTGCCGACCGCCTGGTCGAGAACGGCTCGCTGCCCGACTGATCAGCGCGTGCCCGCGTCCTGGGGACGGCAGCTCGGAGCCGCCTCCAGGGCGCGGGCCAGTGCGCCCAGTGCCACCGAGACGGTCGCCGCCACGACCTCGTCGCTGTCCCCGGGAAGGAACAGCTCCTCGACCTCGATCTCTCCGTCAGGACCGGCGACGGCGAGGAAGACCGTGCCCGCGGGAACGCCCTCGTCGGGCCCGGGTCCACCGACGCCGGTGACCGCGGCGGCGACGTCGGCGCCGAGCAACCGGCGCACGCCCGCCGCCATCTGGTGAGCGCACGACGCGGTGTTGACCGGACCGGGATCCACGCCCAGGACGTCGAACTTCACCTCCGGCGCGTAGGCGACGACCGATCCGCGGAACCAGGTCGAGGCGTCGCTCGCCGCACCCAGCGCGCAGGCAAGCCGGCCCGCTGTCAGGGACTCGGCCACGGCCACCCGCTGCCCGGAAGCGCACGCCAGCGCGGCGACCTCCTCGGCGAGGTCACCGGCACGCCGTTCGTCTTCCGCGCTCACGAGCCCACGAGCTCCGGGTCGTTGCGGAGGCCGGGCAGCGGCCCACCGCGAAGCGCCGAGCGGCCCTCGGCCCACTGCGACATCATCTGCTCGCCGGAGTCACGCTCGAGCAAGATGCACGCGGCGGCACCGAGGAGCACGTCGTCGAGCAGCTCGGGCTCCTGCTCGACCAGCGCACCGCAGATGCTGCGGGAGGCGAGCTGCTCGTGCACGGCATCGGCCTCGACGTGCTCGTCGTAGTAGGCCTCGGCGCCCTTCAGGCCGAGCCGGGCCGCACCCTGGGCGTAGCGCCGGCACGGCAACGAGCTCGTCATCTCGAACGCGGCCAGGTGACCCAGCGCCGCACCGCGCAGCCGGCGGTGGAGGCCGAAGAGGGACATCACGTTGTTGACCGCCAGCACGTGCGCCGGCGCCTGGTCGAGGTAGGCGCCGTACGTCGCGTCCAGCCCGGCGTCGCGCAACGCGTCGGCGAAGAGCTCCTGGTGGACGCGCTCGGCCGCGCCACCGCCGTACTCGTCGTACTGGAGCTCGACCAGCGCGGCCTTGACCGCACCCGTGACCCGCGGCACGACCCACGCCTGGGGGTCGGACTCCTTGAGGTGGTACACGCTGCGGGTGACCAGAAACTCCGACCACTGCTGCGCGTCGGCCTCGCGGTGCAGGAACGTGGGCAGGCCCGCGCCCTCGCTGTCGGCGATGAACCGGAGCCGGTCGACGACGGTCCCGCCCAGCGCGGCGGCCTGCTCGACCAGGCCGCGGGTGCGCTCCCGGACCCGACGCTCGAGCTGTGCCTCGAGATGGGCCCTGACCCTGAGCAGCTCGGGGTTCCACTCCTGGTCGTCCTCGACGTCGTCGAATCCCCGGTAGTGCAGCTCGTAGAGGATCCAGAGCGCGAGCTGGAAGTCGTCCTCGTCGCGGACGCCGAGGCGGCGCGGGACGTCGGCCTCGTCGCGGAGTGCGGCGACGATCGCGTGGCTGAGCGGGCCACGTCCGGTCGGTAGGTGCAACGGAGCTCCTCTCGTGGTGGTGGCCGATGGATACCCGCGCGCACGGTCCGTCATGCACGGTCGGTCGCGCACCGGTCGCGCACCGGGAGGCTCGCTTCAGCAGATCCCGGTCGGGGTACCCGGAGGTCATGACCAGCTGCCCGTACCAGATCGTCGCCGACGGCGAGGCCGACCTCGAGCCGATCGCCGGGGGCCCGGTCCTGGTGCGTGGCGCCGAGGCCGTGCGCGACTCCGACGGCGTCGTGCACCCGGTACGCCGCCCGGTGGTCGGCCTGTGCGCCTGCGGGCTCTCGCAGCGGGCGCCGTGGTGCGACGGGACCCACAAGGTCGCTCGCCCCCGCTGACGTGCGACGAGGGCCCGGGACGTGACGTCCCGGGCCCTCGTGCACTGTTCCGGTGCGCTACTCCGGTCCCACGACCCTCGGGTCGTTGTCCGGGTCGGTCACCGGCTTGCCCGGATCACTGCCCGGGTCACCTCCGGGATCGACGGGCACCGGGATCGACGTACCGGGGTGGATCTCGGGGTCGGGTTGTGGTGGCGTCGTCATGACGGCTCCTCTCACAGCCCGGTGGGGCCGGGAGCACCACCGCCCTGGTCACCCGGGGAGACCTCACCACGCCACGCACCGGTCTCCCGGCCGCGCGACTCGATGAACGCCTTGAACCGCTCGAGGTCGCCGGCGGCCCGGTGGTCGGCGAGCGAGAGGACGTCAGCGGCCTTCTCGACCACACCCTCGGGCTCGAACTCCAGGCGCAACGTCACCCGCGTCCCTGCAGCGGCCG
>JBJMIO010000152.1:0-9415 GCA_045806765.1 Marmoricola sp.
GGCATGTACTTCGCCGGCGACGGCGCCAAGAAGGACTCCGACGGCGACGGCTGGGTCCTCGGCCGCGTCGATGACGTCATGAACGTCTCAGGCCACCGGCTCTCCACCACCGAGATCGAGTCCGCCCTGGTATCCCACCCCAAGGTCGCCGAGGCTGCCGTGGTCGGTGCGACCGACGAGATGACCGGCCAGGCCGTGTGCGCCTACGTGATCCTGCGCGAGTCCGCCGGCGACGGGGGCGAGGACATCGTGAACGAGCTCCGCAACCACGTCGCCAAGGAGATCGGCGCGATCGCCAAGCCCCGCCAGATCATGATCGTCCCCGAGCTCCCCAAGACGCGCTCGGGCAAGATCATGCGCCGGCTGCTGCGCGACGTCGCCGAGAACCGCGAGGTGGGCGACGTGACCACCCTGGCCGACTCGACGGTGATGAACCTGATCTCCGAGGGAGCGAAGGCCAGCACCGAGGACTGAGCGAAAGAGCGACGTCGAGAGACGTGGGAGAGGTGAGCCCCGACGAGGACGAGCAGGCATCTGCGGAGAGCAGTACGTCAGCACGGCGTACCTCCTTCTCCCTGTTCCACGCGGCGCCGCCTGCTCTTCCTCCCGTTCCGAGCCTCGGAGCCCCGACCAACGTCTTCGATGCGGAGGGTCGCTACGCCAAGCGCTTCCTTTGGATCTTTCCCCTCTCGTTGTTGATCAGCGCCGCGATCATCGCGCTTCTGCGCCCCGATTGGAACACCCGAGGTGGCGCCTACCTGCACGGCATCGCAGCGACACCGATCGCCGTCGTGCTGATCTTCCTGGCCGTTCGCCGCGCCTACGAGGCGGTCGGCGCACGCTGGGTCTACGCCCGGCGGTGGCTCTTCGGAGGCGGATCGCTGCTCCGGTTCGGAGACCTGACGGACGTGGAGGTCGTCGCCCGACGGCATGGTCCTCCCCGGCTGCGGCTCCGCGATGACGTCCAGAGCAAGAAGATCTTCTACTCGGCCCGACAGCTGGAGCTCTTCGGACGGCCGTTCGCTCGCGATCTGGCACGTGGCGTTCTGGGAAGTCCGGCAACGATCAGCCCGGAGGCACGAGAGTTCCTGAGCGGGTACGACCTCGCGTGAGCCCCGGCGGCATCGACCCTCGGACTTCACCTCCCGGAGCGTCGGACGCAGTGTCGAAAACACGCTCGCCCGTTCGTCGTGCCCCTGAGAGGCTGCCACCGGGTGCCTTCTCGGGCCGCAGGTTGCGGCGTACGGCGCAGAGGAGAACGTGATGGCGAAGAACAAGGTGCTGGTCTCCGGGGCGAGCATCGCCGGTCCGGCGCTCGCGCACTGGTTGCACCGGCACGGGGCCGAGGTGACGGTGGTCGAGCAGGCCCCAGGTCTCCGGCCCGGCGGGCAAGCCGTCGACGCGCGCGGCGTCGCCAAGGACGTCATCCGCCGGATGGGCCTGGACGCCGTCGTCCGCGCGGCTTGCACCGACACCGCCGGGGCTTACGCGGTCGACGCCGAGGGCAACGTGCTGGCGACGATGCCGGTGGAGGACAGCGACGGCGACGGGTACGTCTCCGAGATCGAGATCCTGCGCGGCGACTTCGCCCAGATCCTCTACGACGACACCGCTGCGGACGTCGAGTACATCTTCGGCGACAAGATCGCCGAGCTCGTCCAGGACGCCGACGGCGTCGACGTCACGTTCGCCCGCGGGCAGCAAAGGCGCTTCGACCTGGTCATCGGCGCCGAGGGCCTCCACTCCTCACTGCGCTCGATGGTCTTCGGGCCGCACCAGGACTTCGTGCGGCACCTCGGGCTCGTGCTGGCGTTCTTCACCGTGCGGAACGACTTCGGCATCGACCGCTGGCTGCTGGACTACCAGGAAGCGGGGCGCTGGGCCGGCCTGCGTCCGGTCCCGGACCCCGGCCGCGCGATCGCGATGCTGTCCTTCCCCGCCCCCGAAGATGAGTTCGACCACCGCGACCTCGAGGCCCAGAAGAAGCTGCTCCGCCAGCACATGGCCGGTTTCGGCTGGAAGACCGAGGACATCCTGGCCCACGTCGACGATGCCCCCGATTTCTACCTCGACCAAGTCGCCCAGGTCGTCATGGAGCGCTGGTACGACGGCCGCGTCGGCCTGCTCGGCGACTCCGCGTTCTGCGCTTCACCGATGTCCGGCGCCGGCACTGGGATGGCACTGGTAGGGGCCTACGTACTGGCCGGCGAGCTCGCGACCTCCGGCTGGGACCCGGCGATCGCCTTCCCGGCGTACCAGGAGCGGATGCAGGACTTCGTCGAGGCCAACCAGGAGCTGGGCCGCATGCATGTGGACATGCTGCTCTCCGACCCGGCGGACGGCCCGCCGCAGGAGCCCGACATGGAGGTGCTCGGGCCGCTCATCGAACGCGGGGTGAACGGTCCGGCGCTGCCGGACTACTGACGACTCAGCCCTGGCAGGGGAAGAGGCGTCCGTAGGGTCCCTGGGTCTGGTCGGACTTGGTGACCTTGCCGTCGACGCTGATCACGCAGTGGATCGGCGCTCCGGAGGCATTCGCCTGCACGTAGATCTGGGCGTAGTCCGGGTCGCCGTACGCGGTGAGCGTGAGGGACCACGACTTGCCGATGTTCTTCACGATGTCGCGCGTCTTCGGGTACGCCGTGGGCACGACCCAGCCGACGTACGCGATGGCCTCGCTGGAGAAGACCCGCATGGTCACGCGGTGCTTGGGCAGGAAGCTGTACTGGCTGCCGCCCTGGAGACCCTGCATGTTGAAGCTGCCCTGGCTGCCCGAGCTCGAGCCGAGGCCCTTGCCGAAGTCGTTGAACGCCTTCTGGGTCTGCGCCTGCACCTGCGCGGCCGTGCTCGGCGAGGCCGACGCGGTCGGGCTCGTCGGGAGCGCCTTGAGGGTGTCCGCCGCGGTCGGCGTGGAGGTCGGGTAGTTGTTGATGATCGGATCCGCGGCCGGCGGGTTGTTCGGGTTGCGCACCATCAGCACGACGATGAACAGCACGAGCACGACACCGACGACGCCGGCAGCTGCGGCCACGCGGGGCCTGCGACGGATCCATTCCATGTGCACTTCAACGACGCAGGGCCCGAGAGGTTAGGGCGATTTGTCCGAAGGTGTCGCGAGGGGCATCTCACACGGCCGGGCGTGAACCGGATCCGCCTTCGGTGCGTCCCCTGCGGCTGCTCACCGCGAGGCTGAGGACGGTGGTGATCGCGAGGGTCCCGATGATCACGGCCAGGGAGAGCCAGATGGGGATGTCCGGTGCCCACCCGACGTGGTGGCCGCCGTTGAGGAACGGCAGCTCGTTCTCGTGCAGCGCGTGCAGGATCAGCTTCACGCCGATGAAGCCGAGCAGCACCGCAAGTCCGTAGGAGAGGAAGATCAGCCGCTCGAGCAGGCCGCCGATCAGGAAGTAGAGCTGGCGAAGGCCCATCAGCGCGAAGATGTTGGCCGTCATCACCAGGTACGGCTCCTTGGTGAGCCCGTAGATCGCCGGGATCGAGTCCAGCGCGAAGAGCAGGTCGGTGGTGCCCAGGGCGAGCACGACGATGAACATCGGGGTGATCAGCCGCTTGCCGTTCACCCGCACGAACGAGCGCGCGCCGTGCCACTCCGAGGTCGCCGGCAGGTGCGTCTCGACCCAGCGGATCAGGCGGTTCTCCTCGTACTCCTCCTCGTCCTCCGAACCCTCCTTCGCGAGCTTCACCGCGGTGTAGATCAAGAAGAGGCCGAAGAGGTAGAAGACCCAGGAGAAGTTGTTGATCGCCGCGGCGCCGACGGCGATGAAGATCCCGCGCATCACCAGCGCGATCACGATGCCGACCAGGAGCGCGGACTGCTGGTAGGCCCGCGGCACCCCGAACTTGGCCATGATGATCAGGAAGATGAACAGGTTGTCGACCGAGAGCGAGTACTCGGTCAGCCAGCCGGCGAAGAACTCGGTGCCGTACTGGTGACCGGCGAGCACCCACACGCCGATCCCGAACGCCACGGCCAGGCCGATGAAGCCCGCCAGGGCGACGGTGACCTCGCGGCGGGTCGGCTCGTGGGGCCGACGGCCGACCACGACGACGTCGAAGACGAGCAGGGCGCTGGTCAGGCCGACGGTGACCCACCAGACGAGGGGGGTGACGTGCATGTGTGTTCCTCCGGACGCGCGTAGGGGCAGTGTCCGGAGGTCTCTTCCGTCCGCCGGGCGGACCGACGGTCCCGGGTTGACCGAGGTCATCCGTGATGACGAGACCGCCGCGAAGGAATACTCCCCTCCAACTCCTCCATTCTCCCATCTCCGCGCGCGCCCAGCCAAGTCGGAGCCCTAGGATGGCTGCGGTGCGCCGGGAAGTCTGGTCGGCAGTGGTCGAACGGACCCCGAGACCGAGAGGCAGCGATGAGCGCACCTGACGAGCACGAGACGAGCTTCATCGCCCGCCTGCTGCGCTCGGAGACCGTCGGCGGAGGCATCGCGCTGCTCGGCGCCGCGATCGCGGTGCTCTGGGCCAACCTCGACCTGTCCTCCTACGACGCCCTGCGGCACGTCGACCTCGGCCCCCTCGACCTCGAGCACTGGGCCGCGGACGGCGCACTGGCGGTGTTCTTCTTCGTCGCCGGCCTCGAGCTCAAGCGCGAGCTGCTCCTCGGCTCGTTGCGCCGCCCGGCCGATGCCGCGGTCCCGGTGGCCGCAGCAACCCTCGGGGTGGTCGTGCCCGCCCTGGTCTTCGTCGCGGTCAACGGCGCCTCGCACCACCGGGCCAACCTCGACGGCTGGGCGATCCCGGCCGCCACCGACATCGCGTTCGCACTCGCCGTGCTCGCGGTCGTCGGCTCGGCCCTCCCGGCAGCGCTGCGTGCGTTCCTGCTGACCCTGGCCGTGGTCGACGACCTGATCGTGATCGTGATCATCGCTGCCGTCTACACCGACACGATCCACCTCGACGCGCTGCTGGTCGCGGTCGTGGTGCTGGCGGCGTACGGGCTCTGCCAGCGGCAACGCATCACCAGCCCGGTGCTGCTGGTGCCGATGGCGGTGGCCGCGTGGTGGTTCGTCCACGAGAGCGGGATCCACGCCACCATCGCCGGCGTCGTGCTCGGCCTGCTCACCCGCGTCCTGCCCGACGAGGACGAGGAGCACTCGCCTGCCGAGCACCTCGAGCACCTCCTCTCACCGGTCAGCGCGTGGCTGGCGGTGCCGTTCTTCGCGCTGATGAGCGCCGGGGTGCACCTCGGGTCGGCCGGGGAGCTGGCACGGGATCCGCTGGTGATCGGGATCGTCGCCGGGCTCGTGCTCGGCAAGCCCGTCGGGATCCTGCTCGGCTCCTGGCTGGTGACACGTTTCAGCCGTGCCGAGCTGGGGATCTCGTGGCGCGACCTGACCGGGGTCGCCCTGCTGGGCGGGGTCGGGTTCACCGTTTCCCTGCTGGTCTCCGACCTCTCGTTCTCCGGCGGGAGTGCTGAAGCGGCCAAGACCGGGGTACTGGTCGGCTCGGTCGCCGCGGCCCTGCTGGGCGCCGGTCTGCTCGGCCGACGCAACCTGCACCACCGCGAAAGTGACCGGTAGGGTCGTGCCGACGGCGCACGTCAGAACCGATGAAGGGGTAGTAGCCATGGCAGTCCGAGAGCCCGCTCCCGAAGAGCCGACGATCGGCAAGCTCGTCGTCGATGCGATCGACGACACCGGCGCGCTGGTCCGCAACATCATCGAGCTCGCCAAGGCTGAGCTCAAGGTCAGCTTCGGTGCCGGCATCGTGGCGATCGCGCTGTTCTTCCTGGCCGGCTTCGTCGCACTTCTCGGCATCATCATGGCCTCGGTCGCGATCGCGTACTTCATCGCGATGAGCGGGCTCGACCTGGCGTGGAGCTTCCTGATCGTCTTCGGCGGCTACCTCGTGCTCGCCGGCCTGCTCGGCTTCCTGGGCTACCTCAAGATCCGCAAGGTCAAGGCACCCCAGCGGACGATCGCGCAGGCACAGGAGCTGCCGCGCGCGTTCTCGCACGGCTCCTGACCTAGGCGCAGCCGCCGGTCGAGACCGTCTGGGAGTCGGCGCGCGCAGCGACCGCGGCGTCGCTGACCTGGCGCGCGGTCAGGGCGTAGCCGGTGTCCTTGTCGCTGACCGAGGCCGCGAAGATCACGCCGAGGACCTTGCCGTCGCGCGAGACCAGCGGGCCGCCGGAGTTGCCAGGGCGGACCAGGCCGCGGATGGAGAACACCGAGCGGATCACCGTGCCGCGGCCGTAGATGTCGGGTGAGCGCAGGTTCTGCTGTGCTCGGATGCGGGCCGGCTGGGCGTCGAACGGGCCGTCGTTGGGGTAGCCGAGCACGACGGCCGGCTCCTTCGCGGTGCCGGTGTCGTCGAAGATCACCGTCGGGCCGTCGATGTCGACGTCGAGCACCGCCACGTCGATGTTCTTGTCGTAGTAGACGACCCGGGCGTCGAGGTTCTTGGTGCCGACCCGGACCGTCGGGTGGCTCACGCCGGCGACGACGTGCGCGTTGGTCATCAGGCGGTGCGGGGCGTAGAGGAAGCCGCTGCCCTCGATGCCGTCGCCGCAGCTGTTGTTGCCGCGCACCTTGAAGACGCTCAGCTCGGCGCGCTGCACCTCCGGGTCGTGCACCACGTTGCCCGGCGGCGGGTCGACCGGGGTGATCTGCTCGGGCGCGAACGGCTCGAGGTAGCGCGGGAAGAACGACGACCCGACCACGCGGTCGAACCCGCGCAGGAGCCCCTGGGCCTGGGCCGGCATCACGTCGTTGACGTGCGTGAGCACGGTGGAGTCGCGCACCAGCGGGCCGATGCCCGGGATGCGGGACCCGCTGACCGCGACACCGAGCATCCAGGTCACGGTCAGCACGGCGACGACCGAGAGGACCGACCCGCCGATGGCGTCCAGCGCACGCACTGGCTGCCAGGTGATCTTGTCGCGCACCTTCGACCCGCCGTACTGCAGGAACGCCTGGCCGAACGAGGCGCAGACCAGCACCACGAACAACGCCGCCAGCGAGATCCCCAGCGACGGGCTGGCGTCGCCGAGGAGCATCGGCGCGAGCCAGATCCCGAGCAGGCCGCCGAGGATGAGGCCGATGGTCGCGAACGCGCCGGTGATGAACCCCTGCCAGTAGCCCGAGAGCGCGTAGGCGACCGCCACCAGCACGAGGCACCAGTCGAGGAGGTTCATGGCTGCTTTCGGGTCGGGTGGGGAGCGAGGTCAGGGCTGTTCAGGGCCGGGCAGGGCCGGGCAGGGGCCGGTCGGTAGCCGGTCAGCAACCGATCGGGGGCAGGGTCAATCCTGACGCACCCCGAGCATGTACTCCGGCAACTCGCGGGTGATGGACGCGTCCCACGGCCTGGTGAGCCCGACGTGGTCGAACAGCTTGGTGATCAGGCCGGCGGTGAATCCCCACAGCACGACGTCCTTGTCCTCCCCGATCAGGAAGCCCGGGCTGGAGAACCCGGCCGGGTGGGTGACGGTGACCCGGTTGGCCGGGTCGAGCAGCTCCTCGATCGGTGTGCGCAGGACCGCGTGCACCTCTGCGGGGTCGACCACGCCGACCGGGTGCGGCTCGCGCCACCACGCCAGCACCGGGGTGACCGCGAAGTTGCTCGGCGGCAACCAGAGCTCGGGAAGGGTGGCCAGCACGTCGACCGAGGCAGGGTCCAGACCGACCTCCTCCTGGGCCTCGCGCAGCGCAGCGGCCGTCGCGTCGGCGTCGTCCGCGTCGACCGAGCCGCCGGGGAAGGAGACCTGTCCCGGGTGCGAGCGCATCGTGTGGGCGCGCTCGGTGAGCAGCAGCTCGGGGCCGTGCGGGCCGTCGGCGAAGAGCATCAGCACCGCGCCCGGGCGGGCGTCGGAGTCATCGGGGACCAACCACCGGGTGATGTCCTCGCCGGTGATCGTCAGCGCGCCGTCGCGGATCGGCAGCATCCAGTCGGGCAGCTCGACGCCCTCGCTCATGCCGGGCCCTGGGTCTTGACCAGCTTGGCCGCCGCTTCAGCGTCGGTGGGGCCCTCGCCGTACGACGGGCACCAGCGCGCGACGGTGCACGCACCGCACGCCGGCTTCTTGGCGTGGCAGACCCGGCGACCGTGCCAGATCAGGTGGTGGGACAGCATCGTCCAGTCCTTCTTGGGGAAGATCGCGCCGACCGCGTGCTCGGCCTTGACCGGGTCGGTCTCCTCGGTCCAGCCGAAGCGGCGGATCAGCCGGCCGAAGTGGGTGTCGACGGTGATCCCGGGGATGCCGAAGGCGTTGCCGAGGACGACGTTCGCGGTCTTGCGGCCCACGCCGGGAAGGGTGACCAGCTCCTCCAGGCTCGGCGGCACCTCCCCGCCGTACCGCTCGACCAGCGCGGCGGAGAGCTTGAGCAGCGACTCGGTCTTGGCGCGGAAGAACCCGAGCGGGCCGACGATGCGCTCGAGGTCCTCGCGCGGGGCCGCGGCCATCGCCGCCGGGGTCGGGTAGGCGGCGAACAACGTCGGGCGCACCGCGTTGACCCGGCGGTCGGTGGTCTGCGCGCTGAGCACGGTGACCACGAGGAGCTCGAAGGCGTTGTCGAAGTCGAGCTCGCAGCCGGCGTCCGGGTAGGTCTCGCCGAGCACGCGGTCGATCTTCCTGGCCCGGCGGACCAGCGCCGTGTCGGGAGCCGGAGGGGCGGCGGGCGCGGGTCGGGGCACGCTCGGAGCCTACCGAGCGCCCGAGCTTGCTCGAGGCCCGGTGGGCGACGACGCGTCGAGGAGCGCAGCGAGGATCACGCTCCCAGCGTACGCAGCCGCCCCGACAGCGCGGCGCGTCGGGTCTCACGTGGCGCCACGGGGTGTCATAGGACAGACTGTGACCTGAAACACTGGGGGCGAGACCCCCCGACGGGGTTTGGATCCGGAAGGAATTGTCCGTGGACAACGACGTACTGCGTCAGGCACCGCTGTTCGGAGCCCTCGACGACGACGCCGCCGCTGCACTGCGCGCGTCGATGGCCGAGGCCCGGCTCCGGCGCGGGGAGGTGCTGTTCCACGAGGGCGACTCCGGCGACAAGCTGTACCTGGTCACTGACGGCAAGGTGAAGCTCGGGCGCACGTCCTCCGACGGCCGGGAGAACCTGCTGGCCATCCTCGGCCCGGGCCAGATGTTCGGCGAGCTCTCGCTCTTCGACCCGGGCCCGCGCTCGGCCACCGTCACCGCGGTCACCGAGACCAACCTGCTCACCCTGAGCCACGACGACCTGATCCGCTGGCTCGAGGGCCGCCCGACGGTCGCGCTCGGCATGCTCGCCCAGATCGCCAGCCGTCTGCGCAAGGCCAACGACGTCAACGCCGACCTGGTGTTCTCCGACGTCCCGGGCCGTGTCGCGAAGGCGCTGCTCGACCTGGCCGACCGCTTCGGCCGGACCGCGGACGACGGGGTGCACGTGCACCACGACCTCACCCAGGA
>JBJMIO010000153.1:0-20555 GCA_045806765.1 Marmoricola sp.
GCCTCGATCGAGACCTTCCTGACCGCGCGCAGCGTCGCGGTGATCGGTGCGTCACGGCGCTCGGACACGATCGGTGCCGCGCTGGTGCGCAACCTGGTGCTCGGTGACTACTCGGGCCGGATCTACGTCGTGAACCCGACCGCCGATGCGGTGGCCGGGATGCCGGCGTACGCACGTGTGGGCGACATCCCGGGCGACGTCGACGTCGCGATCGTCGCCGTGCCGGCCGATGCCGTCCAGGACGTCGTGCTCGACTGCGCCGCCAAGGGTGTGCACGGCCTGATCGTGATCTCCTCGGGCTTCGCGGAGACCGGCGAGGAGGGGCGCAAGAAGCAGCGCCGGCTCGTCGGCCTGGCCCGCTCCTACGGCCTGCGGCTGATCGGCCCCAACGCGCTCGGCGTGATCAACACCGCGGCCGACGTGGGTCTGAACGCATCGTTGTCGCCGGTGATGCCGCCGCGCGGCCGGGCCGGGTTCTTCTGCCAGTCCGGTGCTCTCGGCTCGGCGATCCTGGAGAAGGTCCGGGGACGCGGCCTGGGCATCTCGACCTTCGTCAGCGCCGGCAACCGCGCCGACGTCTCGGGCAACGACCTGCTGCAGTACTGGGAGGAGGACGACGCCACCGAGGTCGTCCTGCTGTACCTGGAGTCGATCGGAAACCCGCGCAAGTTCTCCCGGATCGCGCGGCGGGTCTCGCGCACCAAGCCGGTGATCGCGGTCCGGTCGGGACGCACGACGCAGGGTGTGCCGATGGGGCACGTGGTGCGCGCGATCGAGGCTCCCCAGGCGGCGGTGGACGCGATGTTCCGCCAGGCGGGGATCATCCAGGTCGACACCCTGGACGAGATGTTCGACGTCGCCCAGCTGCTCGCCCACCAGCCGCTGCCGCGCGGGCCGCGGGTCGCCGTGATCGGCAACTCCGACGCACTCGGGCTGCTCGCCGCTGACGCCGCTGCCGCGAACGGCCTCTCGATGACCCGCTCGATCGCGCTCGGCGCGGAGGCGGGCGCCGAGGACTTCGAGACGGCCCTGGACAAGGTCATCGACGACCCGGACGTCGACGGCGTCGCGGTCATCTACATCCCGCCGCTCAACGCCGGCGGTGCCGAGGTCGCCAACGCCCTGGCCGCGGTGGCCGAGCAGTCGGACAAGCCGATCGTGTCCAGCTTCCTCGGGCGCGAGGGCGTTCCCGAGCTGCTGCGCGTCCCCGACCTGGCCGGCAACACCGCCGGTCGCGGCTCGGTCCCGTCCTACCCGGCCGTCGAGCAGGCCGTCCGCGCGCTGGCGCGGGTCGTCGAGTACGCGACCTGGCTCGCGCGCCAGCCCGAGGGCGACGAGCTGCTCGAGGGCGTGGACCACGAGGCGGCCGCGCGGATGATCACCGAGCTGCTCATCGACGCCCCCGACGGGCACGACCTGAGCTTCGAGGAGTCCAAGCGGCTCCTGGGGCACTACGGGATCGACCTGTGGGACCGCATCGAGGTCACCTCGGCGAAGGAGGCGGTCGCCGGCGGGGAGGAGCTCGGCTGGGACGTCGTCCTCAAGGCCACCGCGGACCCGCTGCGACAACGTCCCGACCTGGCGCACGTGTGGCGCAACATCGCCGACGCCGACGAGATGGAGCACGCCTTCTCCGAGCTGAGCAAGGTGGCACGCGGGGTGGCTGACCCGGGCTTCGTGGTGATGCGCACCGCGCCGCCCGGCGTACCGGTGCGGCTCGACGGGCTCGAGGACCCGCTGTTCGGACCGGCGGTCTCGTTCTCGATCTCCGGAGCCATCACCGAGCTCGTCGGCGACCGCGCCTACCGCATCCCGCCGATCACGGCCGGTGATGCGGCCGAGGCGGTCCGCTCCATCAAGTCGGCGCCGCTGCTCTTCGGGCACCGCGGCAGCGAGCCGGTCGACGTGGACGCGGTCGAGGACCTGCTCCGGCGGGTGGCGCTGCTCAAGAACGACCTCCAGCAGGTCGCCGTCATCGACCTCAGCCTGGTCCACGCCACCGCCCACGGGGTTGCCGTGCTGGACGCGACGCTGCGGGTCGAGCGGGTCATCGATCCGCGCTCGAGCTGGTTCAAGCGGGGGATGAACGTGCACCCCGGCGACACGGTCCCCGACTGAGGAATTCCTGTTCGGAACCGTCTGACAGACTTGCCGCCATGCCTGTGACCTCCGAGGACCAGACCGCCGAGCTGGGCGCCGCGATCGAGCAGAGCGGGTACTACCCGGCCATCGTGCGCGCCGGTGTCGAGGCGGCCCTGGCCGGCGAGCGGGTGGCCTCCTTCCTGGTCCACCACGAGCCGACCATCGACCGCGATGAGGTGCGCCGCCACATCACCGTGGTCGTGCTGACCCCGACGCGGCTGATCCTGTGCCACACCGACGAGCACGCGCCCGACGACCTGCTGCCCGAGCCCTACACCTCGACCTCGACCGAGGCCGTGAAGCTCGAGCAGGTGAAGTCCGTGGTGGTCAACCGGATGGTGGCCAACCCGGCGACCGCGACCCCCGGATCCGTACCGGAACCGGCCGAGGCCGTGATCACGATCGGCTGGGGCGGCATCAACCGGATCGACCTGGAGCCGGCGACCTGCTCGGACCCGCAGTGCGAGGCCGACCACGGCTACACCGGGGTGCTGGCCTCCGACGACTTCTCGATCCGCGTGAGCTCGGCGGCCGACGGCCAGTCCGCGGTCGACCGCCTGCTGGCCTTCGCCGAGAGCCTCTCGGCGAGCACCCAGAGCTGAGCCGGTCGTGCCGCAGCCGTTCGTCGAGCCCCGGTACGGCGACCGCTCGCTCGGGGACGTGCTGCCGGCGATCGCGACCGCCCTGGGCGTCGACGTCGGGTTCCACGCCACCTCGCTGGTGCTCCCGCCGGCCCCGCGGTACGTCGTGCTCCTGGTCGACGGCCTGGGGTACCGGCTCGTGGAGAACCACGCCGAGCACGCGCCGTACCTGCACGCGCTGATGGGCGCGCCCCGCAACCAGCGCAACCAGCTCGGTGTCGCCGGGGTGCCCTCGACCACTGCGACCAGCCTGACCTCGCTGGGTACCGCGCTGACGCCCGGCGAGCACGGGCTGGTCGGGTTCACCTCGCGGGTGCCGGGCACCGACAAGCTGCTCAACGCCCTCTTCTGGGACAAGCAGGTCGTCGACCCGCTGGAGTGGCAGCCGCACCCGAGCGCGTTCGCGCGGCTGCGCAGCGTCGGGGTCAGCGCGACGGTGGTCAGCAAGCGCGAGTTCATGGACTCCGGGCTCACGCTGAGCGGCTTCCGCGGTGCCGAGTTCGCGGAGGGCGACAAGATCGGTGAGCGGATCGCGGCTGCGGTCGCGGCCTCCGCGGAGAGCCCCTCGGTCACCTACGTCTACGACGGCGACCTCGATTGGACCGGGCACCGCTACGGCGTCGACTCCCCGCAGTGGCGCGCGCAGCTCTCGGCGGTCGACGCCAGCGTCGAGCAGCTGCGCGAGTCGCTGGACCCGGCGGTGCGTCTCGTGGTGGTCGCCGACCACGGCATGGTCGACTGCCCGGCGGAGAGCCGCATCGACATCGACGAGCACCCCGAGCTGCGCACGGGCGTCCAGCTGATCGGGGGAGAGGCACGCTTCCGCCACCTGTACTGCTCGAGCCGTGCGCTCGACGACGTGCTGGTCACCTGGCGCGAGGTCCTCGGCGACCGCGCCGAGGTGCTGGCCCGCGACGAGGCCATCGAGCGCGGCTGGTTCGGCACCGTCATACCCCAGGTCCGACCGCGGCTCGGAGACGTCGTCGTGGCCGCGCGCGGGCTCACCGCGCTGATCTCGATGGCCGGCTTCCCCTACGAGAACCTGCTCGTCGGCTTCCACGGGTCGCTGACGCCCGAGGAGATGGAGATCCCGATCCTGGTCTGCTGAGACGGCAGCTAGCGCGAGAGGTGCCGCGCACGGACGAGGCAGAACACGCCGTAGGAGGCGATTCCCAGCGCGATCACCCCGAGCAGGAACGGCCCGAACGGTTGCTCGAGCACGGTGCGCAGGGCCTGGTCGAGCCCACCGGAGCGGCGTGGGTCGTGGTTCGCCGCGGCGTACCCGACCAGGATGCCGATGATGCCGATCACGGTTCCCTTGGCGACGTAGCCGTACTTGCCCAGCAGCAGGTACGCCGTGCCGGCCTCGCCGCTGCGCCCCTCCGCGCTGAGGTGCTCGCGGTACTTCTCGGTGAGCCCGCGGCGGACCATGTTCGCCCCGTAGGCGAGGATCGCCAGGCCCGCGAGCCCCACGATCCACGGCCCGGCGGGCAGGTCCAGCAGCTTCGCGGTGGTGGCGCGTCCGCGGCTGCGCGACCCGGCGCCGATCGCGATCTTCAACGCGCTCACGCCGATCGCGCCGTAGACGATCGCCTTGCCGAAGGACCCTGCGCGCTGGGCGAGGCGCTTCTTCTCGTCCTCCTCGTCACGGTGCCCCACGGCACCCTCGAGCAGGCGCCAGCAGACCAGGAAGAACATGCCGATCGCGATCGCCCACACGAGGACCCGGCCGAACGGCTCACCGGCGAGGTGGCGCAGGGCCCCCTGGTTGGAGGCCCGGCCGTCGTGGTGGCCCAGGGCGAGCTGGAGGGCGAGCCAGGCGATGAGCAGGTGGACGACCCCGTAGGCCACGAAGCCGATCCTGATCGCGAGGTCCAGGACGTCGCCCGCAGTCGTCCCCTGCTGGGGTGCGTGCGCGCGGCTGGTGGTCACGGCGCACCCGTACCCGTCGAGGGAGGCTTCCACGCCCTCATCGGAAGGGGAGTGGCTCGCTGACCATGCTGACCGCGCGTGCCCGGGCCGCCGTCATCCGGCGCCGGTGGTGCTGGCGGCAGAGCACCTCGTAGGCGACCTCGGCAGGCTCGACGTCCTCCGCCTCGACGTCGCCGACGACGATGACCTCGCCCTCGGTGACCATCTCGCCGTTCTCGGTCCGGGCGTTGTGGGTGGCCCTCTTGCCGCACCAGCACAGCGCCTCGACCTGCAGCACCATGGTGCGGTCGGCGAGCTCGACCAGGCGCCGCGAACCCTCGAAGAGCTCGGTGCGGAAGTCCGAGAGGATGCCGAAGGCGAAGACGTCGATCTGCAGCTCGTCGACGATCCTGGCGAGCTGGTCGATCTGGTGAGCGGCGTAGAACTGGGCCTCGTCGCAGATCAGGTAGTCGATCCGGGCGCCGTGGGTCAGCGCGTCGACGACGTAGCGCCAGAAGTCGAAGCCGGAGCTGACCTCGAGGGCCTCGTGCTCCAGACCCAGGCGCGAGGACAGGATCGCCTCGCCGGCCCGGTCGTGGGTGGTGAAGATCCGGCCGACCCGTCCGCGCGCCGCGTGGTTGTGGTTCGTCTGCAGCGCGAGCGTGCTCTTCCCGGAATCCATGGTGCCGGTGAAGAATTGGAGTTCAGCCATCGGGGAGGATCATGCCATGAGTCCCCTGGTCACAGCCGCCGAGCTCGACTCGCTGATCGGCTCGGTCACGATCCTCGACGTCCGCTACAAGATGGGCGCGCCGGCGGGGATCACCGAGTACGTCGCCGGCCACGTCCCGTTCGCCCAGTACGTCGACCTGGACACCGCCCTCGCGGCGGCACCGGGTCCGCGCGGCAGGCACCCGCTTCCCGATCCGGGCGTCTTCGGTGCCGCGATGCGGCGCGTCGGGGTCAGCGCCGGGCGGCCGGTCGTGGTCTACGACGACTGGGAGGGCCGGGCGGCGGCGCGCTGCTGGTGGTTGCTGCGTCACCACGGCCATCGCGACGTACGGGTGCTCGACGGGGGTTGGAGTGCCTGGGTGGCCGCCGGTGGCGCGGTCGAGGACGGGATGCGGTTGCCGATCAACGGCAACTTCGAACCCGGCCCCGGCGTGATGCCGGTGATCGCGACCGACGACGTGCTGGCCTTCGCCGAGCGTGCGGTCCTCGTCGATGCCCGCAACGCCGAGCGGTACCGCGGCGAGGTCGAGCCGGTCGACCCGGTCGCCGGTCACGTCCCGGGCGCGGTCAACGTGCCGACCGGGACCAACCTCCGGGCCGACGGGACGTTCCGAACGGGCGCCGAGATCGCAGCGCTCTACACCGCCGAGGGCGCGACCGCGGAGGCCGAGATCGGGGTCTACTGCGGCTCGGGGGTCACCGCCGCGCACGACATCCTGGCGCTGGCGCACGCCGGCATCGACGCTGCGCTCTACCCGGGCTCGTGGAGCGAGTGGGTGGCCGACCCGAGCCGGCCGGTCGCGACCGGCTGACCAGAAGGCCCCGCTCAACGGGCAGGAAGGCACCGGTCAACCGGGTCTACCAGTGCACGCCCTTGAGGACGCGGGCCATCATGGCCTGCTCGTTGGTCGGCACGGCCGCGGACTCACCGCGCGCGGCGGCCGAGTCCGGGAAGATCTGGTAGGCCAGGTGCAGGACCCGGAAGGCGGCCTTCGGGGCGAGGGTGTGGGCCAGCGCGCCCAGGTTGCCGGTGAGCGTGTTGATCTCGTGCGGCCGGTCGACCAGCGCGGAGATGACCTTCTGCGCGGCCTGGCCGGGGCTGATCGTGGGGAACCGGTCGTACATCTTGGTCGGCGCGATCATCGGGGTGCGCACCAGCGGCATGTGGATCGAGGTGAACGAGACCCCGTCGCCGACCAGCTCGGAGGAGACCACGTTGCTCCAGGCGTCCAGCGCGGCCTTGGAGGCGACGTAGGCGGAGAAGCGCGGCGGGTTGGTCAGCACGCCGATCGAGGAGATGTTCACGATGTGGCCCGACTTCTGCTCGCGCATCTTCGGCAGCAGGCCCATCACCAGGCGGATGGCGCCGAAGTAGTTGAGCTGCATGGTGCGCTCGAAGTCGTGGAACCGGTCCTCGGAGAGCTTCAGCGAGCGGCGGATCGAACGGCCGGCGTTGTTGACCACGAAGTCGATGTGCTCGAAGTCCGCCGAGAGCGCACTCGTCAGCGCGTCGATCGCCTGCAGGTCGGAGAGGTCGCACCCGTAGGCGTAGGCCTTGCCGCCCTGGCTCTCGATCAGGGCCTTGGTGGCCTCGAGCTTGTCCTTGCCGCGGGCCACCAGGATCGGGGTCGCGCCCGCCTTGGCGACCTGGACGGCGGTGACCAGCCCGATGCCCGAGGAGGCGCCGGTGATCACGACGGTCTTGCCCTTCAGCGCCGCGACGGCACTGCGGTCGCGCTTGATCGAGTCGTCGAGCATCTCCTCCCAGTAGGACCACAGCGTCCCGGCGTACGACTCGAGGTCGGGGACCGCGATGCCGGAGCCGGCCAGCGCCTTCTGGGTGGACTTGGAGACGTAGACGGTCGGGAACGAGGCGTGCTCGAGGACCTCGGCGGGGATGCCGAAGCGCCCCAGCGTCTGGTTCAGCGCGAGGTGGGCGGGAGCGGTCTTCAGCACGGCCCCGAAGAGCGCGCCGGGGCGCAGGTTGCGGGGGAGCAGGGCGGTCGGCAGCCGGTTGGTCACGCTGCGGTCGACCGGGACGGCGAACTGCGGGGCCTTGGCGGCGGCGGCGAAGGTGTTGAAGAGGTCGACGGTGTTCTGCGGCTCCGGGTTGACCAGGTGGAACGCCTCGCCGTCGCGGCCGGGCAGGTGGCCGATGTGGTCCATCGCCTTGGCCACGAAGTCGACCGGCACGACGTTGGTGTCGCCCAGGTCGATGCCGACCAGCGGGAGCCAGGACGGCAGGTTGTCGCGCATGAGCTTGAACATCGGGAAGAAGTAGTAGGGACCGTCGATCTTGTCCATCGCGCCGGTCTCGGAGTGCCCGACGACGATCGCGGGGCGGTAGACCCGCCACGGCACCGGCGACTCCTCGCGCACGATCTTCTCTGACTCGAACTTGGTCCGGTGGTACGCCGAGGGCAGGTCCTGGCCCTCGTCGAACATCGTCTCGTCGAAGAGGCCGCGGTAGTCCCCGGAGGCGGCGACCGAGGAGACCTGGTGGAAGGTCCCGACGTCCAGGGCTCCGGCCAGCTCGACCGCGGCGCGGGTGCCGCCGACGTTGAGCTCCTCGTTCATCTCCTCGCTGGCGGTCATGTCGTAGATCGCGGCGAGGTGGAAGAAGTGGTCGATCTTGCCGCGGTTCTCCTCGATCCACGCCTCGTCCACGCCCAGGCGGTCGGCGCGCAGGTCACCGACGACCGGGATCAGCCGGGAGCTGCCGCCCCACTGCTTGATCATGGCGTCCAGGCGACCGCGGGATCCCTCGCGGCAGAGCAGGTAGATCTCGCCCTCACGGTTCTCGAGGAGCTCGGTGACGAGGTAGCGACCGATGAAGCCGGTCGCGCCGGTGACGAAGTAGGGCATGAGGCCTCTTCTGCTGGGAGCGATCTGGGGCTGGCGTGATCATCCATTCAACTCGCAACGCGCCGTGGCGTCACGTGCTGACCTGATGTTACTGGCCAGTAACCAGATGCGTCCAGCTACGCCTCCGTAGGTACGTCGCGGACGCCGGACCAGCCGGGATCAGTCGTTCTTGCCGCCGCCGAACATGATCTCGTCCCAGCTCGGCACCGAGGAGCGGCCCTTCTTCTTCGGCGCCTGCTCCGCCGCGGGCTCGTCCGGCTCGTCGGGGACCGGGCGCTCGGGCTCGTGGTCGGCCACCGGGACGTCGTCGCCCGGGGAGCTCGGTGCCTGCGTGTGCTGCTTCGACCCCGCCTCCGGTTCGTCGGGGAACGGCGCGATCCAGTCGGCGTCGGCGTGGTCGGCAGCGAGGTCGTCGAAGGCGGCCTGCTCGGTGGCCGGAGCGCCCTCGGTGCTTGCCCGGGCGACCTCGCTCAGGTCGCTGGTGTGCTCGACGGCGTCGTGGGGCTCGGGCTCCTGGTGCTCGGGCTCGTGGTGCTCGGCCGGACGCTCCCGCACCAGCTCGAGGGCGTCGTCACCCAGCGGCAGCTCGTCGCCGCTGGGGACCGAGGCAAGGCGGCGGGCGGGCTCCTCGGGCGCCGCTGCGGGCGAGCTCTCGCCGGTGAGCAGGCGGGCCTCCAGGTCGTCGGCCACGACGTAGCGACCCGGCTGGTCGTAGGTGAACTCGGCGCGGTGCTCGGTACCGGAGGCGACGTAGGTGGCGACCAGGGTCCAGCGGCCGTCCTCGCGCCGCCAGGCGTCCCACTCGACGTCGTCGGCGCGGACCGAGACGTTGCTCAGGTGCACCCGGGACGCCTCGTCCAGCGTGCGACCTGCCGGGTTGGAGTCGGCGCTGGCACGGCGGATCGAGGCCTTCACGGCCGTCTGGGCGACGTGCGCGCGCTCGGCGATGACGGGAGCGGCGAAGGGCATGATCGACTCGACGGTGGTCTGCGCGGCGGCGGCGACGTCCTCGGCGGACTCCCCGCCCCGGATCCGGGCCTGGATGTCGCGCGGTCGCAGTGCGCTTTCCATCTTCATCTCCAACTGGCCGAGTCGAGCGTGGTCACCCCGCATGGCTGCGCGGAGCCTGTGGTCCACCGCGACCGCGAACTCCTCTCCCGTGTCGCTGGTCAGGACGAGCTCCTTGCCGTCCTGGCTCAGCCCCACCGGGGTGAGGTGCTGCATCGTTGCCGACTCCTTCGTTCCGCGTGGGCTGAGCCTACCTTTCCCAGGCCTCCGGCCCGGGTGACCGAGCGACGACACGCCCGGCCGTCCTGGGGGCCTTAGGCTCTGGCCATGCTCATCGACTCGCCGCTGCTGCTGGTCTTCGAGCTCACGGGGATCTTCGTGTTCGCGATCTCCGGAGCACTGGTCGCGGTGCGCAAGCACCTCGACGTGTTCGGCGTCGTCGTGCTCGCCGGCACCACCGGCCTGGGGGGCGGGTTCCTGCGCGACGTGCTCATCGGCGCGACCCCGCCGAAGGCGCTCGACGACTGGCGCTACCTGATGGTGCCGGTGGCGGCAGGGCTGGTCACCTTCGCCTTCCACCCGGCGCTGGGCCGGATGGAGCGGGTGGTCAACGTCTTCGACGCCGCCGGCCTCGCGCTGTTCTGCGTCACCGGGGCGCTCAAGGCGCTCGACTACGGTCTGAGCCCGGTGCCGGCCGCCCTGATGGGCATGGTCACCGGGATCGGGGGCGGGATGGCGCGCGACCTGCTGGCCGGCCGGGTGCCGGTGATCTTCTCCAGCGAGCTCTACGCCACGCCCGCGCTGGCCGGCGCCGCCTGGGCGGTCTTCGCCCACGAGCAGCACTGGGCGCTGGCCGCGGTCGCCCTGCCCGGGATGCTGCTGTGCTTCACCTGGCGGATCCTGGCGATCCTGCGCAACTGGCGGGCGCCGGTGGCGACCGGGCCGGCCAGCGTCTAGCTGTACCCGCCCAGCCCTCCGAACGCGGTCACTCGCCGAGCACCCGCGTCAGGTAGGCGTTGCTGAAGACCCGGTCCGGGTCGAGCCGGTCGCGCACGGCCTGGAACTCGGCCCAGCGCGGGTAGGAGGGAGCGAGGTCGCCGGCGGTCCGGTTGTTCAGCTTGCCCCAGTGCGGCCGGCCGTCGTAGGCGCGCAGGATGTCCTCGACGCCCTTGAAGTAGGCGGTGTGGTCGGTCTGCGCGTTCATGTGGAAGGCCAGGTACATCGAGTCCCGACCGCTCGAGGTCGAGAGTGCGATGTCGTCGGCCGGCGTGGTGCGGACCTCGATCGGGAAGCTGATCGGGATGCCGGAGGCGTCGATCCAGCGGCGTACCTCGGCGAGAGCCTGCAGGCCGACCTCGCGCGGCACGGCGTACTCCATCTCGCGGAAGACCACCGAGCGCGGGGAGGTGAAGACCTTGTGCGGGACGTCGGAGTAGGTGCGCTCGGAGAGCGCCTGGCCGGAGAGGTTGTTGATCCGCGGGATCAGCCGCGGGGCCACGTTGCCGACCCGGTTGACCAGGCCGAAGACGGTGTTGGAGAGGAACTCGTCGTCGAGCCAGTGCTTGAGGCGGCCGAGCGGTTGCGGGTCCTCCAGCACCCGGTTGTTCTCCTTGGCCAGGATCCGGTCGGTGTGCGGGAACCAGTACATCTCGGCGTGGTGGGCCTCCGAGCTGATCGCGTCGAACCGCTCGAGCGCCTCGTCCCAGAGCATCGGGAACTCGTGCGCCTCGAGGGTGAACATCGGCTCGACCTTGAAGGTGATCGCGGTCAGCAGCCCGAGAGCCCCCAGCCCCAGGCGCGCGACGGCGAAGACGTCCGGGTTGGTCCGGGCGTCGGCGTGCAGCTCCTCGCCGGTGCCGGTGACCAGGTCGACCGCTTCGATCTGGGCGCTCAGCGAGGCCACCACGCCGCCGGTGCCGTGGGTGCCGGTGGAGGTCGCACCGGCGACGGTCTGCTCGGCGATGTCGCCCATGTTGTGCAGCGAGAGGCCGTGCGACTCCAGCGCTGAGTTGAGCACGTGCAGGGGAGTGCCCGCCTGAGCGGTGACGGTCAGCTTCTCCTTGTCGACCGCGACCAGGCCGCAGAGACCGGTGGGCGAGAGCATGATCCCCTCGGGTGCGGCGATGCCGGTGAAGGAGTGACCGGTGCCGGGCATCTTCACCGTCGTGCCGAGCTCGCGCGCCCGGTCCACCGCGGCGACGACGTCGGCCGCGGAGGTCGGCTCTAGTACCTCGCTGGGCGAGGTGGTGGTGAGTCCGGACCAGCTGCGCCACGACGTCATGGCGGCAGGTTAGTCGGTGGCGGGATCCCCGGGTTCTGCCTGCGCTGCAGTCCGGGGTGCTGCTGCCTGCGGGGCCGGCCGGCTGCTCAGCGCGGCCAGCAGCGTCAGGGCCGCCGAGCCGCCGCAGACCCAGTACGCCCGGGACCCGCCGGCGTGATCGGAGACGACGCCGGCCAGGTAGGCGCCGGGCGCGAGACCGGCGGAGATCCCGGTCTGGAAGACCGCCATCGCCTCGGTCAGCCGCGAGCGCGGGGTGGAACCCTCCAGCAGGGAGACCACCGCGATCAGCGTCGGCGCCAGCGTGGTGCCGATCACGAACAGCACGACGCCGAGCAGCACCAGGCTGTCCAGGAACGGCAGCACCAGCATGGCCGGGGCGAGCAGCCCGATGCCGGCCTGGAACCGGCGCAGGTCGCTGACCTTCCAGTGCACGGTCCCCGCCACGACGCCGGCGAGCATGCTGCCGGCGGAGAAGATCGCGAGCAGGGCACCGGAGACGGGCTTGTGACCGTGGTCGTCGGCGAAGGCGACCGTGGCCACCTCGAGCGCGCCGAACAGGCTGCCCATGGCGATGGCCGCGAGCGCGATCGGGAGCAGCCGGGCCCACGGCATCGGGTCCTTGGCCCCCGTCTCGTGGACCGGGTGCGGCGGCGGTGCGGTCCGTGGCTGCAGCGCGAGGGCGAACGTGCCCGCGGTGCCGAGACCGAGCGCGACGAGCAGACCGGTCTGCGGTGCGTAGAGGGTCGAGAGGAAGGTGACCAGGCCGGGCCCGGTGACGAAGACGACCTCGTCGACCACGGCCTCGACGGCGAATGCGGTGTTGCGCTCGGCGTCGTCGCGCACCACGTGCGCCCAGCGCGCGCGGACCATCGAGCCGACCTGCGGCATCGCGGCGCCGGAGAGTGCTGCGAGCAGGTGCGGCCACGGACGTGCCCAGTCGTCGGTCGCGGCGCGCACCAGCAGGCCGGTCGCCAGCGCGAAGAGCACCGCGTCGACGTACAGGACCCGGGTCTGGCCGAAGCGGTCGGCGATCCGTCCGTGCGGGATCGCCACCAGGGCGTTGCCGATCACGAACGCCGCCGAGACCTGGCCTGCCAAGCCGTAGGAGCCGGTCAGGGTGCTGACCAGGATCACGATGCCGAGCGTCATCATCGACATCGGCAGGCGTGCCACCAGCCCGCTCGCGGAGAACGCGGCGCTGCCCGGGTGCGAGAAGACCCGGCGGTAGGACTCGAGCATGACCCGGCGAGGCTAGCGGAAGGGCGGGGGAGGATCACGGCGGTTTCCCCGCCTCCCTAGGATTCATCCATGCCCGGGACACAGCCGTACGACGCTCTCCTGCTGGTCTCCTTCGGCGGACCCGAGAAGCCCGAGGACGTCGTGCCGTTCCTGCGCAACGTGACCGCGGGTCGCGGGATCCCCGACGAGCGGCTGGTCGAGGTCGGCGCGCACTACGAGCTCTTCGGCGGTCGCAGCCCGATCAACGACCAGAACCGGGCGCTGCTCGCTGCCATCCGCGAGGACTTCGCCAGCGCCGGGATCGACCTGCCGGTCTACTGGGGCAACCGGAACTGGGACCCGTACCTGACCGACGCGCTGGAGCAGATGAGGGCCGACGGGATCCAGCGGGCCGCGTGCCTGGTGACCTCGGCGTACTCCTCCTACTCCGGGTGCCGGCAGTACCGGGAGAACCTCGCCGACGCGGTCGCGGCCGTCCCGGGTGCGCCGCGCCTGGACCGTCTCCGCGCCTACTACAACCACCCCGGCTTCATCGAGTCGAACCTCGACGCCACCCTGGCTGCCCTCGCGCTGCTGCCCGACGCCACCCGCCACGACGCCCACCTGGTTTTCGTCACGCATTCGATCCCCGAGACGATGAACGAGACCAGCGGCCCGAACGGCCGTGCGTACACCTACCAGCACAAGCTCGTGATGGAGGAGATCAGCGAGCGCGTCCAGGCCGAGACGGGACGCCGCCACCCCTCGGCCCTGGTCTACTGCTCGCGCTCCGGGCCCCCCTCGATGCCCTGGCTCGAGCCCGACGTCAACGACCACCTCGCCGACCTGCACGAGGCCGGTGTGCCCGCGGCCGTGCTCGTCCCGATCGGCTTCGTCTCCGATCACATGGAGGTCATCTACGACCTCGACACCGAGGCGCTGGCGACCGCGCGCGAGCTGGGGATGGCCTGCGAGCGGGCGGCGACAGCCGGGGTCGACCCGCGGTTCGTGGCGATGGTGCGCGACCTGCTGCTCGAGCGCGCGGCCGCCGAGCGCGGTGAGAACGTCGGGCGCGCCGCCGAGGGCCCGGCGCCCGCGGCGTGGGACGTCTGCGCACCGGGGTGCTGCCCGAACCCGCGCGGGCCGCGACCGGCGCTGTGCGGCTCGGACTGATCCCGGTGGTAGACCGTGGCGAGCTGCACGAGCTGGCGCGCGAGATCGCCGCTGAGGCCGGAGCACTGATCCTGCGGCTGCGCGCCGAGGGCGTGCAGGTGGCGGAGACGAAGAGCAGCGCGACCGACATCGTCACCTTCGCCGACCGCGCGAGCGAGGACCTGATCCGCGAGCGCGTCCTGGCCGCGCGGCCCGACGACGGGATCCTCGGCGAGGAGGGTTCGGACCTGACCGGGACCTCCGGGGTGCGCTGGGTGGTCGACCCGATCGACGGCACCGTCAACTACGCCCACGGGCTGCCGCACTACGCGGTCTCGATCGGGGTCGAGGTCGACGCAGAGCCGGTCGTCGGTGTCGTGGCCGCCCCGGCGCTGGGCCTGGAGTACAGCGCGGTCCTCGGTGCCGGCGCGTGGTGCAACGGCCGCCGGCTGCACGCGGCCGCACCGGTCGACCTCGCGCACGCCCTGGTGGGCACGGGCTTCTCCTACCAGCGCGACCTGCGGGTCAGCCAGACGCGTACGTTCGCGGCACTGCTGCCGCAGATCGCCGACGTACGACGCAACGGGTCCTGCGCCCTGGACCTCTGCGCGGTCGCCGACGGGCAGCTTGACGCCTACGTGGAGGAGGGCATCGGAGGCCCCTGGGACTACGTCGGGGGACGGTTGATCGCGCACGAGAGCGGGGCCCGCAGCGAGGTCCTCACCGGGGTCGGTGGACGCATCCTCGTCGTTGCGGCACCGGCCGGTTCCTATGACGGGTTCCGGAACCTGGTCCAGGATTGCGGTTTCGTCGCTCCGCAGGCGTGAGGGCCCGGCCACAACGGGAACAATGACGCCGCGCGGTGCGTTGTCGGTCACGTCCGGGCCGCCACGGGGCAATGAACGTGCACTTTCCGCCTGGGTGGTGCACAATCTGCGCGCCGTCCCGAAACAGGCGGCCCGGGGAGAACGACCCGGTACGGCCAGGCTCACGAGGCCCGGCCGCCCGGTGACGGGGAACGAGGACGGGGGCAGGAGAGGGACGATGGCAACTGATTACGACGCACCGCGCAAGACCGAGGAAGAGCAGAACGAGGACAGCCTCGAGGAGCTCAAGGCGCGACGGCACGACAAGAATTCCGGCAAGGTCGACGAGGACGAGACCGAGGCTGCTGAGTCCTTCGAGCTGCCCGGAGCCGACCTGAGCCACGAGGAGCTGGCCGTCGAGGTCATGCCGCGACAGGACGACGAGTTCACGTGCATGAGCTGCTTCCTGGTGCACCACCGCAGCCAGCTGGCTGACGAGAAGAAGCTGATCTGCCGCGACTGCGCCTAGCAGCCGGACGCATCAGCCCACGAACGCAAACGGCCGTCGACCCCGCTGGGGTCGGCGGCCGTTCGTCGTCGGTGCCGGTCGGACGCTGGGCCGCCTCAGGCGTCGGCGCCCACGCCCGGGGGCAGCTTGCCGGTCGAGCGGGCGTAGTAGTCGGCGGCCTTGCGGGTGGCGAGCATCCGGACCACCGCGACCAGGGTGCCGCTGACCGCTGCCCACAGCAGGGCCTCGGCCATGGCGACGTCGGGGTCGGCCGGGTTGGCCGGCGGCTCCTTGCCGGTCGCCGCCTTCCAGGAGGCGTTCAGTCCCTTGCGCGCCACCGTCGCGGCCAGCAGGGCGGCCACCACGGAGAACAAGCTCCAGACCTTGGAGCTGTCCTGCTCGTCGGAGGATGAGCGGTCCTTCTTGGCCATGATCACCTCGGGGTCGTCGCGGTGGGAGCTGTTCAGACCCTCCACCCTAGCGAGGGTCCGCGGCTCCGGTCATCGGCCGGGTGCTGAGGGCGGCGGCGAGCTGGCGCGGGTGCCGGGTGGAGATCAGCCAGTACGGCGTGGTGTCGGCCGGGTCCTCGATCACCACGCGCACCGAGCGGCTGATGTAGGGCCGGGTGTGCAGGAAGGCCCGGGCATCGGCATCGACGCCGTGCACCCGGTGGGTGGCCTCCTTGTCGAGCGCCTCGGCCGAACCGACGTAGGTGAGCGCGACGTGGGCCGGTCCGGCGTACAGGACGCCGTCGCGGACCTCGACCCGCGAGGAGCCGACCCAGGCGAAGAGCCCGTAGACGCCCGCGAGCAGTGCCCCCGAGGCAGCCCAGGCCAGCCAGGCCGGGAGCGCGACGATGAAGGCCAGCCACACGGTCGCCAGCAGCATCGTCGCCTGCACCCACCAGCGCAGCGGGACGTGCAGCCGCTCGCTGTACTCGCTGGGCATCGGGTGTCCTTCTGGTTCGTGGTGCTGGTTCGTCGTGCTGGTTCGTGGTGCTGGTTGGTCGTGCGGGATCCCGCTGGGGCAAGCCTGTCATCCCGCTCCTCGACGTCGGCCGGTAGGGTCCGCTCGTGATCCTCGCTCCGCTCGTCGACGAGCTCTCGGCCACTGGGTCTCGAGCAAGCTCGGACCCTCGGTAACCTCGGCTCGTGGTAGCCATCCAGATCATCCGCCTCGACCCCGACCTCCCGCTGCCGGCGTACGCGAAGCCCGGTGACGCCGGTGCCGACCTCCTCGCGCGCGAGGACGTCACGCTGGCTCCCGGAGAGCGCCGGGTCGTGCCGACCGGCGTCGCGATCGCGCTGCCCGAGGGGTACGTCGCCCTGGTGCACCCGCGCTCCGGCCTGGCCGCGCGCAGCGGGCTCTCGATCGTCAATGCGCCCGGCACGATCGACGCGGGCTACCGTGGGGAGATCCAGGTGTGCCTGGTCAACCTCGACCCCAGCACCACGATCGAGCTGTCCCGGGGCGATCGGATCGCCCAGCTGGTGGTCCAGCGCTTCGAGACGGCGGAGTTCGTCGAGGTCACCGAACTGCCCGAGTCGGTCCGGGGAACCGGCGGCTACGGCTCGACAGGAGGCTTTGCGTGAGGCTCAAGCGGAAGAACGCGGGACTGGACGCGGCAGGACAAGCCGCCCAGGACGCGGCGGACGACGCGGCACTGGCGGCCGAGGAGGCCGCTGAGGCGGCGGAATCCGGTGCCGTCGCGGCGCAGGCGTCCGGGCCCGTCGACTTCGAGGACCTCGATCCCGACGCGGTCTTCATCGACCTGGGCAGCCTGCTGGTCCAGCCCCCCGACGGACTCGAGCTGCGGCTGCAGGTCGAGGAGGAGACCGGCGAGGTGCTCGCCGTCCTGGTCGTCGGTGACGAGGGCCTGGTCGAGATGCGTGCCTTCGCGGCCGCCCGCGGGGGCGAGATGTGGGAGGACGTGCGTCGCGAGATCGCGGCCGACAGCACCCAGCGCGGCGGCACCGCCACCGAGCAGGAGGGGCCGTTCGGCACCGAGCTGTACTGCGAGGTCCCGGTCACCGGACCCGACGGCGAGTCCCTCATCCAGCCGTCGCGGATCGTCGGCTGGACCGGCTCGCGCTGGTTCCTGCGCGCGACCATCGCCGGCCGGCCCGCCCAGGATCCCGAGTACGCGCGCCCGTTCGAGGACACCATCCGCACCCTGGCGGTGCGCCGCGGCGCCGGTGCGATGGCACCCGGTGAACCCCTGCCGCTGCACCTGCCGCCGGAGGCGCGGCAGGTTTCCGAGGACGACTGACCTAGGATTCGATCATGACGACGACGGGGCGACTGCGCAGCGGCATCCGGCAGTGGGCGAGCCAGGCCCACGCGGAGGCGGCCGACCTGCGCCGCGAGGTCGTCAAGGCAGGCTGCCTGAGGATCAACGACGCTCCCGACCGCGAGATGGTGACCGTCCAGGGCACCCTGCGCACGGTGACCCTGCGTCCGCGCGGGGGAGTGCCGGCGCTCGAGGCCGAGCTGTACGACGGCACCGACACCGTGACCATCCTGTGGCTGGGCCGGCGTCGGATCGCAGGCATCTTCCCGGGCCGCTCGATCCGGGTGACCGGACGGATCGGCGTGCACGGCGGCGTACGGACGATCTACAACCCCCGCTACGACCTGCGTTACTGAGCCGGCACCCGACGTGACCGACACGACGACCGAGACGGTCGAGGCAGCCGTCCGCGCCCAGCTGTCCAAGGCACTCGGCGGGCGGCGCGGCATGCTGGAGGCCGCGGTGCCGACCGTGTGCTTCACCATCACCTGGCTGGTCACGCACAAGATCCCGGTCGCGCTGACCGTGAGCCTGGTCGCGTGCCTGGTGCTGCTGGCCGTCCGGCTGGTGCAGCGCTCGACCGTGCAGTTCGTGATGAACGCGCTCTTCGGTGTCGCGATCGGCTTCGTCGCCGTGCGCATCTCGGCCGGCTCGGGCGGCAGCGCGGACGACCAGGCACTGGCGTACTTCCTGCCCGGCATCCTGATCTCGCTGGGCTACTCGATCTTCCTCGGCGGCTCGTGCCTGGCGCGCTGGCCCGCCTTCGGCTTCATCGTCGGCTCGGTCGCCGGTGACCCGACCGCGTGGCACGCCAACCCGCAGGTGGTGCGCCTGTGCAGCCGCCTGACCTGGCTCTTCGCGCTGCCCGGCATGGTCGGCGTCCTGCTCCAGGGGCCCGTGTGGCTGGCCGGGCACCAGGGCGCGCTGGCGACCGGCACCGCGGTCGGCATCCTGACCGTGCTGCGCCTCGGCGTCGGCTGGCCGCTGCGGATCGGCGCGTGGGTGGTCATGCTCTGGATGCTCGCGCGCAACCACACGCCGATCGATCCGTCGTACGACATCGACCTGGAGCACGTGCCCGAGGAGGGCGAACCTGCCTGAGGCAGGTCAGTGGTGCGGGTTGAGGAGCCGCTCGAGCTCCTCCTCGACCTCGGCGTGGCAGACGAACAGGAGCTCGTCGCCCACCTCGACCGGCTGCTCCGGGTCCGGGGTGTAGACGAGACCGTCGCGCAGGATCGTGACCAGCGCGCAGTTCTCGGGGAACGGGATCAGCCCCGAGGGCTTGCCGACGTACGGCGAGTCCCCGGGCAGCGTCATCTCGACGAGGTTGGCGCTGCCCTGGCGGAAGGTGAAGAGCCGCACCAGGTCGCCGACCGTGACGGCCTCCTCGACCAGCGCCGACATGATCCGCGGCGTCGAGACGTTGACGTCCACGCCCCAGGCCTCGGTGAACAGCCACTCGTTGTCGGGGTGGTTGACCCGCCCGACCGTGCGCGGGACGCCGAACTCGGTCTTGGCCAGCAGCGCGGTGACCAGGTTGGCCTTGTCGTCACCGGTCGCGGCGATGACCACGTCGCAGTGCTCGAGACGAGCCTCCTCGAGGGAGGAGAGCTCGCAGGAGTCGGCCAGCAGCCACTCCGCGTCGGGGACGCGCTCGGGCTTGATGGAGCGCGGCTCCTTGTCGATGAGCAGGACCTGGTGCCCGTTGGCGATGAGCTCGCGGGCGATCGAGCGGCCGACGGCGCCGGCTCCGGCGATGGCTACCCGCATCTCACTCCTCCTCCGGGCCACGCTCGATGAGCGTGTAGGCGTGCGCCGCGTTCTCCTCGCGGAGCACGACGTGCAGGATGTCGCCTTCCTGGATCACCGACTCGCGGGTGGGGAGCATGCCCTCGCCGAGCCGGTCGATCCAGGCGATCCGGCACTTGGACTGCTCCTGGAACTTCACCGTGCGCTCGCCGATCCAGGGCTCGGAGGCCGGGATCTGGTCGAGGCGGATCGTGCCCGAGGGGTCGCGGAAGTCCGGCTCGGCACCCGCCGGCAGCAGCCGCCGCAGGACCTGGTCCGCGGTCCACTTGACCGTGGCGACCGTCGTGATGCCGAGGCGCTGGTAGACCTCGGCACGGCCGGGGTCGTAGATCCGCGCGACGACCTGCTGGATCCCGAAGGTCTCCCGGGCCACCCGCGCGGCGATGATGTTGGAGTTGTCACCGCTGCTGACCGCCGCGAAGGCGTCGGCGCGCTCGATGCCGGCGTCGGCGAGGACCTGCTGGTCGAACCCGTAGCCGGTGACCTTCAGGCCGTTGAACGACGGGCCGAGCCGCCGGAAGGCGTCAGGGTTGCTGTCGATGACGCTGACGGTGTGGTTGCGGTCCTCGAGGGACCGCGCCAGCGTTGAGCCGACGCGGCCGCATCCCATGATCACGACGTGCACACGGCAGACGCTACTGCACCTGGAAGCAAGTGTTTGACCTCTGTTGCTCTACCGTTGTCCCTCGTGGGTCTTGGTGGCGTCTCGAAGCGGATCATCCTCGGCCGCAAGCTCCGGAGCTCTCAGCTCGGGGAGACCTTGCTGCCGAAGCGCATCGCCCTACCCGTCTTCGCCTCGGACGCGCTCTCCTCGGTGGCCTACGCCCCGGACGAGGTCTTCATCATGCTCTCGGTCGCTGGCGTCTCGGCGTACGCGTTCAGCTGGAAGATCGGCATCGCCGTCGCCGTGGTGATGCTGACGGTGGTGGCCTCCTACCGGCAGAACGTCCACGCTTACCCGAGCGGCGGCGGCGACTACGAGGTCGCGACCGTGAACCTCGGGCGGACCGCGGGCGTGACGGTGGCCAGCGCACTCCTGGTCGACTACGTGCTCACGGTCGCGGTGTCGGTGTCCTCGGGCGTGCAGAACGCCGGTGCGGCGCTGCCGTTCGTGCAGGGCCACGAGACCGAGTGGGCGGTGGTGCTGGTCGCGGTGCTGGCCGCGATGAACCTGCGCGGGGTCCGCGAGTCC
>JBJMIO010000154.1:0-30872 GCA_045806765.1 Marmoricola sp.
GAACTGCTGCTGCGGCGGGACGTCGCAGCACGATCGCGAGCAGCAGGCCCAGGGGCACGAAGAGTGCGACGTTCGCGACGACCTCCGTCTGCGACCAGACCATCCGACCTCCCGAGAGCCGGGTGGCTGAGTAGTCGGCCAAGCTGAACGCCCACCGGCCGCCGGAGGGGTCGGCGAGGGTCAGGCGGGCCACGAGGACCAGGTACAGGGCGAGGAGGAGAGCGGCGAACCAGCGCATGACCACGACGCTAGGCAGCGCCGGCACTGCTCCACTCCCCCTGAGGTACCGGCCCGCCCGCCCTGCAGCCAGGCTCTCTGGCACTACCGCGGCCTTCCCCCGCAGGGCCGCGCGTGGCCCCTCGCGTTCCCAGGTCTGCCCGGATCGGATGCGGCGCTTTGTCCAACTATTCCGAATTATCCCCGTGTATTCGAGTCAAGCACGCTCGATCTCGCTAGGGTTTGTTACCAGAGCCCGGTCACTGGGGAGAAGATGCAGGACGAGGTGACTGGTCGGACCGTGTTGTTGCCCGCGAGCAGAACTGAGAGATTCGATGGAAATCCCTATTTATGACCTCAATGACGGCACTGAGCTGCCCGCAGTCGGCTTCGGCACGACGGGACTCCAGGGTGCTGACGGACTCGACGCCATCCTGAGTGCCGTGGAGTCCGGGTACCGGCTCCTCGACACCGCCGTGAACTACGGCAACGAGATGACGGTCGGAGAGGCGATCCGCCGCTCCGGCGTACCGCGCCCGGAGTTCCGGGTGACCAGCAAGCTGCCCGGCCGCCACCACGCCTACGACGACGCGATCGTCTCCACGCACGAGTCGATCGGGCGCCTCGGCCTCGACCACATCGACCTGCACCTGATCCACTGGCCGAACCCGAAGCGGGACGAGTACACCGAGGCGTGGCGCGCCCTGGTGGACCTGCAGCGTGACGGCCTGGTGACCACGATCGGTGTCTCGAACTTCACCGCCGAGCACCTCGACCGGATCATGGACACCAGCGGCGTCGTGCCGGCTGTGAACCAGATCGAGATGCACCCCTACTTCCCGCAGGAGGAGCTGCGCGCGGTCCACGACGCGCTCGGCATCCGCACGGTCGCCTGGAGCCCGCTGGCTCGCGCGAAGGGCCTCTTCGAGGAGGACGCCGTCCGCAACGCGGCCGAGGCTCACGGCGTCACGCCGGCCCAGGTCGTGCTGCGCTGGCACTTCCAGCTCGGCTCGGTCCCGATCCCGAAGTCGACCGACCCGGGCCGTCAGCTGATCAACGGCGACATCTTCGAGTTCGAGCTCAGCGACGACGAGGTGGACGCCATCACCGGCCTCGGCCGCGAGGACGGGCGCCTCTTCGACGGCGACCCGGACGAGCACTACGAGATGTGATCCCTGCACGACGTCGAGAAGGGCCGCGGACCAGTGTCCGCGGCCCTTCTGCGTGCTGGTTACGATCGGCACCGTGACCCGGAACCGCACCCTCCTGGCCCTGGCCCTCCCCCTCCTTGCCGTCGGCCTCGCCGGCTGCGGCTCGAGCGGCAGCGGCGGCACCACCACCGGCGCGAGCGCCGCCGACACCGCCTCGTGCTCCTACCAGGCCAACGGCAGCGCCTCGCGCAAGGTGGACCCGCCCCCGGCCGGTGAGTCGAAGGCCACCCCGACGACGATCACCATCTCGACCAACGACGGCGACATCCCGCTGAGGCTCGAGCCGGCTCAGGCGCCGTGCACCGTCGGTTCGTTCGTCTCGCTCGCCCAGCAGGGCTTCTACGACAACACGCCCTGCCACCGGATGCTGACCAGCGGTGACTACATCCTGCAGTGCGGCGACCCGACCGGCAGCGGCACGGGTGGGCCCGGGTACACCATCCCCGACGAGCTCGTCCCCAACGACCCCCGCCTCGCGCCGTGCGACACCGCGAGCGGCACCTGCACCTACCGCGCCGGGACGATCGCGATGGCGAACACCGGGATGAAGGACTCCGGCGGCTCGCAGTTCTTCCTGATGTACGGCGACTCACCGTTCCCGCCCAGCTACACCGTCTTCGGGCACACCGACGCCAGCGGCCTGAAGGTGCTCAAGGCGATCGGCGCCAAGGGCACTGCGAACGGCGCGACCGACGGTCCGCCGAAGGAGCCGGTGACCATCACCGCGGTGAAGTAGTCAGCTCTTCTGCTCCATCGCGACCGGGCTGGGCAGGGCCACTGTCCGGCTCACGGTGCACAGCCGGTCGCGCGACTGCTCGATGGCACGCTGGATCACCGCGCGCGCCGCGTCCCCGGCCTCGCCGTCGGGGAAGACGACGTCGAAGACCAGCTTGAGGTTCGTCAGGTGGTTGCCGTCGTCGTCGCGGACCTTGTCGCCCTCGGCGTGCACGTCGAACGACGTCGCCTGAGCCCGCTTGCCGGTGATCAGGTCCACGTCGATCGCGCTGCACCCGGCGATCGCGGCGAGCAGCAGCTCGACCGGGGTGAAGTCCGGGTCGTCTCCGCTGCCGACCGGGAGGACTCCTCCCCGGACGTTGGTCGCCTTGTAGCGGCCCTCCCCGATCCGGGTGAGCTCGACGGTGCGCAGGGTCTCTCGATCAGCCATGCGGCCAGCCTCGCACGTCAGGTGCAGTCGGCGAAGAGCGTGCCGGCCACCAGGTCCGGGTAGCGCTTCGGGAGGTCGACGCCGCTGACGTCGCGTGCGATCTCCACGGTCGTGCCCGGGCTGACCCGGTTGCCCTCGATCAGGTACGGCGTGCGTGCCACGTCCCAGGTGCGCTTGCCCGAGCTCTTCGCGGTCTCGACGGTGACGCCGCCGTGCTCGCACCGTGCGGTCAGCAGGGTGTCGCCGGTGTCGGTGGCCACGAACGGGAGCACCGGGTGCCCGTCCACCTCCAGCTCCTCGAACCTGTCGTCGGCGTAGCCGAAGAGGTGGGCCTGGTAACCACCGCGCGGCTGGGTCTGGACGAGCAGGACCAGCTGGCCGGTACGTCCAGGGATGGTGAGGGCACGGAGGCCGTGCCTGGCCAGCGGCAGGTCGTCGAGCGCGACCTCGTACGACTTGCTCGGATCCGTCACGGCGGAGTCGGCGATCAGCCGTGCTGGGCACTGAGCACCGGTGGCAACCGCGAAGCCCACGGTTCCGGTCCTCCCGCCGCCCACCAGGTTGACGTCGACCTCATCGGCCGCGATGGCCGCGCAGACGTGCCCGGAGGCTCCCTTGCTCGGAGGTGCGCTGTCCTTCGACGCGCTGCCGCACGCCGCCGCCGACAGCAGCACCGCTGCCAGCACGGCCACCCCTGCACGCCTCATGCCTCGGACCCTAGTGTGTGTCTCGTGCGCAGTCTGCAGCTCAGCGAGGCCCGGGACCGTTTCGACCTGCTCGAGATCTCCTCGTACGACGTGACCCTCGACCTGCGCGGCGAGGAGACGTTCACCAGCACGACCGTGATCGACCTCGTCTCGCGCGGCGGGGAGACGTTCCTGGACCTCAAGCCGGTCTCGGTGCAGCGGATCACCCTGGACGGGGCCGCCCTGGCGCTCGACGGTCTCGGCGAGGGCCGCTTCGCGCTGAGCCTTGCGGCCGGCGAGCACCGCCTCGTCGTGGAGGCCACGATGGGCTTCCGCAACGACGGCGAGGGCCTGCACCGCGCGGTCGACCCGAGCGACGGGCGGGCCTACGTCTACCAGATGAGCTTCATGAGCGCGGCTCCGTCGGTGTTCGCGTGCTTCGACCAGCCGGACCTCAAGGCGGCGTACACGCTCCACGTGACGGCGCCCGAGGACTGGACCGTGATCGCGAACGCGGCCGGTGAGCACGTGGGTGGCGGCCGGTGGGAGTTCGGGCGCAGCGAGCCGCTCTCGACGTACTTCGTGAGCCTGGTCGCCGGGCCGTACCACCGCATCACCGATCACCACGACGGCATCGACCTCGGACTGCTCTCGCGGGCCTCACTGGCACCGGCCCTCGACAAGGACGCCGAGGAGCTGCTGACCCTCACCCGGCAGTGCTTCGACGAGTTCCACCGGCTCTTCGGGATCCGCTACGCGTTCGGCAAGTACGACCAGGCCTTCGTGCCGGAGTTCAACGCCGGAGCGATGGAGAACCCCGGCTGCGTGACCTTCCGCGACCCGCTCCTGTTCACCACCCGGGTGCCGCGCAGCCTGCGCATCCAGCGCGCCACCACGGTCGCCCACGAGATGGCGCACCAGTGGTTCGGCAACCTCGTCACGCCGAAGTGGTGGGACGACCTGTGGCTCAACGAGGCGTTCGCGGAGTACATGGGGAACCGCGTGACCGCGGAGGTCACCGAGTTCTCCGAGGCCCTGGTCTGGGCCGTGGTCGCCCGCCGCAACTGGGGACTGAGCTCCGATGCCCGGCCCTCCACGCACCCGGTCGCCGGCACCGGGGCGCTGGACGCCGACGCCGCGCTCCAGGACTTCGACGGGATCTCCTACGCCAAGGGCCACGCGGTGCTCACCCAGCTCGCCGAGCAGGTCGGCGACGAGGTCTTCTTCGGTGGCGTGCGCGACCACTTCACCCAGCACCGCTTCGGCAACGCCACCATGGCCGACCTCTTCGCCTCCTGGGAGGCGGCAGGCGCGGGCGACCTCGAGGACTGGACCCGCTCCTGGTTGCGCTCGGCCGGGGTGGACCGGATCGAGCTCGATCGCGACGCGGGCGTCCTGGTGCGCACTCCCCCGGCTGGAAATCAGGGCGCAGATCAGGGCGCAGATCAGGCCCGGAGCCAGGGCGGCCGCACCCATGCCCTGGGCACCGCGACCTGGGACGGGTCGCAGTGGCGCCGAGCCACCGTGGTCGTCGAGGCCGAGCGCACGCCGCTGGACCTGCCTGCGGACGCGCCGGTCGTGCTGGACCCCGGAGTCACCGCGTGGGCCGACCTGACCCTGGACCGCGTCACAGCACGCGCGCTGCCGGACCTGATGCCGAGCATCGAGGACCCGCTGATGCGAGCCGGTCTGTGGGTCACCGCCCGCAACGGGGTGCACCACGCCCGCCTCGACCCGACGCTCGCCGTCGACGTCCTCTGCGCCGGCATCCCGCTGGAGACGCTCGACACCGCGATCGGGACCCTGGGCGTGTGGGTGGGCGACGACGGCGAGGGCGGACGCGCGGGTGCGCACGAGAAGCTCCTCAGCGTCCTGACCGACCCGGTCTCCGCGCGCCTCCGGCTGCACGAGGCGTTCCTGGCGCGCGCGAGCACCGCCGTCCCCGGTTCCGACCTGCAGCTCGCCGCAATGCACGGCGCGATCAGCACGGCGCACGAGGAGGCGTACCTGCGCTCGCTGCTCGACGGCGCGGGCCCGGCCGGGCTCGAGGTCGACACGGGACTGCGCTGGCGCGTGCACCAGCGCCTGGCCGGGATCGGGCGGACCGACCTCGACGAGCTCGACCGCGAGCTCGCGCGGGAGAACACCGCGAAGACCCAGGTCTCCTACGCCTGGTCGCGGGCACGGCTGCCGGTCGCCGAGAGCAAGGCCTGGGCCTGGCAGCGGTTCACCGGTGAGGTGTCCGCGTCGAACTACGAGATCGAGGCGATCGGCACCGGCATGTGGCAGCGCGGTCGCGAGGAGCTGCTCACGCCGTACGTCGAGCGCTACTTCGCCGAGGTCGCCGGCACCACGGCCGTCCGCACCGGCTGGGGGCTGGCCGACGCCGCGCACTTCTACTACCCGATCACCGTGATGACTCCCGACACGCTGCGCCGGACCGATGAGCTGGTCGCCGACCCCGAGCTGAACCCGAGCATCAAGAGGGTGCTGGTCGACGCCGGTGACGAGCTCCGCTCACGGCTCGCCACCCGCGAGCGGTACTCGATGCCATGACCTCGTCCGGACGTCGCCCAGGACCGACCGTGCGGACGCGCGTCGTGGAGGCCCGCGGCGCGGAGCGCCTCGCGCACGAGGACCGGCTCGCGACCGAGGAACCGCTCGAGATCCGGCTCGCCTGGCCCGGCGCGCCGGCGCGACGGATCGCGGTCACGATGCGCACCCCGGGGCACGACTTCGAGCTCGCGGCCGGCTGGTTGATCGGCGAGCAGGTCCTGCGAGCCGCGGACATCGCCGCGGTGCGCTACTGCACGGACGTAGACCTCGGTCCGGCCGAGGAGTTCAACGTCGTCACGCTCGAGAGCAGTCGCCCGCCGGACCGGCTGCCCGAGGCCCGCCTGGTCAGCTCGGCGTGCGGGGTGTGCGGTTCCACCTCCATCGAGGACGTCCTGCGGGGCGCGCCGGAGCCCACGCCGGGAGGTCCGCTGGACCTCGACGTCGTACGCCGTCTCCCGGACCTGCTCGCCGCCGAGCAGCCCGGGTTCGAGCGCACCGGTGGTCTCCACGCCGCGGGGCTGTTCACCGCCGACGGAGTCCCGGTGGTCGTGCGCGAGGACGTCGGACGCCACAACGCGGTCGACAAGGTGGTCGGGCACTGTGCCCTGACCGCTACCGAACCCCCGCCGGTGCTGGTGCTGAGTGGTCGGGTCGGTTTCGAGCTGGTCCAGAAGGCGGTCGTCTCCGGGATCAGCGCTGTCGTCGCGGTCGGTGCACCTTCCTCGCTGGCCGTCTCCCTGGCTACCGGCGCCGGGCTCGCGCTGGTCGGGTTCACCCGTCCCGACCGCTGCGTCGTGTACTCCGGTGGAGCCCGTCTCGGCGTGTGAACCGGGGTTTGTCGGGCCCCTCTCCTAGCGTGGGGACGTGCGGATCCTTCACACCTCTGATTGGCACCTGGGACGCCAGTTCCACGGCCAACCGATGGTGCCGCACCAAGCGACCTTCATCGACCACCTGCTCGAGGTCGTCGAGGTGGAGTCGGTCGACCTGGTGGTCATCGCCGGCGACGTCTACGACCGGGCACTCCCCCCGGTGGACGCGGTCGCGCTGGCCGACGACGCCTTCGCCCGGCTCGCCGCCTCGCGGGCCCGGGTCGTGGTCACCAGCGGCAACCACGACTCCGCGCAGCGCCTGGGGTTCAACGCCCGGCTCGCCGACGCGGCGGGCTTCCACCTGCGCACCCACCTGGACCGCATCGCCGAACCGGTGCAGCTCGCCGACGAGCACGGTCCGGTCGCCGTCTACGGGATCCCCTACCTTGAGCCCGACCAGGTGCGCCGCGCCTGGGACCTCCCGCACCGCTCCCACCACGCCGCGCTCACGGCAGCGATGGACCGGATCCGTGCCGACCTGGACGCACGACCCGGCACCCGCTCGGTCGTCCTCGCGCACGCGTTCGTCGTCGGCGGCAACCCGAGCGACAGCGAGCGCGACATCGCCGTCGGCGGTGTCTCCTCGGTCCCGACAGCCCTCTTCGACGGCATCGACTACGTCGCCCTCGGTCACCTTCACGGCCGCCAGCAGCTGACCGATGCGATCCGGTACTCGGGCTCGCCGCTGGCGTACTCCTTCTCCGAGTCCACCCACCTGAAGGGCTCGTGGCTCGTCGACCTCGGCCCCACGGGGATCGACTCGTCCCGGTTCGTCGAGGCGCCCGTCCCGCGGCGGCTCGCGCGCATCGAGGGAAGCATCGCCGAGCTGCTCGCCGACCCGCGTCACGCCGAGGCCGAGGACGCCTGGGTGCAGGCGACGCTGACAGATCCGGTCCGGCCCGCGCAGGCAATGGCCCGGTTGCAGGCCCGGTTCCCGCACGTCGTCTCGATCTCCTTCACCCCGCTGGGCGAGCAGGCGCACGACCGTCAGCCGGTCGAGGGCCGCAGCGACCACCAGGTGGCCCTCGACTTCGTCGCCGCGGTCCGCGGTGAACCGGCGAGCCCCGCGGAGAGCCTGCTGCTCCGCGAGGCCGTCGAGTGCTGCGCCCAAGATCCTGACCAGGATCCGTTCGACACAGTCCTCGACGACCGGGCAGTGGGTGCCTGATGCGCCTCCACCACCTGCGGATCACCGCGTTCGGCCCCTTCGCCGAGACCGTCGATGTCGACTTCGACGAGCTCAGCGCAGGAGGGCTCTTCCTGCTCACCGGTGCGACCGGCGCGGGCAAGACCAGCGTCCTGGACGCCGTCTGCTTCGCGCTCTACGGACAGGTGCCGGGTGACCGCGCCGGCGCCAAGCACCTGCGCAGCGACCACGCCGGACCCCAGCTGGCTCCCGAGGTCGTGCTGGAGGTCAGCATCGGTGCGCGCCGGTTCTGCTTCACCCGGTCCCCCGCCTGGTCGCGTCCCAAGCTGCGCGGCACCGGCGAAACCCGGGTCCAGGCCCACGTCCTGGTCGAGGAGCAGCGCTCGGGCACCTGGGTCACGTTGACCAACCGGCTCGACGATGCCGGGCTGCTGGTCACCGACCTCCTCGGCATGACCGCCACCCAGTTCACCCAGGTCGCCCTGCTCCCCCAGGGCCGGTTCCAGGCCTTCCTGCGCGCCACCTCGGCAGAGCGCCACACCGTGCTCCAGCAGCTCTTCCGGACCGACCGCTTCGAGCGCGTCGAGAAGTGGCTGGTGGAGCGGCGTACGAGCACACGTCGCGCCAGCGAGGCAGCAGCTCTCGCGGTCGGGGAGACCGTGAACCGCCTGCGCGAGGCGTCCGGTGAGGAGGCGGCGCCGGCTGATGACCTCGACCGGGCTGCCGAGACCGGGGTGCTGCTGGAGTGGGCCGATGCCCTGACCGCACGCGCCGCGCACGACCTGGAGGTCGCTGGGATCGCGTTCACCGACGCCGAGGAGGTCGCCGCGCGGACCGGTGCGGCAGCAAGCGCAGCCCAGCGCGTCCACGAGCTCCAGGCACGAGGACGCGCAGCGGAGGCCGACCTCGCGGTGCTCGCCGAGCAGGCGGGGGCCACGCAGGAGGCGCGTCGTCGGCTCGACGTGCACACCCGGGCGCTCCCGCTCGCAGCGCTCGCCGCCGCCGGCGAGGTCGCCACCTCGGCCGCTGAGGCTGCCGAGCACCGGTGGGCAAGCCAGCGCTCCGCGCTCGCGGTCCACCTCGGGGAGGACCCCGACCTGCTCGACCGCGACGCCCTGGCATCCCTGGCGCGCCGGGCCCGGCACGCGCACAGCCTGGCGACGGCCTTCGCGCCACGGGCCGCGGCCCGCACGGCTGCTCTGGCCCGGCTCACCGACTCCCGTGCCCAGCTCCAGGGCGTGGAGACCACGGTCGCCGAGATCGACGTGACCCTGGCCCGGCAGCCCTCGGTGATCGCCGACGCGGTGGCCGCGGTCCACGAGGCCAGGGCCGCCGCCGCGCGGCTCCCCGTCGTGCGCGGTGCGGTCGAGCGCGCCCAGGAGCTGCTCGACGCGGCACGACGTGCCGAGCTCGTCGGCCTGGAGCTCGCTGCCGCGCGGACCGACCTGCTGGCCGCCACCGAGATCGCCCAGACCTGCAAGGAGCAGTACCTGGAGGTCCGGGAGGCGCGCATCAACGGGATGGCCGCCGAGCTCGCCGGTCAGCTCGCGAGCGGCTGCTCGTGCCCGGTCTGCGGGAGCGCCGAGCACCCGTCCCCGGCCGCGACCGGTTCCGGCGGCGTGGGACGGGCCGAGGAGGACGCCGCACGCCGGGTCAGCGAGGACGCCGCGTTCGAGCTGCAGGCGCGCCAGGTCGGACTCGCGACGATGGAGGCCGAGCTCGCCGCGCTCGAGGAGAAGCTCGCCGGGACCGATCCCGCAGCACTGCCCTCGGTCCTGCACGAAGCGGCCGAGGAGGTCGAGCGCCTCGAGCCGCTCGTCACCGCGCTCGAGGTCCTGGTCGCCCGTGAGGAGCAGTGCCGCGAGACGTTGCGGGCAGCAGAGCGCGACCGCGGCGAGGCCCTGCAGGAGCGGGCGGCACTGACCGCCGAGATCGAGCAGGCGCTGTCCCTGACCCGGACCATCGACGCCGAGTGGGAAAAACTCCTCGCCGAACCCGGTGGCACCTCGGACGATGCGGAAGCAGAGGACATCGAGGTGCTGCTGCGGTGGCGCGCCCAGCGCGCGGACGCACTCGAGGCGGGCCTGCGGAGCCTGGAGGCCCGTCGAGTGGCCGATCAGGCCGCGGCCAGCGCCGCGACGGCAACGCTGGCTGCGGCGCTCGAGGCGGGGTTCACCGGCCCCGAGCATGCGCTGGCGTCCTTGCTCGGCGCGGACGAGGCCACGGCGCTGGAGGATCACGTCCGCGATGCGGAGCTGCGCGCGCACACCGCCCGCACCACGCTCGCCGATCCGGACGTGGCCGGCGCGCTGGCCGTCGAGGTCCCTGATCCGCAGCACCTCGCCGACCTCGCGACCGCTGCCGCCACGGAAGCCCAGGCGGCCGCCTCGGCGCGCGACGCGGCGCGGCGCCGCAGCGTCCGGCTCGGTGAGCTGCACGTCTGCTTGGAGGGCGCCCTCGCGGCCTGGGAACCGCTGCAGGCCCAGCACCGGACGGTCGCCGCCCTGGCGTCGCTGGTCGAGGGCAAGAGCGTCGACAACCCGCTGCGGATGCGGCTGGCGGCGTACGTGCTGGCCGAGCGGCTGCGCCAGGTCGTCGCGGCCGCGAACGAACGCCTCGCCCGGATGACGGACCAGCGCTACGCCCTCGAGCACACCGACGACCGCGGGTTCGGCGAGCAGCGCGGCGGCCTGAGCCTGCGCGTGCGCGACGACTGGAACGGCGTCCAGCGCGACCCGGCCACGCTGTCGGGCGGCGAGACGTTCGTGGTCTCCCTGGCCCTCGCGCTGGGGCTGGCCGACACGGTGGCCCACGAGGCCGGCGGGACCGACATCGACACCCTCTTCATCGACGAGGGCTTCGGCTCCCTGGACGCCGACACCCTGGAGGACGTGATGGACACCCTCGACAGCCTGCGTGACGGCGGGCGCGTGGTCGGGCTGGTCAGCCACGTCCCGGAGCTGCGCAGCCGGATCACCACCCAGCTCGAGGTCGCCAAGGGACGCAACGGCTCGACCCTGCGCGCGGTGGTCAGTGCCGGTTGACCGCCCCCGGCTAGGGTCGAGGCATGGCAGACGCCGACCGCATCGATCCGACGTTCACCGACCTCCCCTACCGCCGACTCGCCGATGCCGCCCTGTCCCGTGCACGGGACCTGGGGGTGACCCACGCGGACTTCCGCTTCGAGCGGGTCCGGTACCAACACCTCTCCGTGCGCGACGGCCACCTGCAGGGGGCTGAGGACGTCGACGACCTCGGCTTCGCGGTCCGGGTGATCCACCACGGCGCCTGGGGCTTCGCCTCGGGAGTGCTGCTGAGCACCTCGGAGGCCGTCACGATCGCCGAGCAGGCGGTCAACGTGGCGATGGTCGCCGCGGGGATGACCCGGATCCCGATCGAGCTGGCACCCGAGCCGATCTACCCCGACGTCGTGTGGAGCTCGGCGTACGAGATCAACCCGTTCGAGGTCCCGCTGGGCGAGAAGTCCGCGCTGCTGTGCGACTGGACCACCCGCCTGACCGCGGCCGAAGGCGTCGAGCACGCCCGGGCCGGGCTCCAGCAGGTGCTGGAGAACAAGTTCTACGCCGACCTCAACGGCACCGTGACCACCCAGCAGCGGATCCGGTTGATGCCCACCCTGGAGGCGTTCGGGTCGCGCGAGGACCGGTTCGACTCGATGGGCACGTTGGCTGCCCCGGTCGGTCGCGGCTGGGAGTACGTCACCGAGGGCTACGACTTCGACAACGAGATCGCCGAGATCCCGGGTCTGCTGCGCGAGAAGCTGGCAGCCCCCAGCGTCGAGCCGGGTGCCTACGACCTCGTCATCGACCCGACCAACCTGTGGCTCACGATCCACGAGTCGATCGGGCACGCCACCGAGCTCGACCGCGCGCTGGGCTACGAGGCGAACTACGCCGGGACGTCGTTCGCGACACCCGACGGGCTCGGCACGCTGCAGTACGGGTCCGCGCTGATGAACATCACCGGGGACCGGACCACCCCGCACGGCCTCTCGACGGTCGGCTTCGACGACGAGGGGGTCGCCGGCCAGAGCTGGGACATCGTGAAGGACGGCGTGCTGGTCGGCTACCAGCTCGACCGCCCGATGGCGCACACCTACGGCGCGGTCCTCAACGGCGGGCGGTCCAACGGCTGCGCCTACGCCGACTCCCCGCACCACATCCCGATCCAGCGGATGGCCAACGTCTCGCTGCAGCCCGACCCGGACGGACCGGACACGGCCGGCCTGATCAGCCAGGTCGAGCGCGGCATCTACGTCGTGGGCGACAAGTCCTGGTCGATCGACATGCAGCGCTTCAACTTCCAGTTCACCGGCCAGCGCTTCTACGCCATCAAGGACGGCCAGCTCGACGGCCAGCTGCGCGACGTCGCCTACCAGGCGACCACGACGGACTTCTGGGGGTCGATGTCCGCCGTCGGCGGCCCGGAGACCTACCTGCTCCACGGTGCCTTCAACTGCGGCAAGGCCCAGCCCGGGCAGGTTGCGGCCGTCAGCCACGGGTGCCCGAGCGCACTGTTCAGGGGAGTCAACGTGCTCAACGTCGCCCAGGAATCGGCCCAGGAATCGGCCCAGGATTCGGCTGAGCAAGCCCTCGAAGGCGAGGACGACTGATGACCACCGTGCACCCCCAGGACCTGGTCGAGCACGCGCTGGCTCGCTCGACCGCGGACGCCTGCGTCGTGATCGTCAGCGACGGCACCGGCGCCAACCTGCGCTGGGCCAACAACACCCTCACGACCAACGGCGTCATGCACGCGGTCGAGGTCACCGTGATCTCGTTCGTCGGGCAGGGCAACGCCTCGGTGAGCGGTTCGGCTGCCTCGCCCGAGCAGGTGACCGCGCTCGTCGAGCAGGCAGAGGACGCGGCTCGCCGGGCCGAGCCGGCCGAGGACCGCGCGGAGCTCGTCGCGGGCCGGGTCAGCGACGACTGGGACGAGGCACCGGAGGGCACCTCGATCGAGGTGTTCCGCGACTTCGCGACCGACCTGGGCGAGGCGTTCGAGCGCTCGGAGGCCGAGCAGCGGATCCTCTACGGATTCGTGAGCCACGACGTCACCACGACGTACGTCGGCTCGAGCACGGGCCTGCGCCTGCGCCACGTCCAGCCGACCGGGCACTACGGCTGCACGGGCAAGAACGCTGCCCTGACCAACAGTGCCTGGGTCGGCGGGGCGACCCGTGACTTCCACGACGTCTCGGCCGACCAGGTCGTCGCCGAGCTGACCGAGCGGTTGGCGTGGGGCGAGCGCCGGGTCGATCTTCCGGCCGGCCGCTACGACACGGTGCTCCCGCCGACCGCGGTCGCCGACCTGATGATCGACGTCTACTGGGGCGCCGGGGCACGGGTGGCGCACGAGGGTCAGTCGGTGTTCTCACGTCCTGGTGGGGGCACCCGGATCGGTGATGCGTTCGTGAACCGCTCGGTCACCTTGCGCTCGGACCCGGCCCACCCCGGTCTCGGCTGCGCCCCCTTCGTCGTGGCCAGCGGGTCCTCGGACTCCACCAGCGTCTACGACAACGGTCTCCCGCTCGACGCGACCTCGTGGATTGCCGGAGGTGAGCTCGCCGCCCTGCTGCAGACTCGCGAGACCGCGGTCCTGACCGGGCAGCCGGTGACCTCGGCGATCGACAACCTGGTGCTCGAGGTCGCCGGTGGGACCGGCTCCACGCTCGACCTGGTCGGCGACCTCGAGGACGGTCTGCTGCTCACCTGCCTGTGGTACATCCGCGAGGTCGATCCGCAGACGATGCTGCTCACCGGACTGACGCGCGACGGGGTCTACCAGGTGCGGGGCGGCGAGATCGTGGGTGCCGTGAACAACTTCCGCTTCAACGAGAGCCCGGTCGAGCTGCTCCGGCGCTTCACCGCCGCCTCGGCGACGGTCCCGAGCTTCTCGCGCGAGTGGGGCGACGACTACTTCTCGCGGACCGCGACGCCGGCGCTGCGGGTGCCGGACTTCAACATGAGCTCGGTCTCCCAGGCGCTCTGAGGTGCACGCGCGTGCACTGGTTACTTAGCAGTAGTTAACCGCGAGGACAAGACTGCCGTCAGTGTGACCGGGGCCACTAAGTTCGCTCCTGGGCCCCGCCCGGGGCCTCCTCCCGCTCACCTCCCAGGAGTCCTCCGTTGCGATCACCTCGTGCACCCCGCAGCCTCGTACGCCTCGCGGTCCTGTCGCTCGTCGCCCTTCCGCTCGCCGTCCTCGTCCAGTCCTCCGGTGCCCAGGCCGACGGTCCCGGCGTGGGGAGCCCGTGGGTCGTCAGCGTCGGCGACTCCTACATCTCCGGAGAGGCCGGCCGCTGGGCCGGCAACGACAACAACAGCTCGGCCGCGACCGACGCACTCGGCTCGACGGCGTACTACGACAACGCCACGAACACCGGTGAGGTGATCAACCGCTGCCACCGCAGCAAGGCGGCCGAGATCAAGGTCGGCGGCACGGTCAGCTCCATGAACCTGGCCTGCTCGGGTGCCCAGACGGCGACGTACACGTCCTCGGACGGCTACTTCAAGCCCGGCCTGGACTTCTACAACAGCGGCGGCAACCAGGGCCAGGCGCTGATGCTGCAGAACTTCGCGGCGACGCACAACGTCAAGATGGTCTCGGTCTCGATCGGCGGCAACGACTTCAACTTCGCCGGCATCGTGACCGACTGCGTCGAGGACTTCCTGGGCTCGCCGTCCTGGTGGCCCGACTACTGCAAGGACGACAGCACCGTGACCTCGGAGGTCTCGGCCTCGAACGTCGCCGCGGTCAAGGCCCGGATCTCCACGGCGTTCCAGAACATCCGCACCGCGATGCGCAACGCCGGCTACTCCGACACCTCCTGGACGCTGCTGGTGCAGAACTACCCCTCGCCGCTGCCCTCGTCCTCGGCCTTCCGCTACAGCCAGAGCGGCTACACCCGGCAGAGCACCGGTGGTTGCGGCTTCTGGAACACCGACGCCGACTACGCCAACGGCACGCTGCTCCCGACGATCAACAACGCCGTGTTCGGAGCGGCCACCGCCAGCGGTCTGACCAACGTGAAGACCCTGAACATCTCCGGCACCTTCAACGGCCGGCGGCTGTGCGAGAACACCGTCGGCCTGCTGGAGGAGAAGGGCCTGAGCTCCTGGACGCAGTCCGGGGCCGTCGACAGCACCGAGTGGGTCAACCAGATCCGCACCGTCACCACGGCCGGCAGCAGCCCGTACTACATCCAGGAGTCGCTGCACCCGAACTACTGGGGTGAGCTGGCGCTGCGCGACTGCGTGCGCCAGGCCTACAACGGTGGTACGCCGAGGAGCGGCACCTGCGTGCGCGGCGCGAACGGGCTGAACTCCAGCGCCGAGCCGAACACCGTCCTGCAGTAGCTAGGCGTACGGCGTCCGGGTGAACCGGAACGTCGCGCACTCGAGGTGGTCGAGCGTCCCGTCGGGACGCCTGGCCACCTCGAGCCGTTCGCCCAGCAGGTAACCGGAAGTCCCGCGCCAGCCGCTCGGGGTCAGCTCGAAGGCGTCCTCGTTGTTCCGCTCCGTCAGGCTGTGCAGCTCCAGGCGCCCGTTGTGCCAGCGCACCTCGTGGGCGGTGTTGCCCCAGAACCACAGCCCGAGCAGCTCCGCGACCGCGTCGGGCACCGATTCGCTCGGCACCCACGGCTCGACCGGCTCAGGCTCGGCACCGTCGCGCAGCATCCGGGCGAGGTCGTCCATCGAGACCCCGGTGGTCGCGTTCGCGAAGCCGACGACCCCGCTCCGGGTGCGGGGATCGACGAACGCCGTGGCCAGGAAGCCGGGCATCGACCCGGTGTGGCCGACCAGGCCGTCGAGCAACCGCAGCCCGAGGCCGTAGTCGATCCCGGGCGCGATCGGCACCGCCATCGCGGCCAGCGTGCCGGCCCGGATGATCCCTTCACGTCCGGTCGCCAGCAGGTCGAGCCAGCGAGCCAGGTCCGCCAGGGTGCTCCAGACCTGGCCGGCCGCAGCCATCGCCCCGACGTCGTGGTGCGGCTCCTCGGTCAACGTGCCGGTGAAGTGCCCGACGCTGTAGCCCTGGGCGTGCGGGGCAACGGGGGTGCAGGAGGTCCGGGCCATGCCCAGCGGGGTCCAGAGCCTCTCGGCGACCAGCTCGGCCCACGTGCTGCCCCGGCGCCGCGCGACCGCCTCGGCGAGCAGCGCGAAACCGAGGTTGCTGTAGTGGAACGCCTCGCCGGCAGCGAACACCCGCCCGGTGCCGTCGTTGGCAGCCAGCAACGTCGCCACGTCGACGCCGGGCGAGCGCTCCCACCACGTCCCGACAGGTTCGGCCTGGAGACCCGCGGTGTGGCCGAGGAGCTCGCGCAGCGTCGCGGCGGCGTACCCGGTCTCGGGCACGTGCTCCCCCAGGGCGTCGTCGAGCCGCAGCAGTCCGTCCTCGACGGCCTGCATCACCAGGACGGCGGTCATGGTCTTGGTGATCGACCCGATCCGGTACTGCGCCTCGACGTCACCGAGCTCGCCGGCACGACCGGCCTCGACGACGCGACCGTCCTGCACGCGCGCGCCCACGACCGACGGCAGGCGCCCGGTCGCCTGGGTGCGGTCCAGGACGGCCTGCAGCCGGTCGGAGGGCGTCACCTCAGGCGAACGCTTCCGGCGGCGGGCAGGAGCAGACCAGGTTGCGGTCGCCGTAGGCCTGGTCGATCCGGTTGACCGGCGGCCAGTACTTGTCCGGGTCGAAGCCGTTGGGGAACAGCGCGGTCGCGACGTCGTAGGGGAGGTCCTGGTTGATCGCGTCGGCGGTGTGGGGCGCACCGGTCAGCGGGTTCGCCGAGGCGTCCCACTCCCCCGCGGCGACCTTGTCGATCTCCTTGCGGATGCTGATCATGGCCTCGCAGAAGCGGTCTAGCTCAGCGAGGTCCTCGCTCTCGGTCGGCTCGACCATCAGCGTGCCGGCGACCGGGAAGCTCATGGTCGGTGCGTGGAAGCCGTAGTCGATCAGGCGCTTGGCGATGTCGTCGACGCTGACCCCCGTCTCCTTGGAGATGCCGCGCACGTCGAGGATGCACTCGTGGGCGACCAGTCCGTTGTGGCCGCGGTAGAGCACCGGGAAGTGCTCGTCGAGCCGGCTCGCGACGTAGTTCGCGGCCAGCACCGCCACCGCGGTCGCCCGGGTCAGGCCCTCGGCGCCCATCATCCGCACGTAGGCCCACGAGATCGGCAGGATCCCGGCCGACCCGTACGGCGCAGCGCTGATCGGGCCGATGCCCTCGCGCTTGTCGGCCTCGGGGTGCATCGGGTGCGTCGGCAGGTACGGCGCGAGGTGCTCGCGCACGGCCACCGGACCCACTCCGGGGCCGCCGCCACCGTGCGGGATGCAGAAGGTCTTGTGCAGGTTCAGGTGGCTCACGTCGCCGCCGAAGTGACCGGGCCGGGCGTGGCCGAGCAGCGCGTTGAAGTTGGCACCGTCGATGTAGACCTGGCCGCCGGCCTCGTGCACGATCCCGCAGAGCTCGGAGATGGTGTCCTCGTAGGCGCCGTGGGTCGAGGGGTAGGTGACCATGATCGCGGCCAGGTCGGCGGCGTGCGCCTCCACCTGGGCGCGCAGGTCGTCGAGGTCCACCGAGCCGTCGGCGGCCGACTTCACCACGACGACCTTCATGCCGGCCATCACCGCGGAGGCAGCGTTGGTGCCGTGGGCCGAGGACGGGATCAGGCACACCGTCCGCTCTGCGTCACCGTTGGCCAGGTGGTAGCCGCGGATCGCCAGCAGCCCGGCGAGCTCGCCCTGCGAACCGGCGTTCGGCTGGATCGAGACCCGGTCGTAGCCGGTCACCTCGGCCAGCCAGCCCTCCAGGTCCGCGACGAGCTCGGCGTAGCCCGCGGAGTCGGTCGGCGGGACGAACGGGTGCAGCCCGGCGAAGCCCGGAAGGCTGATCGGCTCCATCTCCGCGGTCGCGTTGAGCTTCATGGTGCACGAACCCAGCGGGATCATGCCGCGGTCCAGCGCGTAGTCGCGCGCCGAGAGCCGCCGCAGGTAGCGCAGCATCGAGGTCTCCGAGCGGTGGGTGTTGAACACCTCGTGGGTCAGGTACTCGCTGCTGCGCAGCAGGTCGCCCTGCGGCAACGCGGAGTAGGTCGACCAACCACCCTCGGGCAGCTCGGCTCCGAACGCAGCCAGGACGTCGCCCAGCGCGGTCTCGGTGCCCTCCCCCACGCTGACCCCGACGTGGTCGGCGTCGACCAGGCGCAGGTGCGCGCCGCGGTCGGCGGCGGTCGCCACGACCTCGGCGGCCTTGCCGGGAACCCGGGCCAGGACGGTGTCGAAGAACGTGTCGTGCACGACCTCGACCCCCACCTCGCGCAGCCGGGTCGCCAGCAGGCTGGCCTGGACGTTGAGGCCGGTCGCGATCGCGCGCAGCCCCTCGGGGCCGTGGTAGACGGCGTACATCGCGGCCGTCACCGCGAGCAGCACCTGGGCGGTGCAGATGTTCGAGGTGGCCCGGTCGCGCCGGATGTGCTGCTCGCGGGTCTGCAGCGAGAGCCGGTACGCCGGCCGGCCGGCGGCGTCGACCGAGACACCGACGAGGCGGCCCGGGAGGTGGCGCTCGAGACCGGCACGCACCGACATGTAGCCGGCGTGGGGGCCGCCGTAGAACAGCGGCACGCCGAAGCGCTGGGTCGAACCGACCACGACGTCCGCGCCGAGGGCTCCCGGCGCCTCGATGAGGGTGAGCGCCAGGAGGTCGGCGGCGACCACGGCGAGCGCACCGCGCTCGTGGGCGGCCTCGATCACCGGGCGCGGGTCGGAGATCCGGCCCGAGGCGCCCGGGTACTGCACCAGGACGCCGCTGATCCCACCCTCGGGCAACCCGGCGGCGAGGTCGGCGACGACGACCTCGATCCCCATCGCCTCGGCACGGGTGCGGACGACCTCGATGGTCTGCGGAAGGGCATCGGCATCGACGACGAAGGGCCCGGAGGCCTTGGGGGCGGCCCGGCGCACCAGCGTCATCGCCTCGGCAGCGGCGGTGCCCTCGTCGAGCAGCGAGGCGTTGGAGGTCGGCAGGCCGGTCAGGTCGGCCACCATGGTCTGGAAGTTCAGCAGCGCCTCGAGCCTGCCCTGGCTGATCTCGGGCTGGTACGGCGTGTAGGCGGTGTACCAGGACGGGTCCTCGAGCACGTTGCGGCGGATGACGCCCGGCGTGATCGTCGCGTGGTAGCCCAGTCCGATGAACGGGGTGCCCGGGTTGTTGCGGCCCGCGAGCGCGCGCAGCTCTGCGCCCGCCTGCTCCTCGGTCGCGGCGTCGGGAAGCGAGAGCGACTCCTCGGCGCGGATCCGGCCCGGCACGGCGGCGTCCATCAGCGCCTCGAGCGAGTCGAAGCCGACGGCCTTCAGCATGGTTGCGACCGCGGCGTCGTCGGGCCCGATGTGCCGGTCGACGAACGGGCGGGCGGCGAACAGCGGGGTCTGGTCAGGCATGAGGCTCCCAAAGATCCATCGGGTCACCTCCCCCTCTGTCAGGCGGGTTGCCCTTCAGAGCTGCCTGCTCCGCACGGTCCTGGCGCCTGAGAGGTTCCGGGGAGGAATTGCCCCTTCGGCGCCCCGGTGCGGCGGCCTGCGGCCACCGCCGGGGACTCTCCCGTGCGGGATTGTCAGCAGCCAGAAATCTACCAGCCCCGCTCAGGTCAGGGACCGGAACGGGGCTGGATGAGACTGGAGTGTCGCGGGTGCTGCGTGGTGTCAGCCGCTCATCCGCGCCTGGCGGCGAGCAGCGAGCTCGTCACCGGCGGACGGGGTGGCGGTGTCCTCGGCGGTGCGCTCGGAGGGCAGCTCGGCGAGGGAACCTTCGATCTCGCGCCACACACCCCCGATGGCGATGCCGAAGACGCCCTGACCGCCCTGGAGCAGGTCGATGACCTCGTCGTTGCTGGTGCACTCGTAGACCGACGCGCCGTCGCTCATCAGCGTGACGCGGGTCAGGTCGTCGGTGCCGCGGGCGCGCAGGTGCGCCACCGCCGTGCGGATCTGCTGCAGCGAGACACCCGCGTCGAGCAGGCGCTTGATGACCTTGAGCAGCAGGATGTCGCGGAAGCCGTAGAGGCGCTGGGTGCCCGAGCCGGTGGCGCTGCGCACGGTCGGCTCGACCAAGCCGGTGCGCGCCCAGTAGTCGAGCTGCCGGTAGGTGATCCCGGCCGCGTTGCACGCGGTCGGACCGCGGTAGCCCAGGTCGGCCGGCAGCGTCGAGACGTCCTCGCTGAACAGCAGGCCCTGCTCGTCCGCCGCCTCCGCGGCCTGCTCGGCGGCAAGCATCGCCTGCGCGTCGATCTCGGCCACGGACTTGCCGTCTCCGTTGTTGGTAACCACTACGACCTCCAAGTCTCGCTCCACTGAGCGTAACCCCTGGGGAAGGGTGGTGATACGTCTGCCAGAACAGAAGTTTCAACCGTGGAGTTACAGCGAAGACACCTGAAAGGTAAACCTCAGGTTGAGGGTTTGCCAAAGACGCGCCCGGCGTGTCGCCGAACTTTAAATGGCTACTTGAGGGTTTTGACGCCTCAGGAGGGTTGCTCGAAGTCCTCGGGGCTCACGTGGTCGAGGAATTCCCGGAACTTCTCGACCTCCTCCTCGCGCTCGTCCGGCACGGCGATCCCGACGTCGTCGAGGAGGTCCTCGGCGCACACGATCCGCGCACCGGTGCGCATCGCGAGCGCGATCGAGTCCGACGGGCGTGCGCCGATCTCGACGCCCGAGTCGAGCACCAGGACGGCGAAGAAGACGCCGTCGTTCATCTCGGTGATCCGGACCTCGGAGAGGGCGTTCCCGGTCGACTCCAGGACCAGCTTGAGCAGGTCGTGGGTCAGCGGGCGCGGCGGTACGACGCCCTGCTGGGCGAATGCGATGGCGGTCGCCTCGACGGCGCCGATCCAGATCGGGAGGTACCGCTCCCCGTCCAGCTCGCGCAGCAGCACGATCGGCTGGTTGGACGGCATCTCCACCCGGACTCCGATGACCTCGACCTCGCGCACAAGAGCAGCCTAGTACGACCGGGGCTGGGTCAGAGGGCCTGGCGCAGGCCGGTGCGCACCAGCGTGGCGTGCAGGCGCAGCGAGAGCGCCGCGATGTCGTCGACCGCCTGGGCCGCACGCCCCTCGGCGCCGTCCTCGCGGCTGCGCCGGATCGGCGAGACGACCTGCTCGACCAGACCCACCTCGCGGTCCGCCGCGGTCTTGAACGCGCGCAGGTGGCGGGGCTCGATGCCGAACGCGGCGAGCTCACCGGCAGCCTTGGCGATGACCACGGCGTCGGCGTCGTAGTGCTGCTTCGACCCGGTGCGCGTCCGCACCAGGCCGAAGGTCTCGAGCTGGTCGAGGAGGTCCTCGGTGATGCCGGCGGTTTTGACGAGCTCGCGGCGCGAGACCCGCACGTCGCTCCGGTCGCTGCGCAGCAGGTCCGCGCCGAGGTCGCCCAGAGGCCCCGTGGGCACCGTGGGACCGCCGGTCGGCGAGGGCGGCTCCAGGCCGCGGTCGATCGCGTCCAGGTGCTCCCGGATGACCTTCAGCGGCAGGTAGTGGTCGCGCTGCATCCGGATGATGTAGCGCAGGCGCTCCATGTCACCGACCGAGTACTTGCGGTAGCCCGACGGTGTCCGCTCCGGCTCCACGAGGCCCTCGGACTCGAGGAACCGCAGCTTGGACTCCTTGATGTCCTCCTCGGGAAACTCCGCGGAGAGGTCGGCCAGGGCCTGCCCGATGCTCTTGCGGGCCGGTGTGCGCACGGGGTCACTCCCCCGTCGACGCGCTGGCGAAGAAGACCAGGCGGTACTTGCCGATCCGGACCTCGTCACCGTTCTGGAGCAACGCGTCGTCGATCCGGTCGCGGTTCACGTAGGTGCCGTTGAGGCTGCCGACGTCGTGGACCGAGTAGGTGCCGCCCTCGCGCCGGAACTCCACGTGCCGCCGGGAGACGGTGATGTCGTCGAGGAAGATCTCGCTCTCGGGGTGACGCCCGGCGCTGACCACGTCGGTGTCGAGCAGGTAGCGGCTGCCGGCCCCCGGACCGCGCTGGACGATCAGCAGCGCACTCCCGGCAGGCAGTGCGTCAGCCGCGGCGGCGTCCGCCTCGTTGAGCATCTCGTCGGCCTCAGGTCGCGGCGTGGCCACTCCGAAGGTGATGGTCGCGGTCGTCTCGGCAGGCACTGCGGAGGACTCCAGCGCGTGGCCGCAATGGTTGCAGAACCGCGCATCCACGGCGTTCTGGCTCCCGCACTGCGAGCACGTCTGCATGTCCTGCGCCTCCCGTGGCTGGCTCGACCCGACCGCAAACCCTCAACGCTCAGTGGAGGTTCACGGTTGTGCGGCAAACCTACCAGTGAGCGTCAACCGACGAGGTCAGGACGCGACGGTGCTCTCGTACGTCGTGGCGTCCATCAGGTCGGAGGTCTCGGCGCCGTCCGCGACCGCCACCTCGAAGAGCCAGCCCGCGCCGTACGGGTCGCTGTTGACCAGCTCCGGGGTGGCGTCCAGGGCATCGTTGCGGGCAACCACGGAACCGGTCACCGGCGAGTAGACGTCGCTGACCGACTTGGTCGACTCGAGCTCGCCGACCGACGCCCCGGCGGTGACGTCGTCGCCGATCTCGGGAAGCTGGACGTAGACGATGTCACCGAGCGCGTCCTGGGCGTAGTCGGTGATGCCGATGCGCACCGACCCGGCGGTCTCGCCCGGGGTCCGCACCCACTCGTGCTCTGCGGTGTACTTCAGGTCGTCGGGAAACACTGTGCTCCTCGGGTCGTCGCTGCTCGGTCCACCGACAACCTACCGCCAGCTCTCAGCCGTTCCCGCTCGACTCCGCGTAACGCGGTTTGCTGACCGAGCGCAGCGAGGAGACGGCGATGTCGTCGCTAGGCTCGATGGTCACCTTGCCGTCGTCGAGGCGGAGGTCGTCGACGAACCCGCCGGGGAACCTCAGGGCCGTGGCCAGGCCGTCGGAGTCACCGATCGCATCGATCACGAACGGCGGCTTGAGCACGTGACCGTCGACGCTGATCCCGCCGTCGGCGTTCTCGAAGGAGGTCTGGGCGACGACCCGGACGCTGTCGTTGATCTCCATCGCCTCGGCGCCGGCGTCGCGCAGCTCCTCGATGCCGTCGAGCAGGTAGTTCAGGCTGATCTGCGACTGCGGCACCGTCACCGTGATGCGCACCCCGGGCCCCTTGGCGGGCAGCGTCCCGGCGAGGACGCCGAGCGCGCCGAGCTCGTCCTGGGCCTGCTTGAGCGCGGTGGCGGTCTTGTCGTTGCTGTCGCGCAGCGAGTCGCGGGTGGCCTCCAGGTCACGGATGTCCTGGTCGTTGCGGCGCGATGCGGCCTGGAGACCGTTGAGCGCCTGGACCAGGTCCTCCTGACGCATCCCGGAGTACTCGTCGTCGCTGCCGGCCAGGCGTACCTGGGTCACCCCGGCGACCCCGAGCACGATCAGCAGGACGGCTGCGGAGACCTGGCCGCGGCCGGGTCGCAGCAGGGCCCTGCTGATCCGCTGGTTGGGCGTCGGCTCGACCGGACCCGACGGTGCCGCCGGCTCGACCTGCTCGGCCGGCTCGACCGGCTCCATCGGCTCGACCGGCTCAGGGCTCTCGTGGTCGCTCATGCGTGGAAGATGTGCCGCCGGATCGCGGCCACGTTGGCGAAGATGCGGATGCCCAGGACCACGATGACGCCGGTCGAGAGCTGCGCGCCCACCCCGAGCTTGTCACCGAGGAAGACGATCAGCGCGGCGATGAAGACGTTGCTGACGAACGAGACCACGAAGACCTTGTCGTCGAAGAGGCCGTCGAGGAATGCCCGCAGCGCGCCGAAGACGGCGTCGAGGGCTGCCACCACGGCGATCGGGAGGTAGGGCTCGAGCCCGATCGGCACGTCCGGCTTGAGGATCAGCCCGAGCGCGACCCCCACGACCAACCCGATGATCGCGATCACGGTGCATCCCTTCCCTTCGTTCCGCCGGGCCCCGTCCGGTCCGTGCCGACGTCGACGTAGCGCAGCGAGGGCATCGGAGCCGCGGGCAGCCGCAGCGACCCAGCCCGGTGCATCGAGAACTTGAGTCCGACGTCCCGCTGGAGATCAAACCACGCCGCTCCGCTCGTGGTCGCCCCGAACCGGCCCTGGAGCGTGTCGGGGTTCCCGATGGCCAGGACGCGGTAGGGGCGCTGCAGGGAGACGAAGTTGACCGAGATCGCGGTCCCGGCGAACCGGATGGCGCTGAGCGCCGTCAGCCGCTGCCCGTTGATCGAGATCGCCTCGGCACCCGCCTCCCACATGCCGTTGACGAGCTTCTGCAGGTCGCTGTCGAGGACCTTGTTGCGGTCGTTGGCGGCATCGGGTGCGTCGTCGACGACCACCTCGACGCCGGGCCCCTTGGCCGCAGCGGTGCCGCTGCGCAGCCCCAGCAGCGAGAGCCGGCCGGTGACGCCGTCGGCGTCGTCGCTGGCGCGCAGGAGCGCTGACTGCAGCGCGGCGTTCTGCTGCTGGAGCTTGGTGATCGAGCGCCGCTGGGCGATGACCGCGTCCCGGCGGTCCTTGACCTGGGTGATCAGCGCCCTGCGATCCTTTTCCTCCGAGACGCTGTCCTTCGAGGTCTGCACGGCGGCTGTCACCGCGAGGATCGCGAAGACAGCCAGCACGGCCGCCCCACCGCGCCCCACGCGCCGACGACGGGTCGGCACGTCCTCGCGCGGTCCGCGACGGGTCGCTGCGACGGCGTAGTCCTCGTCGATCGCGTGCGCGTTGATGTAGGGCAGCAACCCCATCGTCACGCGTTCGGGCAGCGCACGCGCGGCAGGAGTCGCGGCAGGAGTCGGGGCTGGAGTCGGGGCGGACGGCACGCTCAGTCCGTCCCGACAGCCTTCGTGGGGGGCCCGAGGTCGGGTGCGCGCCGGTCGCGGTCGGCGAGCAGCTTGCGCACCTGCCACGCGTACAGCAGGCCGGCCCACCAGTACAGGCCCATGCCCCAGATCGCGAAGGCCCACCCGAAGACCTTGCCGAGCGTCGCGATCGCGCTGGTCCCGTCCCCGACGAACAGCAGCGGGAAGGCGTAGAGCAGGTTGAACGTCGCTGCCTTGCCGAGGAAGTGCACCGGCAGCGCGCTGTAGCCGCGGGTGCGCAGGAACGGCACCAGCAGCCAGAGGAACGCATCGCGCGCCGGCAGGATCACCGCGACCCACCACGGGATGATGTCGCGGAAGGCGAGGCCGACCACGACGGCCAGGATGTAGAGCCGGTCGGCGACCGGGTCGAGGATCTCGCCGAGCTTCGAGGTCTGGTTCAGCCGCCGCGCGAGGTAGCCGTCGAGCCAGTCGGTGATGCCCGAGAGCATCAGGACGACCAGCGCGACCACGTCGAGCTCGGGTCCGAGCACCAGCCAGAGGAACAGCGGTACGCCGAGCAGCCGCAACGCGCTGACGGCGTTCGGGAGGGTCCAGACGCCGGCGTTGTACGGGTCGGCGCCGGACGTCCGGGGGCTGGGGTCCTGGCTCATGTCGGGGCAACCCTATCCGCCGCAGAACTCCTGAGACGGGGCGCCACGGGGCCCGCGGTCACGGTAACTTCCGTGCGTGTCCTGGATCCCCGACCCGCGTGCGGCCTGGTCGGTCGCCGAGAACGCGGTGCGCTCGATCGGCGGTGCGTTCGTGGCGGGTCTGACCGGATCCGACACCGCCCCCGGCGCACCTGCGTCGAGACCGGCCACGATGGTCCCGCGCCCGGCTCCCGCACAGGCCGCCGAACGTCGCGACCCCGCGCTCGGCGCGAAGATGGACCGCCTGCTCAGCCGCGCCCTCGAGCAGTCCACCGCCTCGGGCACCGAGGAGCTCTTCCACCGGGTGCTCGACCAGCTGGTGCCCGACGAGGCACGCATCATCAGCGCGCTCTCGGACGGCTCGGCCTCCCCGATGGTCAGCGTGCACGCGCTGACCCGTGCCGGGCTGCTGGGCGAGCCGCTGATCGAGCACGCTGCCCTGGTCGGGCGAACCGCCAACGTCGCCCTGCCGCGCCTGACCCCGACGTACGTCGGTCACCTGCTCTCCCTCGGTCTCCTCGAGCCCGGCCCCGAGGACGACGGGCTCAAGGACGAGTACCAGATCCTGATGGCCGACAACGACGTGCTGCGCGCGATCCGCAAGGGCTCGCGCGGCCCGGTGCCGGCGCGCGTCGAGCGACGTACGGTCCGGCTCTCCCCGCTCGGCCTGGCGCTCTGGGCAGCAGTGACGGGCGACCCGGCGTGATCGTCCTGCTCCAGTCCTGGGGACAGCTCAGGGCCGACTTCCAGCTCAACTGGGCGATCTACCTCTCGATGCCGTTCGTGGCCGCCTTCGTCGGCTACACGACCAAGCTGCTCTTCCTGCAGATGATGTACCGCCCGCTTGAGTTCCGCGGCATCGGCTGGTTCGGCTGGCAGGGCATCGTCCCGCGCCGCGCGGGCAAGGTGGCCGCGACCACCATCGAGATCCTCACCGAGAAGCTGCTGCGCCCCGAGGAGCTGCTCGACAAGTTCGACGCGCGCGAGGCGCTCGAGGAGCTGCGGGGGCCGCTCGAGGGCACGATCGACGAGATCGCCCGCGAGGTCGCCGAGCAGATCCGTCCGGGTCTCTGGGACGCGCTGCCCGAGGCCGGTCGGCGCGCGCTGATGGGCCGCATCCACGCCCAGGCCCCGCAGATCGTGGACCGGCTGCTCGTCGAGATGCGCACCGACCTGAGCCGCTACGTCGACCTGCAGTACCTCACCGTGACCACGCTGGTGAAGAACAAGGAGCAGCTCAACGACCTGATGAAGACCATCGGCGGTCGCGCGATGGGCTTCGTGCGCCGCAGCGGGATCTTCTTCGGCTTCGGCATCGGTCTGGTGCAGATGGCGGCGTGGGGCTTCATCCACAACGCCTGGATCATGCCGGCGTTCGGCTTCGGGGTCGGGTTCTTCTCCGACTGGCTCGCACTGAACATGCTCTTCCGCCCGCACCTGCCGAAGCGCTACCTCGGGGTGATCCGGTTCCAGGGGATCCTGCACCAGCAGCGTCAGCAGATCACCGAGGACTACGCCAAGATCCTGGCCAAGGACCTCTTCGCCCCCGACGTCCTCTTCGAGGGCATCCTGAACGGCCCGACCGCCGACAAGCTCTTCGACACCCTCCAGCGCGAGGTCTCCCGGGCCATCGACGAGCAGGCCGGGATCGCCCGGCCACTGGTGGTCCTCGCGGTGGGGACGCGGCGCTACCGCGAGATGAAGCAGTCGCTGATCCGGGTGATGCTCGACCGGCTCCCCGAGACGATGGCCGTGGCGGGCGAGTACGCGACCCGCACGCTCGACATCGAGAACACCATCATCGAGAAGATGAACGCGCTCGACACCGTGCAGTACGAGGCGATCCTGCGACCGGTCTTCAAGGACGACGAGGTCATGATGATCGCGGTCGGCGGTGTCCTCGGCGGCCTGGTCGGCGAGCTCCAGGTCCAGGTCATCGAGCACTTCTCACGCTGATGGACGCCCGGGGTGCACGCATCGAGGTCCGGTGGAGCCACGGGTACGACGCGGAAGCGGTGCTGCGCGACCTGGTCACCGGCCTGACCGGGGCCGACCCCGGCCCGGTCCATCACCGCTGCCCGTCCTGCGGTTCGGTCCAGCACGGACGGCCTTACCTCGACGCTGCGGTCGCGATCAGCATCTCGCGCGCCGGCGGGTTGACGGTCGTGGCGGTGGCCGACCAGCCGGTCGGCGTCGACGTGGTGGTCGGGACAGACACTGCCTGGGCCCGTACCGAGTCGCTCGCCAAGGCGCACGGGACCGGGATCGTCACCGAGCACGACCACGGCGCCACCGGGACCTGGGTCTGCGACCTCGCACTGCCGCCCGGATTCGCGGGCGCTGTCGCGACCCTCAGCGGGGCACGGGAAGTGCGGGCAACCGCGTGGACTCCAGCCAGCCGTTGAAGAGCTCCCCGAGGTCGTCGCCGCTGATCTCGCCGGCCAGGTCCTGCAGGTCCGCGCTGCTCACCGATCCCCCGGCGTGGCGCTCGGTCCAGGTCCGCAGAACGGTGAAGAACGCGTCGTCCCCGATCGTGGTCCGCAACGCGTGCAGCAGCAGGGCACCGCGCTTGTAGACCCGGTCGTCGAACATGTCAGCCGCACCCGGGTCCCCGAGCAGGAGGTCCTGGGCCAGCCCGGCCTGGCGCTCGTGGTGCCGCGCGGCGTGCTCGGCCGCGCTGTCCCGGCCGCTGCGCTCGGACCACAGCCACTCCGCGTAGCAGGCGAAGCCCTCGTGCAGCCAGATGTCGTGCCAGCCGGCAGCGGTGACAGAGTTGCCGAACCACTGGTGCGCGAGCTCGTGGGCCACCAGGCGCTCGGCGTCCCACTCCTCCTCGAGGTAGTTCACCCCGAAGACCGAGACACCCTGGGACTCCAGCGGGATCTCGAGCTCGTCCTCGGTCACGACCACGGTGTAGCCGGCGAACGGGTAGGGCCCGAACAGCTCGGTGAAGACCTCGAGCATCTCGGGCTGACGGGCGAAGGGACCGGGCAGCTCGACGTGGCGGGTTCCGGGGAGCACGACCGCCAGGGGGACCTGCGCGTCGAGGCGCTGCACGGCGTACCGCCCGATGTTGACGGTCGCCAGGTACGGGGCCATCGGCTCGGGCTGGTCGTAGACCCAGGTCAGCGCGCTGGCGCGGCGCCGGGTCTCCAGCAGCGTGCCGTTGGACACCACGTGGTAGCCCGCCGGGGCGGTCACCGTGATGCGGTAGGACGCCTTGTCGTCGGGGCGGTCGTTGCACGGGAACCAGGACGGTGCGCCGTACGGCTGGGCCGCCACGATCACGCCGTCTGCGAGCTCCTCCCAGCCCGCGTCACCGAGGACACCGGGCACGGGTTGCGGCTGGCCGCGGTAGCCGATCTGGAGGGTCGTCTCCTCTCCCGCCGCCAGCGCCGAGGACAGGGTGATCCGCAGCCGTCCGCCGGTGTGCCGGAAGCGAGCAGGCTTGCGTCCGTCGACCTTCACCGTGCCGATCGAGTAGGCACCGAGGTCCAGGTCGAGCTCGCGCAGCTCCTCGAGCGCCTCGACCCGCAGGGTCGCGCGGCCCTCGACACGGTTGCCCTCGATGCGTACGTCGATCTCGAGGTCGTAGTGCCGTACCGAGAACCGCGGGTCCCCGTGATCCGGGAAGTAGGAGTCCGGAGCCGTCACGCCCACGGGCCGATCGGGTTTCCGATCCAGCGGGTCTTGTCGGGCACCGACTCGCCCCGCATCACCAGCGAGACCGGCCCGACCGTGGCGTGCCTGCCGAGCTCGGCCGCCGGCAGGATCACGCTGTTGGGGCCGAGCGTGGCTCCTGCGCGCAGGGTGACGGTGTCCATGCTCAGCATCCGATCATGGAACAGGTGCGTCTGCACAACGCAGCCCTGGTTGACGGTCGCGCCGTCGCGCAGCTCGACCAGGTCGGCCTCGGGCAGCCAGTACGACTCGCACCACACCCCGCGCCCGATCCGGGCACCGAGCGAGCGCAGCCACATGTTGAGCATCCAGGTGCCGGTCGCCGGACGGACGAACCACGGTGCGGCGATCACCTCGATGAAGGTGTCGGCAAGCTCGTTGCGCCACACGAAGCTGCTCCACAGCGGGTGCGTGCCGGATCGGATGCGGCCGACGAGCAGCCACTTCGCGGCGGTGGCGACCAGCGCACCGGCGTACCCCGCGAGGAGCAGGACAAGTCCGGCGACCAGGGCAGCGCACCACCAGCCGACGTGCTGGGCCACCAGCACCAGGCCGGTCGCGACAGCCAGCCAGAGCAGGGTGTTCAGGACGACCGGCACGAGCCGGCACAGCTCGACGAGCGCCCGGGCGGTCCGCAGCCGCTGGGCCGGGCGGTAGGTCCGGCTCTGGTCGGTCTCGTCGGCCGCCCGGCGCATCCGGGTCGGCGGGCTGCCGATCCACGACGTACCGGCCTTGGCCTCGGTGCGGCGCGGTGCCGCGGAGAGCACCGCCACCAGGCCCTCCTTGGGTACCTTGCGGCCCGGTGCGGCCATCCCGCTGTTGCCGACGAAGGCCCGCTTGCCGACCCGGACCCGGTCGATGCGCAACCAGCCGCCGCCCAGCTCGTAGCCCCCCAGGAGGGTGTCGTCGGCGAGGAAAGCACCGTCGTTGACCGTGGTCAGCGAGGGCAGCAGCAGCACGGTCGAGGCCTCGACGTCGGCGCCGACCCGGGCACCGAGGGCTCGCAGCCACCACGGCGTCAGCGTGCTCGCGTAGAGCGGGAAGAGCCAGGTGCGGGCGTCGTCGAGGACACGGAGGGTGGTCCAGGCCTTCCACGCCGGCGCGCTGTGCACCGGGTGGTGCCCCGGCCGGAGCCCGATCGCGAGCAGGCGCACCGCGAGCAGGACCAGGACGGCCAGCGCGAACATCGCCACCAGGGTGCCCAGCGGGGTCAGCAGGGTGGCACGAAGCGCGAGCGCACCGACGGATCCCGGGTCACCGAGCAGCGGCAGCGCTACCGCCGTACCGGCGAGGACCGCGAGCACCGGCAGCGCTGCGATCACCAGGCTGCTCAGGGCGTACGCCGCCAGCCACACCGGCTTGTTCACGGGGACCTCGTCGTCCCACGGTCCGCGGGTCGACCGAGCAGCCCGCACCGCCGGCGCACCGGACCAGTACTCGCCCCCGGGGACCTCCCCGAAGACCGCCGAGCCCGGACCGACCTCGGCCCGGGACCCGACGTCGGTCCCGGGAAGCAGCATGCTGCGGGCGCCGATCCGGGCCCGCGCCGCCACGCGCACCCGACCGAGGTGGAAGACGTCGCCGTCGACCCAGTGACCGCTCAGGTCGACCTCGGACTCCACCGAGGCGCCGTCCCCGAGCTCGAGCATGCCGGTGACCGGGGGCACCGAGTGCAGGTCGACGTCCGTGCCGATCCGGGCGCCCAGCGCACGTCCGTAGACCTTGATCAGGGTGGCGCCGCTGATGCCGGTCGCACCGACCTCCTCGGCGAAGCGCTCGGCC
>JBJMIO010000155.1:0-7600 GCA_045806765.1 Marmoricola sp.
CTCTCGATCGTCTTCTTCATGGGCGTGCTCGCCGGCGAGGAGCCGATCGACCACCTGCAGAAGGCGATCCTGCGCGAGGGCGAGGCGATGCACCCGCTGCTGCAGCGGATCATGCAGATCCATATCGCCGAGGAGGCCCGGCACATCTCCTTCGCGCACGAGTACCTCAAGCGCAACGTCCCGAAGGTCGGCCGGGTCCGCAAGGCGGTCCTGTCCGTGACGTTCCCGGTCATCATGCGCCTGCTCGGCGACGCCATCATGGTGCCGGGCAAGGAGATGACCAAGCAGGTCGGCGTGCCGCGCAAGGTCCTCGAGGAGACCTTCTGGGACAGCCCGGAGGCCCGCGCCATGCTCAGCGACGTCTTCTACGACGTCCGCGCGCTGGCCGAGGAGCTCGAGCTGATGAACCCGGTCTCGCGCCGGGTCTGGAAGGCACTCAAGATCGACGGCGCCGGTGCGCGCTACCGCTCCGAGCCGGTCAAGCCGAGCGCGCGCAAGGTCGCCCGGAAGGCTGCCTGAGCCATGCCGTACGTCGTCACGCAGTCGTGCTGCAGCGACGCCTCGTGCGTCATCGCGTGCCCGGTCAATTGCATCCACCCGGCGCCCGGCGAGCCCGGCTTCGCCGAGGCCGAGATGCTCTACGTCGACCCGAAGGCGTGCGTGGACTGCGGAGCCTGCGCGACGGCGTGCCCGGTGGACGCGCTCAAGCCGCACACCAAGCTGACCGGTGCGGAGCTGCCGTTCATCGAGCTCAACCGGCTCTACTACGCCGAGCAGCCGCACGCCGACCGGACCCCGCTCGCGGTCGTGCCGACGCCGCGCTCGCTGCCGACCGAGGACGTCCGGGTCGCGATCGTCGGCTCCGGACCGGCGGGCATGTACGCCGCCGACGAGCTGCTCAAGCACCCGGGCGTCACCGTCGACGTCTTCGACCGGCTGCCCACGCCGTACGGACTGGCTCGCGCAGGGGTCGCGCCGGACCACCAGCACACCAAGCAGGTCACCACGCTGTTCACCGCGATCGAGGGGCAGCCGGGCTTCGCCTACCGGCTCAACGTGCGGATCGGGCCCGGCGGGATCAGCCACGAGGACCTGGCCGCGCGCTACCACGGCGTGGTCTACGCCGTGGGCGCGGCGAGCGACAAGGCGCTCGGCATCCCGGGGGAGGACCTGCTCGGCAGCACCTCGGCGACCGACGTCGTCGGCTGGTACAACGGCCACCCCGACCACCAGGACGTCGCGCTGGACCTCGGGCACGAGCGCGTCGTGGTGATCGGCAACGGCAACGTCGCCCTGGACGTCGCGCGGGTGCTCACCGCTGACCCCGATGCGCTCGCCACCACCGACATCGCCGACCTGCCCCTGGCCACCCTGCGCGGCAGCAGCGTGCGCGAGGTGGTCGTGCTGGGTCGCCGGGGACCGGCACAAGCCGCGTTCACGATGCCCGAGCTGGTCGGCCTGGCCGGGCTGGAGGACGTCGACGTCGTGGTGGAGACCGGTGGTGCCGAGCTGGACCTGGCCACCGCGAAGGGTCGCCTGCTCGCCGAGCTGGCAGCCCGTCCGGTCCGGGACGGGCGGCGCCGGATCGTGCTGCGCTTCTGCGCCAACCCGGTGCGGGTCCTCGGCGGGTCCGCGGTGACCGGCCTGGAGGTCGAGCACACCCGGCTCGAGGTCGTGGACGGACGCACCGTGGCCGTCGGGACCGGTGAGACCGAGGTGCTCGAGACCGGAACCGTGCTGCGCTCGGTGGGCTACCACGGCACCGCCGTGGCCGGCCTGCCCTTCGACGCGACCACGGGCACCGTGCCCAACGACCGCGGTCGCGTGCACCCCGGCACCTACGTCGCCGGCTGGATCAAGCGGGGCCCGAGCGGGTTCATCGGCACCAACAAGTCGTGCTCGGAGGAGACCGTCGAGACGTTCCTCGACGACCTCGCCGCCGGTGCGCTGACGGTGCCGGCATCCACCCGCGCCGAGGTCGACGACTGGCTCGACGCAACCGTGCCCGAGCACGTCGGCCTGGACGGCTGGCGCGCACTGGACGCCGCCGAGCGTGCCGCCGGCGCCGACTCAGGTCGCCCGCGGGCGAAGCTGGTCGACCTCGCAGCCATGCTCGAGGTCGCTGGCGGCACCCCGGCTGCCCGCCGTCGTGTCGCCCGGACGAGCCGGAGCCGCCGGGGCCTACGCTTGTCCCCGTGACCGCCAAGCCCGCCTCCAGGACCGGCTCTGCTGCCGGGTCCGCTGCCGGCTCCGGCTCCCGGTCGGGAGGGCTGGCCGGGACCGACGGGCGCGACGAGCGCTGGGCGGCCCACCGCGAGGAGCGCCGAACCCAGATCCTCGACGCCGCGATCGCGGTGATCGAGCGGGAGCCGATCGGCGCGGAGATCCACGTGCGCCAGATCGCAGGAGAGGCGGGTCTCGGCCGGCCCGTGATCTACCGGCACTTCGCCGATCGTGCCGACCTGGACCGGGCGGTGCAGAAGCGCATCCTCGAGATGTTGATGGACCAGCTCGTCCCCGAGTTCGAGCTCTCCGGCACGATCGACTCGATCATCGAGCGGATCGTCTTCGCCTACGTCGCCTGGGCGGCAGAGCACCCGGCCCTGCACCGGATCGGCGCCGCGGAGAGCCAGGACGCGGACCGCCTCGGGGACGTCCTGCAGGTCACCGAGCAGGTAGGCCGCCTGATCGCGATGCTGGTGACGTCCGGCGCGGACCTGCTCTCGGTCGAGCTGACCGCCGAGGACCAGCAGATCCTCGACCCCCTCGTCTTCGGCATCGTCGGCCAGGCCGTCGGCACCGTCCGCTTCTGGCTCGCGCGGGAGACGCGCGAGCCCTCGGTCGAGGTGCTGGCCGAGCACCTCAAGCGCTCGGTCTGGTTCCAGATCGCCGGGCACGCCCGCGACCGGGGCATCGAGCTCGACCCGAGCACCTCGCTCGACGACCTCGTGATGGCATCGCTGCGCGCTGAGTGACGCGCCGAGTGACGCGCCGAGTGACGCGCCGAGCGAGTCGGGCCGGGTGCCGCACCGAGTCGCCCACGCGCTTTGCCTCAGCATCCCCTCCCACCCTGCCGATAGGGGTGGTGACGGGGCCCGGTGTGGGCTCCTGAGGGGAGCACGACCATGCAGAACACGACGAAGGGCGCCCTCGCGGCCGCCGCGGCAGGTGTCCTCCTGCTCGGAGGCGCTGGATCGCTGGCCTACTGGAACGACAGCAAGACGGTCGCCGGTGGCGCGATCAGCTCCGGCACGCTCACCCTGACCCAGGACGCCGGGCAGATCTGCTCGGCGTGGACCCTGGACGCGGCTGGTGGCCCCACGGCGTACACGCCGGGCGTCACGCTGGTCGTTCCGGGTGACGTGATCACCAAGACCTGCGACTACACGGTGCACGCGACCGGTGCGCACCTCGCTGCCGATCTCTCGATGGACGCCACCTCGATCACCGGCAGCAACGCACTCTCCGCTGCGCTCACGCCCGGTGCGACGTACACGCTGGACGGCAGCACGATCGCCACCGGGCAGCACGTCACCTCCGCGGACGACGGTGAGGTGCTGAACGCCGCGGTCACCGTGACATTCGACAGCTCCACCTCCGGCCTGACCGCCCTGGGCATGACGGCCGGCCTCGACGACATCGTCATCACCCTGACCCAGACGCACCCGTAGGCGACCACGAGCTTCGTCGGCGGCGGTTCCTGGGGGACTCGCCGCCGACGGACCGCACGGGTATCCATCGACGGAAGGGGGGACCGTGAACCAGCACAGCAAGCCACGCCGGCACGCGCCCCTGACCGCCTTCGTCGGCGTCCTCGTCATCACCGCCGTCGGTGCCGTGCTGTTCATCGGGGTCCTGCTCCCGCGCCTGGGCGGTGGCACGCCGTACGTGATCCTCACCGGTTCGATGCGTCCGGGCATGCCGCCGGGCACCCTCGTGGTCACCCGGCCCGTCGAGGCGAGCAGGATCGGCATCGGCACGGTCGTGACCTACCAGCTCGTCTCAGGTGAGCCGACGGTGGTGACCCACCGCGTCGTCGCCCAGGGCGTGAACACCGTCGGCGAGCCGGTCTTCCGGACCCGTGGCGACGCCAACAGCGCGGTCGACCCGGGGTGGGTGCGCGGGGTCCAGGTCCGCGGTGAGCGCTGGTACGACGTGCCCTACCTCGGCTACGTCACCAGCCTGGTCGGGACCCGCCAGCGCGACCTGGCCCAGACCCTGGTCGTGGCGTTCCTGCTCGCCTACGCCGCCGCGATGATCACCACCGGTCTGCGCGACCGGCGGTCCGTGGCGGTGGGTCGATGAGGCGCCGGCTGTTCTTCCGCGTGATGGTCGCCCTGCTCGCGCTCGCCGCCTGGGTGACCGCCGAGATCGCGCCCGCACTCGCGGGTCCGGGGGGAGAGCTGCTGCTCAGTGCGGACGGCACGCACTGGTCGACCGGCCTGTCCGCCCCGCTGTTCGACCCCGCCGTGCTGTGGGTGCCCGGCGACGCCCGGATGTCCTCGTTCTACGTGCAGAACCGAGGCACCACCCCTGCGGCGGTCCGCCTCGAGGTCACCAGCGACGGTGCCGACCTCCTCGAGATCGGTGCCGTGGAGCTGCAGGCCCGGGTGGGCTCGGAGGCGTGGCACCCGATCGCGCGTGCGGGGTCCGGGGTGCTCAACGCGCTCGCGATCGGCACCGATCGTGCCCGTCGGGTCGACGTGCGCGCGGTCTTCCGGGCGGGTGCACGCAACGCGACCCAGGCCAGCGGCGTGGTCCTGCACTTCGTGGTCGACCTCGGTCAGGCGGTGGGAGCGGCACCTCAGGGAACCTCTCCGGGCTCGCTCCCTGCCACCGGCGCTCCCGCGATCCGCGGGCCGCTGCTGCTCGCTGCGGTCCTGATCGGTGCGGGCGCTGCCCTCGTGCGACGCCGGAAGGTGGTCGTCCGGTGAGCGCGCGACGCGCACGACGGCGGGTGCCGGTCCTGCACTCGACCCGGCTGCGGGCGAGCCTCGCGCTCGGGACCGCCGCGGCGCTGCTCGCGATGGGCAGCTACGCGTTCTGGACCGACGACGTGACCATCACCGGCAGCACCTTCACCGCCGGTGTGCTGGACCTCCAGGTCAACAGCTCGGACTCCTACACCACCACGACGCTGGGCATGTCGAGCACGCCGATGCTGCCCGGCAACACCTCGGCCGAGGTGCTGACGGTGAAGAACAACGGCACCGTGCCGCTGAAGTACACCCTGACCGGCGGCCTGGCCGGCACCGACGCGGCGACGTACTCCTCCGCGGCGGTCCTCAAGCTGACGATCGTCTCGGGTGGCACCCGGTCGGGCACCGGGAACACCGCGACCTGCACCGGCGGCACCACGATCTACGGACCGACCGCCCTGACCAACGTCACCTCCACGGCGATCATCGGCACCCGGCGCGGTCCGCTGACGGTCGCCGGGACCGAGGCGCTGTGCTTCCAGATCACCTTCGACGCGACCGCCGCGAGCACCATCCAGGGCAAGACCGCCACCGCGACGTTCACGGCCACCGGGACCTCGGACGTGAGCTGATGCGCACGCTCGTGGGCCGCGTGCCGGACCGCCTCCTCAGTCTCGCCGCCGCGCTCGGGGCGGCGGCGCTCCTCCTCACCGCGCTCGGTCTCGCGCTCGGCGTACGACCTGTCTACCTGCGCTCGGGATCGATGTCCCCGACGCTGCCTACGGGTTCGCTGGTGCTGGTGCGCAGCGTCGCCGCTGCCGACCTCGCTGTCGGCGACGTCGTCTGCGTGCGGACCCAGGGCGGGAGCCGGGTCACCCACCGCATCACGCACCTGGCCCACGACGGCGGGGATGTCGTGCTCACGCTGCGCGGTGACGCGAACCCGACCGACGATGCGCAGAGCTACCGGGTGCGCACGGCGTACCGGGTGGTCGGTCACGTCGCACGCGCCGGTTTCCTGCTCGGCGCGGCGAGCAGCCCGGCGGGGCTCTTCGTGCTCGGCTGCTTCGTGATGGCGATGCTGTCGCTGATCTTCCGTGGCGGCGGCAGCGGCAAGGGGAGCGGGGGCAGCACCAGCGGTCGGCGGCGCGCGGTGCGCGCCGCTGCGGTGAGCACCACCGCGGCGTTCGTCGTCCTGGGGCCCGGGGGACTGTCGGGTGCGTACGCCGCCCCGTGGACCGACCCGGCGACCATCTCCGGCGCCACGCTGACCGCGGACGTCATCGCCGCACCGGCGACGTTCACCTGCGGCGGCCTCGGCGTGCTCTCGGTGACCTTCAACTGGTCCGCGGTCTCCGGTGCTTCGAGCTACACGCTGCACTACGGCAGCGGCGGGTCCTCGACGACCACCGTCGCGGGCACCACCGCGACGATCGTCTCGGCGATCAGCGGCGGCACGGCATGGGTCGTGACCAACCGGAACGTCGGCAGCACCACCTGGACCTCGGTCGCTTCGACGAGCCGGACCTACACGGTCGCGGTGGTCAGCCTCTGCTCCTGATCGGAGCGTCCGTAGAATCCTCCGGTGACCACGATCGGTGTGCTCGGCCTGCAAGGAGACGTGCGCGAGCACGTGCACGCCCTGACGGGTCTGGGCGCAGAGGCCATCACCGTGCGCCGGCCCACGGAGCTCGAGCGCTGCGACGCCGTGGTGATCCCGGGCGGCGAGAGCACGACGATGTACAAGCTCGCGCGCACCTTCGAGCTCTTCGAGCCGTTGCGCAAGCGGATCGAGGGTGGCATGCCGGTCCTCGGCACCTGCGCCGGGATGATCATGCTCGCCGACCGCGTCGTCGACGGGACGGCTGACCAGGAGACCCTCGGTGGGCTCGACATCACCGTGCGCCGCAACGCCTTCGGCCGGCAGGTCGACTCCTTCGAGGGAGACCTCGATTTCGCGGGGCTCGAGGCGCCCGTGCACGCCGTCTTCATCCGCGCTCCGTGGGTCGAGCAGGTGGGCGCCGACGTCGAGGTGCTCGCCCGCGTCGCGTCCGGTCCGGCCGCGGGTAGGATCGTCGCGGTCCGCCAGGGCCCGTTGATGGCGACGTCGTTCCACCCCGAGGTGGGCAACGACGTCCGTGTCCACCGGGCTTTCGTGGACCTCGTCGTAGCAGCCACACGGAAGGAACGTTGATGTCCGGCCACTCCAAGTGGGCGACCACGAAGCACAAGAAGGCCGTCGTCGACGCCAAGCGCGGCAAGATGTTCGCCAAGCTGATCAAGAACATCGAGGTCGCCGCGAAGATGGGCGGGGGAGACCCGTCGGGCAACCCGACGCTCTACGACGCCATCCAGAAGGCCAAGAAGTCCTCGGTCCCCAACGACAACATCGACCGTGCAGTCAAGCGTGGTTCGGGCGCCGAGGCGGGTGGTGCCGACTACAGCACGATCATGTACGAGGGCTACGGCCCCAACGGCGTCGCGATGCTCATCGAGTGCCTGACCGACAACAAGAACCGCGCCGCGATGGAGGTCCGTACAGCGACCTCCCGCAACGGAGGCTCGCTGGCCGACCCCGGTTCGGTCGCCTACCTCTTCCACCGCAAGGGCGTCGTCGTGCTGCCCAAGGCGCAGGAGGGCAAGGACATCTCCGAGGACGACGTGCTCGAGGCCACGCTGGA
>JBJMIO010000156.1:0-5152 GCA_045806765.1 Marmoricola sp.
AAACTCTATCCCAACAAGAAGAACTTCCTATAAATCGACGACAACGGTTCGCCCTGGTACTTCCAGGGCGAGCAGAACGCGAAGTGGTCCGGGGCGCTGATGGACGACCTGAAGAGGATCCCGGCCTCGCAGTTCGTGGCGGTGGACACCAGGTCGCTGGTGCCCTAGCCGGTCAGAGGGGCAGTTGGATCCCTGGCAAGCGATAGCTCTCCTCAGCAGAGAGCACTACAGCTCGCAGGCCGTCGACATCGCTGAACGGGATCCAGTACGAGCTCAAATCCCGGAGATGATGAAGAAGCGGCGACGTCGTCGAGGTCGAGACGGGCTGCATGAGCCCCGCACCGAACATCGACGCTCCCGCTGGCGCAGGGCGATGTCACGTTCGTCGTGCGCACCATGTAACCTTCGGAAGGCTCCGGCGACGGAGCGGCGGGCTGTGGCGCAGTTTGGTAGCGCACGTGACTGGGGGTCACGGGGTCGCAGGTTCAAATCCTGTCAGCCCGACCGAGACTGACCGTGGAGGCCGGTTCCGCGAGGCGGGCCGGTCTTCGTCGTTCAGGCGCGACGGCGCTCGCTGGCCCAGATCCGGAACACCAGGGACGAGATCGAGAACGCGTACAGCCCGACGACGACGGCGAGCACGTCGACAGTCCGCTGGAGAAGGCGCACGATCCGCTGGGTCACGGAATCACCGTAAACCAGTCGCTCGCAGGTCGTGGGGCACCGAGAATCAGCCCATGCCGAGCACGCTCATCGAGGTCCGCCGTCCCTACTCCGTGGTCGAGGAGGTGGCGATCATCGACGCCGTCCACGAGGCGCTCGTCGCTGCGTTCCGGATCCCGCCGGGGGACAAGCACGTGCGCCTGGTCGTGCACGAACCGCACCGGTTCGCCTGCCCGCCGCACCTGACCGAGCCGGACCGCGCGACGATGGTCGCGATCGACTGCTTCGCCGGGCGGTCGCTCGGGGCCAAGCGTGCCTTGTACGCCGGAATCGTGGCGCGTCTAGAGCCTCTGGGCATCCCGCGCGACCACGTCACCATCACCGTGCGCGACGTCGCGCGCGAGGACTGGGGCATCCGCGGCGGCCGGGCCGCTTGCGACGTGGACCTCGGGTTCGAGGTCTCCGTCTAGTCCGGCAGAATGCGCCCCATGAGCGAGACGACTGCGTCCAAGACCAACGGAGGCAATTTCTTCGAGGACTTCACCGTCGGGCAGGTGATCCGGCACGCCACACCGCGCACGGTGACCGAGGGGGACCGGGCGCTGTACGGCTCGATCTACCCGACCCGGTTCGCACTGCCGTCCTCCGCCGCGTTCGCGGCCTCCGTGGGCCTGGACCCGCACCCGGTCGAGGAGCTGATCGGCTTCCACGTCGCCTTCGGCAAGACGGTGCCCGACGTCTCGCTCAACGCCGTGGCCAACCTGGGGTACGCCGAGCTGCGCTTCCACCGACCGGTGGTCCCCGGTGACACGCTGAGCACCTCCTCGGAGGTCATCGGCCTGAAGGAGAACTCCAACGGCAAGAGCGGTGTCGTCTACGTACGCTCGACGGCCACCAACCAGCGCGGTGAGGTCGCGCTGGACTGGGCGCGCTGGGTGATGGTGCACAAGCGCGACCACGGGTCCCCGGCCCCCGGGACGGTACTGCCCGAGCTGGCGCCGGCGGTCGAGGCCGCAGACCTGGTCGTCCCCGACGGCCTGGACTTCAGCTCCTACGACTTCGCTGCCGCCGGCGAGCCGCACCGGCTCGGCGACTACGCGGTGGGGGAGAAGATCGACCACGTCGACGGCGTCACGCTCACCGATGCCGAGCACATGATGGCGACCCGGCTGTGGCAGAACACCGCGAAGGTGCACTTCAACACCGAGGCGCGCCCCGACGGCCGGCGACTGGTCTACGGCGGTCACGTCATCTCGCTCGCGCGCGCGCTGTCGTTCAACGGCCTCGCCAACGCCCAGCTCATCGCCGCCATCAACGCCGGTGCGCACACCGCACCGGCGTTCGCCGGCGACACCGTCTACGCCTGGTCCGAGGTGCTCGACTCCACGACCACCTCGGCTCCCGGGGTCGGCGCCCTCCGGTTGCGCCTGGTGGCCACCCGGGGCCGTGACACCTCGATGACGTTGCGCGGCGAGGACGGCAAGTACGCCGACGGGGTGCTCCTCGACCTCGACTACTGGGCCTTCGTCCCGGCGGGCTGAGGCATGTCCCTCTACGAGCGGCTCTGCAACCGGCTGATCCTGACGGTCAGCCGCTGGCTGCGCCACCACGGGGCGGTCCGGCCCGGCACCGCGCGCGGCGATGAGTTCGGGCACCTCGGGGAGGGCACCTGGATCAGCCACCCGCTCGGCACGCAGTACGGCCTCGGATCGGTCTTCATCGGCCGCGACTGCCTGATCGGTCAGTACTCCGTGCTGGCGGTGGGCTACGGCCCCGAGGACCACAACCGGCCGGCGCGCGGGCTCGAGATCGGCGACCGCTGCGTGATCGGCGCGCGCAGCATCCTGACCGCGCACAGCTCGATCACGATCGGCGACGACGTCTGGTTCGGGCAGAACGTCTTCGTCTCCGACGCCAGCCACGGCTACCAGGACCCCGAGACCCCGATCGGCGACCAGCTCGGTGACCACCAACCGGTCTCGATCGGAGCCGGGAGCTGGATCGGCCACGGCGCCGTCGTCCTGCCGGGGTCCCGGATCGGGCGCCAGGTCGTCATCGGCGCCGGGTCCGTGGTCCGCGGGGTGATCCCGGACCACTCGGTCGCCGCCGGCGTTCCGGCGAAGGTGGTGCGTCGCCTCGAGCCCGAGGTCGGCTGGGTGGCCACCAGCGGTTCCGGCGACGTGAAGCCCGCGTGGACCGCCGAGGACGTCGCCGCCCGGATGTCCGGCGGCTGAGGATGCCGGCAGACCTGCCCTACCTCGACACCCACACGGTCGCCGTGGCGGCAGGGTCGGACCAGGCCTACGCCAGCGTGCGGCGCTTCGCCGGCCGGCTCGGATTCGGTCCGCACAACCCGCTCGCGCTGGTGCTCGGCACCCGTCCCCGCCGGGGTTTCGCGATCGTCGAGGAGGTCGCGGGACAGCGTGTGGGCTTGGAGGGCCGGCACCGCTTCGCGACCTACCGTCTGGTCCTCGAGGTCGAACCGCGGCCCGAGCAGCGCACCACGCTCCTGCACGCGCACTCGTACGCCTCCTTCCCGGGAGCAGCGGGGAGGGTGTACCGCGCGCTGGTGATCGGGACCGGCCTGCACGTCCTGGCCACCCGCGGTCTGCTGAGGGCGGCCAGCCGGGCGTGATCCACGCCATTGCGCCGGCGTCGAGGGGCGTGCCAGTCTGCCGCCCGACCCGTCCGAGCCCGAGGAGAGCCATGACCCAGACCACGAGCACCGCGACCGCCACCGTGCCGCGCACCAGCGACCACGTGTGGTCGGTGCTGGTCGACCACGAGGGGATGTCCTCGTGGGCTCCCGGCCTCACGGTGACGTTGACCTCGCAGGGCGCGCCTGAGCGCAACGGCCTCGGCGCGGTCCGCCGGATCACCACTCCCGGTCCCGCCCCGGCGATCGTCGAGGAGGTCACCGTCTTCGACGAGGGCACCACCTTCGGCTACCGCGCACTGGCAGGCGTCCCCTTCAAGAACTACGGCGGCACCGTGACGCTGACCCCGCAGGGCGGCTCGACGCGTGTCGACTACGCGATCACCCTGGACGAACGCGTCCCCGTGGTGGAGAAGCTCGCCGCGGCGGCGGTCGCCCGGGTGCTGCTCGCCGGCCTGGTGCGCGCTGCCAAGCGCTGAGCCGGCGGCCGACCTGCGCGACTAGGCTGGTCCCGCGATGGACTGCCACCACTACGACGCCGGACGCTGCCGGTCGTGCACCTGGCTGATGCGTCCGTACGCCGAGCAGGTCGCCGCGAAGCAGGCGGTCGTGGCCAGCCTCCTCGCCGACCAGTCCGACCTGGTCTGGGACGAGCCGGTCACCAGCGCCGAGTCCTCGTTCCGCAACAAGGCCAAGATGGTCGTCGGCGGCACCACCGCGGAGCCTGTCCTGGGGATCTTGGGACCGGGCGCGAGCGTCGAGGACCTCCAGGACTGCGGGATCCACGAACCGGCGGTTCGCGATGCGCTGCCGGTCATCGCCGGGTTCGTGACGCGCGCGGCTCTGGCGCCCTACGACCTCGCGACCCGCCGCGGTGAGCTCAAGTACGTGCTGGTGACCGCCTCGCCCGACGGCCTGCTGATGGTCCGCTTCGTGGCTCGCTCCCAGGAACCGGTCACGCGGATCCGCAAGCACCTCCCGTGGCTCCTGGAGCGCCTGCCGTCGCTCCACGTGGTGAGCGTCAACCTGCAGCCCGTGCACGCGGCGCTGATCGAGGGCCCCGATGAGATCGTGCTCACCGCTGACGCGGCGCTGCCGATGCGCCTGGACGGCGTCGAGCTGCTGCTGCGCCCGCAGAGCTTCTTCCAGACCAACACGGCCATCGCCGCCGCGCTCTACCGCGAGGCGCGTCGCCTGACCGCAGGTCTGCACGTCCCCGAGGTGTGGGACCTCTACTGCGGTGTCGGCGGGTTCGCGCTGAACCTCGCCGCGCCGGGCCGCAGCGTCACCGGGGTCGAGACGAGTGCTGAGGCGGTCGCGAGCGCACGCACCGCGGCCGATCGGCTGGGCGTGGAGGCTCTCTTCGTCGCCGCGGACGCGACTGACTGGGCGCTGGGACGGCGGGACGCTCCCGACCTGGTGGTGGTGAACCCGCCGCGCCGCGGGATCGGCGAGGAGCTGGCCGGCTGGCTGGACGGATCCAGTACGGAGTACGTGCTCTACTCCAGCTGCAACCCCGAGACGTTGGCGCGTGATCTCGCAGCGATGCCCGGCTTCGCCGCGGTCGGTGCGCGGGTCTTCGACATGTTCCCGCACACCGACCACGTCGAGGTGCTGATGCTGCTCAGGCGGCGCTGAGGCAGGCGCCGAGATCAGGCGCCGAGATCAGGCGCCGAGATCAGGCGCCGAGATCAGGCGCCGAGATCAGGCAGCGACCTCGGCTGCCTCCTCGGCCAGCGGGTTGCGCGGCTCGGCGATCACGTGCTCGAGCAGCGCCAGGACCAGCAGGCCGCCCAGGATGCACATGCCGACCCCGACCCGGAACGCGAGCTG
>JBJMIO010000157.1:0-33540 GCA_045806765.1 Marmoricola sp.
CGGCCAAGAAGGCTGCTGCGAAGAAGGCTCCGGCCAAGAAGGCTGCTGCGAAGAAGGCACCGGCCAAGAAGGCCGCACGCAAGCGCTGAACCACCACAGAACGGCGGCGTCCCCCCGCGGGGACGCCGCCGTTCTGCTGTCTCCGCCCTAGCTGTCTCTGGGCGGTTGTGCCTGGTCCGCGTCGACGGCTAGAGCAGGCTGGAGGTCACCTTCGCGGTGTGCACGCCGACGCCGAAACGCAGCGCGGCCTCGAGGTCGCTGGTGGTGTCGACGTCGAGGCGCAACGACTGCAGCGCCGCTTCCAGAGGTCGAGCGCCGCTGGCCCGGTGCGCGGCGCTCGACCCGGCTCCGAAGCGCGGGTCGAGGTCGGTCCCGGGCGGAGCGAGGAGCAGGGTGGTCCCGGTGCCCGCAGCGTCGGCGACGTAGGCGCGCGAGGTCGCCGCGACCAGTGCGGCATCGAGGTCGGCGGTGCGCAGGCAGGGCAGGTCCGCGAGCATCGCGGCGATCCCGAGGTCGCCGCGGTCGACGCGGCTCGCGGCGCGACGCAGGGCCTCGTTGAGGTCGCCGTCGCCCTCGTCGGGCAGGATCGGTACGCCGAGCCCGTCGGCCAGGCCCGCGAGCCCGGCCAGGTCGCCGACGAGGTGCACCTCGGCGTACGCGCTGGCGCACGCGGCGGTGATCGAGTCCCGTGCGAAAGCCTCCATGAGCCGGGCCCGCTCGGACTGCTCGCCGACGCCGAGGCGCGACTTCGCGGCGTGGCCGTCCTTGACCGGGATCAACAATGCATAACGGGGTGTCGTCACGAGGTCGATCTTCCCAGCAGCGTCGGTAGGGTGCTGCTGCACGGGGTCCGGTAGCGAGAGAGGAGCCTCCGCGTGGTCAAGGTGCGCAAGCTGCAGGAACGGCGTGGATGGGCGTGGGCGCTCTGCGTCGCGATCCTGAAACCCAGCCTGCTGGCGGCGACCAAGCACGAGTGGATCGACGGCGAGAAGATCCCCGCGGAGGGCGGCGTCGTGATCGCGATGAACCACGTCTCGCACATCGATCCGGTCACCCTGGGCTGGCTGCTCTACGAGCACGGCCGGCTGGTGCGCTACCTGACCAAGGACGCGCTCTTCGACGTGCCGTTCGTCGGGTCGGTCGTGCGCGACTCGCGGATGATCCCGGTCTCCCGCACCTCCACCGATGCCGCGAAGGCCTTCGAGGCGGCTGTCGACGCGCTCAACGACGGCGCCTGCGTCGGGGTTTACCCCGAGGGCACGATCACCAAGGATCCCTCGGGCTGGCCGATGCGCGGCAAGACCGGCGCGGCACGGATGGCGCTGACGACCGGCTGCCCGGTGGTGCCCATCGGCCAGTGGGGCGCGCAGGACATCCTGCCGGCGTACAGCACCCGCCCGCACCTGGTGCCACGACGCACGGCGCGCTACAAGGTGGGCGACCCGGTCGACCTCTCCGACCTCGCCGGGCAGCCGCTGACCAACGAGGTGCTGCACGAGGCGACCGACCGCATCATGGACGCGATCGCGGTGCTCGTCGGAGACCTGCGCGGCGAGACCCCGCCGGCGCAGAGGTTCGACCCGCGCACCGCGGGGATCGCGGAGACCGGCAACCCGAACGACAGGCACGACGAGAAGAAGGGACGGCACGGCTGATGGCGCGTGTAGCCGTGTTCAGTGCGGGCTCGTGGGGGACGGCGTTCGGGATCGTGCTGGCCGACGCCGGCAACGAGGTCGTGCTGTGGGCACGCCGCGACGACGTCGTGGCGAACATCAACGACAAGCACGAGAACCCCGACTACTTCGCGGGGATCGAGCTGCCCGCCGCGATCACCGCCACCACCGACCCGGCCGAGGCGCTCGCGGGTGCGGAGTACGTCGTGCTGTCGGTGCCGAGCCAGTCGCTGCGCGAGAACCTCGCCGAGTGGGCGCCGCTGGTGCCGCCCGACGCAGTCTTCATCTCGCTGATGAAGGGCGTCGAGCTCGGTACCACCAAGCGGATGAGCGAGGTGATCGCCGAGGTCACCGGTGCGGGTCCGGAGCGGATCGCGGTGATCAGCGGTCCGAACCTCGCGCGCGAGATCGCCCAGCGCGAGCCGGCTGCGAGCGTGGTCGCGTGCGCCGACGACGCGGTGACCCACCGCGTCCAGGAGCTGTGCCACTCCCGTGCCTTCCGGCCTTACCGCAGCAGCGACGTGCTCGGGTGCGAGCTCGGGGGCGCCTACAAGAACGTGGTCGGGCTGTGCGTCGGCATGGCGGTGGGCCTCGGCTTCGGTGACAACACCACCGCCTCGGTCATCACCCGCGGACTGGCTGAGACGGCGCGGCTGGCGATGAAGCTCGGCGCCGACCCGCTCACCCTGATGGGCCTGGCCGGACTGGGCGATCTCGTGGCGACGTGCTCCTCGCCGCTCTCGCGCAACCGGAGCTTCGGGGAGAAGCTGGGGCAGGGGATGAGCACCGAGGAGATCTACGCGACCACCAAGCAGGTGGCCGAGGGTGCGAAGTCGTGCTCCTCGATCCTCGCGCTCGCGCGCAGCATCGGCGTGGACGCCCCGATCGCCGAGCACGTCGACGCGGTCGTGCGTGGCGAGATCGGCGCGCGCGACATGATGGACGCGTTCATCGCCCGCGAGCCCAAGGCCGAGCGCGACTGAGCCTCGCTCAGAGGTCGATGCCGAGGTTGACCCAGGTCGAGTCGATCTCCATCCCGATGCCGAGGTAGAGGTCGAGTGCTCCGGTGCGCGAGTCGGTGCTGAGCTCCGAGCGGGTCGCGCCGTGCTCACGGGCGTCGGTGAACGCTGCTGCGAGCAGGGCGCGTGCGAGGCCGAGCCCGCGCTGGTCGCGACGTACGGCGACCTTCGAGACGAACCCGGTGTCCTCGCTGAGCGTCACGTGCACGGCGCCCGCCACCGATCCGTCGGGTGCACGGACCACCTGGAGGTTCCACGGCGCGTAGCCGGGCCGTTCGACGACCCCCGCGGACCAGTCGGCGAAGGTCTGCTTCTCGCGCACCGACCACTCCAGGAAGGCGTCCTCCACCACCTCGTACGCCGCCTGCAGGTCCTCGCTCCCCGCGACGCGCAGCGCGTAGCCGGCGGGCAGCGGCTGGGTCGCGATCGAGCGGCCCTCGGGAAGCACCAGCACCCAGGAGGTCCAGCGCGTGCGGTAGCCCAGCTCCCGCAGGAGCGACTCGCCGGGCGACCCGGCGGGGACCGGCATGCCGATCTCGTGCTGGCCCTGGGCGCGCGCCGTGCGCTGCATCCAGCCCGCCAGCGCGGTCCCGATCCCACGACCGAGGTACTCGGGGTGGACCGCGGCGTCCCCGCGGGCCGGACCGCTGACCTCGGCGTACCCGATCAGGCGGTCCCCGTCGAAGACACCCGTGGTCGAGGCGGCGAGATCGAAGCTCGGCCGCGCCCAGTCCCCGATGATGTCGGCCTCCTCGATCGCGACCGTCCCGATGACGGCCAGCTCGGAGGCAGCGATCATCTCGAAGACCGCGCGGGCGTCCTCGGGCACCAGGGGGCGGGCTGTGCAGCCGGCCGGGAGGTTCATCAGCCGCCCAGTGCGCCGGCGAGGTCCTCCCAGAGGTCCTCGACGTCCTCGATGCCCACCGAGAGCCGCACGAGGCCCTCGGGCACCGTCGCCGGCTCGGCGGCCCAGCGGCGGCGCCGCTCGAGCATGGACTCCACGCCACCGAGCGAGGTGGCGTGCACCCACAGGCTGGTGCCGTGGGTCAGCCGGTCGGCCGCCTCGGCGCTCTCCAGGACGATGGCGAGCATGCCCCCGAATCCGGGGTACCGCACGTCGATGACAGCCGGGTGGTCGGCGCACCGCCGGGCCAGCTCGGCGGCGTTCTCGCTGGCACGCTCGACGCGTAGCGGCAGCGTTCGCAGCCCGCGCAGCGCGAGCCACGCCTCGAACGGACCCGGGATCGCGCCGAGCAGGTCGCGACGGCGCTTGAGCACGTCGTGGAGAGCGGGGTCGCGCGTCACGATCGCGCCCATCAGGACGTCGGAGTGGCCCGCGATGTACTTGGTCGCGGAGTGCACGACCAGGTCGGCGCCGAGGTCGAGCGGCTGCTGGAGCACCGGTGTCGCGAAAGTGTTGTCGACCACGACGTACGCACCGGCCGCGTGCGCCGCCTCGGCGATCGCGGCCACCTCGGCGACCTCCATCGTCGGGTTGGCCGGTGACTCCAGCCAGACCAGGGCGGCGTCCTCGCACGCGGCGATCACGGCCGCGGTGTCGGTCTGGTCGACCAGGAGTGTCTTGATCCGGCCGCGCACCTCGAGGTCGCCGAGCTGCATCGTGGTGCCGTTGTAGACGTGCCGGGGCGCCACCACGACCTGGTCCTGCCCGACGAGGTCCAGGACCACCGAGACCGCCGCGAGCCCGCTGGCGAAGGAGAGGCACTGTGCTCCCTGCTCGCCGCCCTCGAGGGAGGCCAGCGCCTCCTCGAAGGCCGCCCAAGTCGGGTTCGCGTACCGGCCGTACTCACGCTCGCCGCCGGCGACGTAGGTGGAGGCCATCATGATCGGGACGTTCATCGGCTCGTCGCTGGTGTGCGGAGGGCGGCCGACGTGCACGGCGCGGGTGGCGGGTCGGATCATGGCACCACGGTAGAGGTCGGAGCGGCCGGGACGCCCCGGTAGGGTCTTCCGGGTGGATGAGCAGAAGCCGAGGACCAGGGTCGCCGTCGTCTTCGGCGGCCGCTCCAGCGAGCACGCCATCTCCTGCGTCTCGGCCGGGAGCGTGATCGGCGCCCTGGACCCGGAGAAGTACGAGGTGATCCCGGTCGGGATCACCACCGACGGCCGTTGGGTGCTGGAGTCGAACGAGGCGGGCCGGCTCGCGCTCGGGCCCGCCGGCGAGCTGCCCGAGGTCACCAGCGACCGGGAGGTCGCGCTCAGTCCCAGCGCCGACCTGGTGGTGCAGGCTCCCGGTGAGGTGCCGACCCGGCTCGGTGAGGTCGACGTCGTCTTCCCGGTGATGCACGGTCCGTGGGGCCAGGACGGCACCCTGCAGGGTCTGCTGGAGCTCTCCGGGGTCCGGTACGTCGGCGCGGGGGTGCTCTCCTCGGCCGTCGGCACCGACAAGGCCTACATGAAGATGCTCTTCGCCGCGCAGGGTCTCCCGGTCCAGCCGTGGGTGCTGGTGCGCCCCGGCTCCTGGGACAGCGACCCCGCGGCGGTGACCGAGGCCGTCGACACCCTGGGCTACCCGGTCTTCGTGAAGCCCGCGCGAGCAGGCTCCAGCTTCGGCATCAGCCGGGTCGACGAGGCCGACCAGCTCGAGGCCGCGATCCGCGAGGCCGAGCGCTTCGATCCCAAGGTGATCGTCGAGGCGGGTGCGGTCGGTGGCCGCGAGGTCGAGATCGGCGTCCTGCAGAACCTCGACGGTGAGCCGGAGACCAGCGCGATCGCAGAGATCCGCGTCGACGCCGAGCACGCCTTCTACGACTTCGAGGCCAAGTACCTGCCCGAGCAGAACACCGCACTCGACGTACCGGCGGACCTCGACGACGCGACCGCCACCCGGGTGCGCGACCTCGCGGTCCAGGCGTTCGCCGCCCTCGACGTCGAGGGCCTGGCCCGGGTCGACTTCTTCGTCCTGCCCGACGGGAAGGTCGTGCTGAACGAGGTCGAGACCATGCCCGGTTTCACCGCGACCTCGATGTTCCCGCGGATGTGGGCCGAGTCGGGGTTGGACTACCCGGCGCTGGTGGACCGGCTGGTCCAGCTGGCGCTGCGGCGCAGCACCGGTCTGCGCTGAGCGTTCCTGCGGAGCTTTCCTGCGGGGCCGGTCGCCCGGCTGGTCTCAGATGTGGACGACGGGGCAGGTCAGGGTGCGGGTGATGCCGTCGAGGGTCTGCACCTTCGCGACGACCAGCTTGCCGAGCTCGTCGACGTTGCGGGCCTCGGCGCGCACGATCACGTCGTACGGGCCGGTGACGTCCTCGGCGAGGATGACGCCCTTGATGTCGGTGATCTTGGCCGCGACCTCAGCCGCCTTGCCGACATCGGTCTGGATCAGGATGTAGGCCTGGACGACCATGTGAGTCTCCCTCGGTGTCGGCGGTGAGTGGGGCCACCTCGAAACCTACCGGACCGCTCGGCAGGACGAAACTCGCCCGCTGCGGAGCCTGCGCACCGCAGGGTGGAAGAGTTGCCCCATGAGCACTCCCGCCGCGCCCGGCGCCACCGTGGCCGACCTCGGTGAGTTCGGGCTGATCGCCGAGCTGGTGCGCCGCTTCGAGCAGGGACCGGCGGTGTACGTCGGGCCCGGTGACGACGCGGCGGTGCTCCGCACGCCGAAGGGCCACGTGGTGGTCTCGACCGACCTCGTCGTCGAGGGCCGGCACTTCCGCCGGGACTGGGCCAGCGGCGCCGACGTGGGCCACCGGGTCGCGGCGCAGAACATCTCCGACGTCAACGCGATGGGCGGGCGCGCCACCGGCCTGACCGTCGGGCTGGCGCTCCCGGCCGACCTTCCCGCTCAGTGGGTGCTCGACCTGGCCGAGGGGATCGCCGCCGAGGCCGCCCTGGTCGGGGCCAGCGTGGTCGGCGGGGACGTCACCCGCTCCTCCGAGGTCGTCGTCGCGGTCACCGTGCTGGGGGAGTGCGAGGTCGCGCCGGTCCTGCGCTCGGGCGCGCAGCCGGGAGACGTGCTGGCCATCGCCGGCCGCCAGGGCTGGGCCGCGGCCGGGCTCGCCGTCCTGGGTCGCGGCTTCCGCTCCCCGCGCGCCGTCGTCACGGCGTACCAGCGTCCGGAGCCGCCGTACGCCGCCGGGCTTCTGGCCGCGAAGGCCGGCGCCACGTCGATGATCGACGTCTCCGACGGCCTGGTCGCCGACCTCGGGCACGTGGCGGCGGCCTCGGGGGTCGCCATCGACGTCACGTCCTCGGCCTTCCCGATCGACGAGCCGCTGGTCGCGGTCGGCGCGGCGCTGGGCGTGGATCCGCTGCAGTTCGTGCTCGGTGGCGGCGAGGACCACCCTCTGGTGGCGACCTTCCCTGCCGGGACCGACCTGCCGGAGGGCTTCCGCGAGATCGGAAGGGTGGCCGCGGCGGGTCCCGAGGGTCAGGGAGTGACGGTCGACGGTGCGCCGTACGAGGGCGACCCCGGCTGGACCCACTTCTAGGCCAGAAGCTCGGGAGGCGATCGGGAGCCGTGAGCGACGTCAAGTTGGGCGAAGCGCACCTTATTTGCGGTGTCTCGTCAGGTTTCACCGGTCAACCAGTGAAACCTGAGCCGCGTGGGACAAAAGGCGAAAGGCGCCCGAGCCGAAGCAGGGGCGCCGTCGCGTTGTCTCAGGGGGTCAGCGGGTGACCTTGCCGGCCTTGAGGCAGCCGGTGCACACGTTGACGCGCTTCGGGGTGCCGTTCACGGTCGCGCGGACACGCTGGATGTTCGGGTTGAAGCGGCGCTTCGTGATCTTGCGGGACCACGGGCGGTTGTTGCCGAAGCCGGGCTTCTTGGCGCAGATGTCGCAGACGGCAGCCACCGTGCACTCCTTGGGTTTGCGGGTCGATCGAAGTCAGGGGCCCGGGATGATCCGGGCAACCGAAGAAGAATAGACGACACCGACCCCTCCACGCGAATCGAGCGCGGACCAACTAGCGTGATCCGCATCAATCGTGCGGGAACGAGCGAGAGCAGGGCATGAGCGCTGGGACGCGGGGCGAGCAGATCGCCACCTTCGACCTGGGTGCCGTACGCCGTTTCGCGGATCTGGCGGTCCAGGGGCTCTCGGCTGCCCGCGAGGAGATCGACGCGCTCAACGTCTACCCGGTCCCCGACGGTGACACCGGCACGAACATGTACCTGACGATGCAGGCCGCGCGCGAGGCCCTGCGCGACCACCTCGCCGAGCAGGAGGCGCTCGCGCCCGGGGTCGAGCCGGACATGCGCCCGGCCCTCGCGGTCTACGCCAAGGCGGCGCTGCTGGGGGCCCGGGGCAACTCCGGGGTGATCGTGAGCCAGCTGATCACCGCGCTGTTCCGCCACCTGGGCCAGGGCGGACCGCAGGACAGGTCGGCCACGCTGATGGCCGAGGGCTTCGCGATGGCCAGCGACGCGGCGTACGCAGCGGTCGGCAACCCGGTCGAGGGGACCATGCTCAGCGTCGCGAAGGCGGCCGCGCAGGCAGCCGCCGAGCGTGCCGAGGATCCCGAGGCGCACCTGGGCGAGGTGTTGACGGCGGCGGCCGGTGCCGCGCGCGAGGCACTGGCTCGCACGCCCGAGCAGATGCAGCTGCTCAAGGACGCCGGCGTGGTCGACGCGGGCGGTCGGGGGCTGTGCGTGATCCTGGACGCCGCCGAGACGGCCGTGACCGGGCGCCGGGCCGTGATCGCGCAGGCGCCGATCGGCACGCACGCGATCCCGCGACCGATGCCGACCGGCGACCTGACCGAGGACGGGCCGGCCTACGAGGTGATGTACCTCCTCGACGCCGAGGACGACGCGATCGCGGGCCTGCGGACCCTCCTCGGCGAGGTCGGCGACTCGATCGTGGTCGTCGGGGGCGAGGGCCTGTGGAACGTCCACGTGCACACCGACGACGTGGGGTCGGCCGTCGAGGCCGGCATCGACGCCGGCCGTCCGCGCAGGATCCGGGTCACGCACTTCGCCGAGCAGGTGGCCCGGGTGCGGACCAAGCGCGCGGACCGGCGCGGTCGCGCGGTCGTGGCGGTCGTCGCCGGCGACGGGCTGGCCGAGATCTTCCGCGAGGCGGGAGCGCACGTGCTGCGCGGCGGACCGGGGCGCCGGCCGAGCACCGGGGAGATCCTCGAGCTGGTGCTCTCCTGCGGCGCCCAGGAGATCGTGGTGCTGCCGAATGACCCCGACTCGCTCGCTGTCGCCGAGGCGGCCGCCGCCCAGGCCGAGGAGGACCACGACGTGCGCGTCGTCGTGGTGCCGACCCGGGCCCAGGTCCAGGGGATCGCCGCGATCGCGGTCCACGAGCCCGAGCGCGCCTTCGACAGCGACGTCGTCCAGATGACCTCCGCGGCCCGCGGCACCCGGCACGGCGCGGTCACCGTCGCGGTCAAGCAGGCGATGACCACCGCGGGCCCGTGCGAGCCCGGTGACGTGCTCGGCGTCCTGCAGGGCGACTTCGCCGTGGTCGGCACCGACCTGCTCGAGGTTGCCACCGGTGTGCTCGAGCGGATGCTGGCCGGTGGCGGGGAGCTCGTCACGCTGGTCGGCGGCCAGGACGCCGGCGACCTCGTGGAGCGCTGCGAGAGCTGGATCGAGACCCACCACGCCGGCGTCGACGTCGTGGTCCACGACGGCGGCCAGGAGCGCTACCCGCTGCTGCTGGCGGTCGAGTGAGCGGGGCCCGGTTGGAGGTCACCTGGGACTCGCCGATCACGGTCGTCGGCGGCAAGAAGGCGGCCGAGGTCGTCAAGGAGACCGGGTTCGAGACGATCGGGCAGCTGCTCGAGCACTACCCGCGCACCTACGTCGACAAGGGCCGTCTCAGCGACCTGGGCGAGCTCGTCGAGGGCGACCTGATCTCGCTGGTCGGCGAGGTGGTCTCCTCCGAGCAGAGGACCTACACCGACAAGCGGACCAAGCGCACGGCGTACCGGGTCCTGGTCCAGGTCAAGGGCGAGGACGGCCGGCTGGCGATGACCTTCTTCGCCAAGTCCAGCCACATCGCCGACTTCCACCTCAAGACCTTCGCGGTCGGAACAATCGGGATGTTCTCCGGCAGGCTCAAGTGGTTCAACAACCGCTGGGACCTCAACAACCCGAACTACCGGATGTACGGCGCGCAGGGCGACGCCGACGACGCGTTCGCCAAGATGCCCGACCTGATCCCGATCTACCCGGTGATCGGCAAGATCGACAGCTGGAAGCTCGAGGAGACCATCGGGCTCGCGCTCGACCTGCTCGAGACAGTCCCGGAGAAGCTGCCCGCGGCGGTCCGCGAGCGCGAGGAGCTCATCACCGCCGAGACCGCACTGCGGTGGATCCACCGCCCCGATGACCACCGTCAGCTCGGGGCGGCGCGCAAGCGGCTGAAGTACGACGAGGCGTTCGTGACCCAGACCGTGCTCGCGCGGCGACGTGCTGAGCACCGGGCCCAGCGGGCCACCGCGCGAGCCGTGACCGGCGGCGGGGTTCTGGAGGCCTTCGACGAGCGCCTGCCGTTCACGCTGACCGCGGGACAGGTCCGGGTCGGGGAGGAGATCGCCGGCGAGCTGGCCGCCGACCACCCGATGCACCGGCTGCTCCAGGGCGAGGTCGGCTCCGGCAAGACGCTGGTCGCGCTGCGCGCGATGCTCCAGGTCGTCGACGCCGGCGGACAGGCCGCCCTGCTCGCCCCGACCGAGGTCCTCGCCCAGCAGCACCTGCGCTCGATGACCGCGATGCTCGGTGACCTCGCGCAGGGGGGACAGCTGGGCGGTGCCGAGGTCGCCACCCGGCTCGCGCTGCTCACCGGCTCGATGGGGACCGCGGCGCGGCGCCAGGCGATGCTGGACGCGGCCAGCGGCGAGGCCGGCATCGTGATCGGCACCCACGCCCTGCTGGAGGAGAAGGTCCAGTTCTTCGACCTGGGGCTGGTCGTGGTCGACGAGCAGCACCGCTTCGGGGTCGAGCAGCGCGCGGCCCTGACGTCCAAGGCCGGCACCCCGCCGCACGTGCTGGTCATGACCGCGACCCCGATCCCGCGCACGGTGGCGATGACCGTCTTCGGCGACCTGGACACCTCGACGCTCTCCGAGCTGCCGGCCGGACGCGGCGAGGTCCAGACGAACGTCGTCCCGGTCCAGGCCCAGCCCGCGTGGCTCGAGCGCGCCTGGCAGCGCATCCGCGAGGAGGTCGGCCAGGGTCGGCAGGCCTACGTGGTGTGCGCGCGGATCGGCGATGAACCGCCGCCCGAGGAGGGCCCGGAGCTGCACGCCGTCGAGGAGCTCGCCCCGGAGCTGGCCGGCGGACCGCTGAGCGGGCTGCGGGTCGAGATGCTGCACGGCAGGATGACCCCGGAGGAGAAGGACCGCGTGATGCGCGCCTTCGCCGCGGGAGATGTCGACGTGCTCGTCTCCACCACCGTGATCGAGGTCGGCGTCGACGTCCCGAACGCCACCGTGATGGTCATCCTCGACGCCGAGCGCTTCGGCGTCTCCCAGCTGCACCAGCTGCGCGGTCGCATCGGGCGCGGTGGGCACGCGGGCCTGTGCCTGCTGGTCACCGCGGTCGCGCCGGAGTCTGCCTCGATGGAGCGCCTGATCGCGGTCGCCGGGACCCGCGACGGCTTCGAGCTGTCCCGGATCGACCTGGAGCAGCGCCGCGAGGGTGACGTGCTCGGCACCTCGCAGAGCGGGCGGAAGTCCTCGCTCAAGCTGCTCTCGGTGCTCACCGACGAGGCCGTGATCCTGGCCGCGCGGGAGGCCGCCACCTCCCACCTGGCCGAGGATCCCGAGCTGGACGCCTCACCGGCACTGCTCGCGGCCGTGCGCGCGATCGAGGAGTCCGAGCGCGCGGCGTACCTGGACAAGGGCTGAGGGCGGGTGGCGAGTTGACCCGGATCATCGGCGGCAGCGCGGGCGGCCGGCGTCTGCGCACCCCGCCGGGCGACGCCACCCGGCCGACCTCGGACCGCGTGCGCGAGGCGCTGTTCTCGGCGCTGGAGTCACAGCTCGGATCGTTGGCGGGCCTGCGCGTGCTGGACCTGTACGCCGGGTCCGGCGCGATCGGCCTGGAGGCGGCCTCGCGCGGCGCGGCCGCGGTCACCGCGGTCGAGTCCGACCGGCGCACGGCGGGCCTGGTCTCGGCCAACGCGCGCGAGGTGGGGCTCGCGGTCGAGGTGATCGCCCAGCCCGTGGCCCGGGTGCTCGCCGCGCCGCCGCGGGCGGCGTACGACGTGGTCTTCTCCGACCCGCCCTACCCCTTGTCGGAGGAGGATCTCGCCGCGGACCTGGCCGCGCTGGTCGGCAACGGCTGGCTCTCCGAGCGGGCCACTGTCGTGGTGGAGCGCTCGCGGCGTAGCGTGGAGCCGACCTGGCCGGCCGGGCTCGGGACCCCTCGGCAGAAGAAGTACGGCGAGACCGTGCTCTGGTACGTTCGCCGCGCCCGTGAAGAAACGCAGTCCGTGGGGCAGGAGTGAAAGGATGGGGTCCGTGCGCAAAGCGGTCTGTCCGGGGTCCTTCGACCCGGTGACGAACGGCCACCTCGACATCATCGCCCGGACCTCCGAGCTCTTCGACGAGGTCGTGGTCGCGATCGGGGTGAACAAGGCGAAGGCCAGCGCCCGGCTCTTCACCGCCGAGGAGCGCATGGAGATGATCCGCGAGTCCGTGAAGGCCTACGACAACGTCACCGTCGAGGGTTTCGAGGGCCTGCTCACCACCTTCTGCGAGGCCAACGGCATCAAGGCGATCGTCAAGGGCCTGCGCGCGGTCAGCGACTTCGACTACGAGCTCCAGATGGCCCAGATGAACTCCTCCCTGGTCGACGTGGAGACGATCTTCATCCCCACCAGCCCCGAGTACTCCTTCCTGGCCTCCTCGCTGGTCAAGGAGGTCGCGATGTTCGGCGGCGACGTCTCCGGGCTGGTGCCCGAGCACGTGCTGGACCGCCTGACCACCCGCCTGGCCGAGCGTCGCGCCGCAGCGGAGGGCTGAGTGAAGGACGACGTCATCCGGAGGCTGGACGCCCTGCGGAACGCGGTTGACGCGGCCCGCTCGGTGCCGATGTCTGCTTCGGTGATGATCAACAAGGCCGAGCTGGGCGACCTGCTCGCCGAGCTCGAGATGACGATCGAGACCACCCTGAGCCAGGCGACCGAGGTCGTGGGCGAGCGTGATGCCCTGGTCGACACCGGCCGGCTCGAGGCCCTGGAGATCCTGCGCGAGGCCGAGCGCAAGAGCCTGGACCTGGTCTCCGACACCGACGTCTACAAGCTCGCCCAGCTGCGCGCCGAGGAGCTGCGCACCGCGGTCGAGTCGGAGGCCGCCGCCGTGCGCGCCGAGACCGAGGAGTACGTCGAGGCCAAGCTCGCGAACTTCGAGGACACCGTGGAGAAGACGATCGCCGCGGTCCGCAAGGGCCGCGCCGAGCTCTCGGGCCCGGACGCTCCGCCGATGGAGGAGGAGATGCGGGTCGAGATCGACGAGTACGTCGCCGAGAAGCTGGCCTCCTTCGAGGAGGTCCTGACCGGGATCGTGGCCCTGGTCAGCCGGGGCCGGGCCCAGCTGGTGGGCGGGCACAGCCACCAGCTCGGCGACGACACCGATGTCGAGGAGATGGCCCTCCCCGACCACCTCCAGCGGTGACACGCCGCGATTCGCGGCGCCTGGCTGCGTTGTCGTCGGTCGACGTCCGCTCCGCAAGCTCCGCTGAAGGACGCCTTCCCTCCTCCGCCTTGCCATGCTTGCGCCTCGCGACGTGTCAAAATCCGGCCCGTCCGCCCGATCTGCCCGATTAGCACCCAGCCCCGGGGACCGTTAGACTCCCGTAGGTTCTGCCAAAGCTTCAACGGAAGTGACATCTTGCGCCAGCTCGACCCGAGAGCGCCGCTCGTGCTCGACACTCGCGAGCTCGGCCGCCGCCCGGGGTCCCAGCGCACGGTGTCGTTCTCCGCGGAGGCCCCGGCAGAGCTGGGCATCGAGATCCTGGGTGTCGCCGAAGGTTCGCCGGTCGAGTTCGACCTGCGGCTCGAGGCGGTCATGGAGGGTGTGCTCGTCACCGGGACCGCAGCCGCGGACCTGGAGGGCGAGTGCGCACGGTGCCTGGAGCCGATCGAGGACCACATCGCGATCGACCTCCAGGAGCTGTTCCTCTACGACGACACCCGTGACGCCGTCAGCAACCCCGACGACGACGAGGAGACCGATGTCCGCCGGACCGAGGGCGACCTGATCGACCTCGAGCCGGCGCTGCGGGACGCGGTGGTGCTCGCACTGCCGTTCCAGCCGTTGTGCCGCGACGACTGTCCGGGACTGTGCACCGAGTGTGGTGCGCGCCTGGCGGACGACCCGGACCACCGGCACGAGGAGCCCGTCGACCCGCGGTGGGCGAGACTGCAGGACCTGGGGCCGGACGCCGGCCCCGACCGAGACTGACGTAGACCGACCAGGACCCTGGTCGCCGAGAAGGAGAACATCGTGGCTGTCCCGAAGCGGAAGATGTCGCGCAGCAACACCCGCCACCGCCGGTCGGCGTGGAAGGCTGTTGCGCCGTCGCTGGTGACCTGCTCGAACCCGGCCTGCGGCTCCAAGCACCTGCCGCACCGTGCCTGCCCCGAGTGCGGTCAGTACGGCGCCAAGGCCGACCGCCGCCAGGTCATCTGAGACGTCCGCCGTCGCCTTGACGCAGACGCTCGAACCCGGGTCGTACGCCGACCTGCGTTCCGCGCTCGGTGATCCTGTCCTGGATCCCGAGCTGCTGGAGCTCGCCCTGACGCACCGCTCGTACGCCTACGAGAACGGCGGGCTCCCGACCAACGAGCGCCTGGAGTTCCTCGGCGACTCGGTGCTCGGTGTGGTCATCACCGAGACGCTGTACCGCACCCACCCGGACCTCTCCGAGGGCCGGCTGGCCAAGCTGCGGGCGGCCGTCGTCAACGCCCGGGCGCTGGCCGAGGTGGCCCGCACGATCGGGCTCGGACCGCACGTCCACCTCGGCAAGGGCGAGGAGTCCACCGGGGGCCACGACAAGGCCTCGATCCTGGCCGACACCGTCGAGGCCGTCATCGGCGCGACGTTCCTCTCCGGCGGCCACGACGCCGCGGAGAAGCTGGTCCACCTGCTCTTCGACCCGCTCCTCGAGGCGGCTGCAGCCCTCGGCGCCGGTCTGGACTGGAAGACCTCGCTGCAGGAGTTCTGTGCCGAGCACGACCTCGGCGTCCCGACGTACCTGATCGAGGACGAGGGCCCCGACCACATGAAGACCTTCACCGCCCAGGTCCGCGTCGCCGACCGGCTGCACGGCCACGGCGTCGGCCGGTCGAAGAAGGAGGCCGAGCAGCAGGCGGCCGAGTCGGCGTACTCCACGCTGGTCTCCGAGCTGCCGGTGGCCGAGCCGGTCGAGTCCGACGCCGGCGCCTGAGCCACCGTGCCCGAGCTCCCCGAGGTCGAGGTCGTCCGCCGCGGCCTGGAGGCCCACGTGCTCGACGCGCCGATCGAGGCGGTCGAGGTGCTCCACCCGCGACCTGTACGCCGCCACGCGGCCGGGCCCGCTGACTTCGCCGCCGTCCTGACCGGCCGCACCTTCACCGCGGCCCGGCGCCGCGGCAAGTACCTCTGGCTCCCGCTCGCCGCCGCGGGGGAGGGCAGCGGTGACGCGCTGCTCGCGCACCTCGGGATGAGCGGCCAGATGCTGGTGCAGCCCTCCGGCGCCCCCGACGAGCGGCACCTGCGGGTCCGGTTCCGGCTCGCCGGCGGGACCGAGCTGCGCTTCGTGGACCAGCGGATGTTCGGCGGGCTCTCCTTCGCCCCGGGAGGCGCCGAGCTGCCCTCGGAGATCGCGCACATCGCCCGCGACCCGCTGGACGCGGAGTTCGACGATGAGGGGTTCGTGCGCCGGGTCCGGCGCAGTGCCTCGGGCATCAAGCGCATCCTGCTCAACCAGACGGTGATCTCCGGGGTCGGCAACATCTACGCCGACGAGGCGCTGTGGCTGGCGCGCCTGCACGGTGAGCGCCGCGGCGAGGTGCTCCGCGTCGCCGAGGTCGAGGCCGTGCTCGCCGGCGCACGGACGGTGATGTCCGCAGCGCTGGGGCAGGGCGGCACCTCCTTCGACGCGCTCTACGTCAACGTCAACGGGGAGAGCGGCTACTTCGACCGCTCCCTGGAGGTCTACGGGCAGGAGGGGGAGCCGTGCTCGCGCTGCGGGACCCCGATCCGCCGCACGAGCTTCATGAACCGGTCCTCCTACTTCTGCGCGCAGTGCCAGCGTCCGCCGCGCGGTCTTGCTCCTTCGCGCCGCTCGTGAGACTCTTGTAGACGGCCCGTTCGGGCCCTACCGCCCATGGGTTACACAGTTCCCCCGGAGGAAATCTTCATGGCCAAGGCACTTCTCGGTCACATCGGTGGCACCGACCCCCGCGTGACCGCCCGCCTCGCTCGTGAGAACCAGACGCTCCGTCAGCGCATCGCCGACCTCGAGAGCGTCGTGCTCCGTCTCCAGATGGAGAACGACACGCTCGCCGCGATGGTCGGCGACGAGGTTCTCGAACCCGCCTGACCCGTTCCACCAGCACGGCCGGCCCCTGCGGGAGCCCGGCCGGGTACGAGGCTCCCGCAGGGCCGTTCCAGTGCGCCCCTCGGTGCGCCCCCTCAGTGCGCCGCTGCGTCCTCGCGGGCGTGCATCGGCAGCAGGAACGCGGCCGCGAAGCTGACCGCGTAGCAGCACACGCCGATCACGACCAGGTCCTTGATCGCCTCGGCGAAGCCGTGGCCGGGCAGGAGCTGGAAGAAGACCGAGCCCAGCACCGCGACGCCGAGCGCACCGCAGAACTGCTGGACCGCGTTGAGCACGCCGCTGCCGGTGCCGACCTCGTGGTCGCCCAGGTCGGCCAGGATGATGTCGAAGAGCGGGGCGAAGATCGCGCCGCTGCCCAGGCCGGTGACGAAGAAGCCCGGAGCCAGGTCCCAGCCTCCGGTGCTCATCCCGTGCGCGTCGACCGCCAGCCAGACCAGCCCGAGCCCGAGAGCCACCAGGACCAGCCCTCCGTGCAGCACGTGACGCCCGAACTTCGGCCCGAGCGCCGCGCCCGAGGCGGCAGCTCCGACGGCCATGCCCAGTGCCCAGGGGGACAGCGCCAGACCGGTGTGCATCGGGGTGAAGTGCAGCCCGTACTGCAGGAAGAGGTTGATGGTCAGCATGAAGCCGGACATCGCGGTGAAGAAGGTGCCGAGGAACACCAGGCCGCCGATGAAGGCACGGTTGGAGAACAGGGACCGCTCGATGACCGGGTGGGACGCCGCCCGCTCGGAGAGGGCGAAGCCGACCCAGAGCACCGTGCTGAGGCCGAGCAGCCCGAACATCCAGCTGGGCCATCCCTGGTCGTGACCCTGGACCAGGGGGTAGATCAGGCTGATCGAGGCCGCGGTGAGCAGGACGCTGCCGCGCAGGTCGAGCCGGGCGTGCGGGTCCGGTGGCATCGTGCGCGGCAGGAACCGTGCCGCGAGGTACGTCGCGACGGCGCCGACCGGCACGTTGATCCAGAAGATCGCGCGCCAGTCGCTGCCGAAGAGGTCCGCCTTGAGCAGGAAGCCGGCCAGGATCGGGCCCATCACCGCGGCCAGGCCCATGACCGGTCCGAACGGGACGAACGCCTTCTGGAGGTCCTCGGCGGTGAAGGAGGCCTTCACCATCGCGAAACCCTGGGGGATCATCACGGCGCCGAAGAAACCTTGGGCCACGCGGAAGGCGATCAGCAGCCCGGCGCTCGGCGCGAGGCCGCAGAGCAGCGAGGCCAGGGTGAACCCGGCCATGCCGATCACGAAGAGCCGGCGCCGGCCCCACAGGTCACCGGCACGCGCCGAGGTGATCAGCCCGACCGCGAAGGTCAGCGTGTAGGCGGCGAGGATCCACTGCAGGGTGGTGTCGCTCCCGCCGATGTCGTGCCGGATCGAGGGCCCGGCGAGGTTGGCGATGGTCGAGTCGAGGAGGTCCATCACGTCGGCGATCAGCACGACGGCGAGGACCATCCAACGGTAGCGGTAGCCGGTCGCGGCGTCGTACGACGGATCCGCGATCGCGGTGGAGGTGGTGGACACGGGTGCTCCTGGAGGTCGTGGTCGAGGGACGAACGATGTTCGAAGTTTGACGAACAGTGTTCTAACACGAACGTTGTTCGCAAATCAAGAACATTGTTCGTCGCCTTGCTACGCTGGCCGCATGAGCGGCGAGGGCGAGCAGCGCACCTACAAGGTCGGCGGTGTGACCGTGACGGCCTCCGAGGCCGCGGTCGCCGCGGTCGGTGACCAGGTCAACCGGATGATCGGGGAGGCCTTCGGGCGACCCCGCAAGCGTGCTGCACGCGGCAGCGACCGGCTCTCGGCCGATCGGATCGTCGACGCGGCCATCGAGCAGATGCGGGTGCACGGGTACGACGCGGTGACGATGCGCTCGATCGCGAAGGAGCTCGGCACGGGCCCCGCCTCGCTCTACGCCCACGTCGCGAACCGCGCCGAGCTCGACCAGCTCGTGGTCGGCCGGGTCTGCGCGCTGTGGGAGATTCCCGACCCCGACCCGGAGCGCTGGGACGTCCAGCTCAAAGAGGCGCTGACCGCCCTCCTCGGCCTCTACCGCGCGCATCCGGGGGTGGCCCGGTGCACGATGGGCATGATCCCGGTGGAGCCTGGCCTGCTGGCAGTCACCGAACGCCTGGTCGCGCTGCTCAAGGCCGGCGACGTGCCCGACCAGTACTGCGCGTGGTTCGTCGACGTCGCCTCGCTCTACGTCGGCTCGGTCGCCGTGGAGGAGGACATCTGGATCGAGCGGCACCGTGGACAGGAGGCGGGCGAGACGCCGGTCGAGCACGTCGAGGAGGACGCCGTGGTCGGCGAGGTGCGCAGGATCTTCGCCTCGTTGCCGCCCACCCACTTCCCGCTGCTGTCCTCGATGGCCGAGACGATGACGACCGGATCGGGGGAGGAGCGCTTCGCCTTCGGCGTCGACCTGCTCGTCTCCGGGCTCAAGGCGATGTCCGCCGCCGCACGCGGTGGACCCGCTGCGCGATAACCCCGTGCGCCCCGGAGCCGCGGGCGCCTAGGGTGCCTCGGTGATCCGGCTGGTCGAGACCCTCGTGCCACGCCGTCTCGGGATCCCGTTCCGGTGGTTGATGACGTCCAGCTGGGCGACCAACCTGGCGGACGGCTTCTCGATGGCGGCGGGGCCGCTGCTGGTCGCCTCCCAGACCCACGACCCGTTCCTGATCTCCCTCGCAGCCCTGGTCCAGTGGCTGCCGCCGTTCGTCTTCGGGCTGCCGGCCGGTGCACTCTCGGACCGCCTCGACCGGCGGCGCCTGGTGCTCGCGGTGAACGCGGTCCGGGTCGTGGTGCTCGCCCTGCTCGTGACGGCGATCGTCGCGGGTGCGGTCTCGATCGTGCTCGTGCTGGCCGCGCTGTTCCTGCTGGGCAGCGCGGAGGTCTTCGCCGACAACACCAGCAGCACCCTGCTGCCGATGCTGGTCCACCGCGACGACCTCACGATCGGCAACGCTCGTCTCGGGTTCGGCATGATCACGCTCAACCAGCTCGCCGGGCCGCCGCTGGGTGCCGCGATGTTCGCCGCCGGGGCCGCGTGGCCGTTCGCCGGTGAGGCCGTCCTCGTGTTGGCCGGCATCGCGCTGTTCTCCCGGATCGTGCTGCCCGAGCACGGTCGCACGGCCGAGGACGAAGGCCACCTGCTCGCCGACGTCGCCGAGGGGTTCCGCTGGGTGCGGCACAACCCGGCGGTCCGCACGCTGGTGCTGACCATCCTGAGCTTCAACGTCACCTACGGCGCGGCGTGGTCGGTCCTGGTCCTCTACGCCCGCGAGCAGCTCGGCCTCGGCCCGGTCGGCTTCGGCCTGATCACCACCGTGATCGGGCTCGGGGGACTGCTCGGCACCGCGACGTACGGCTGGATCACCCGGCACGTCAGCCTTGGCGACCTGATGCGGATCGGACTGGTCTACGAGACGCTGACCCACCTCGGGCTGGCCCTGACCACGCACGCCGCGGTCGCGCTGCCGATCTTCTTCGGGTTCGGCGCGCACGCGTTCATCTGGGGCACCACGTCGATGACGGTCCGGCAGCGCGCCGTCCCCGCGCACCTGCAGGTGCGCGTGGGCAGCGTGAACATGATCGGCATGTACGGCGGCCTGGTCGCCGGTGCCGCACTCGGCGGCCTGCTGGCTCGCGCGGGCAACGTGACGACGCCGTTCTGGTTCGCCTTCGGCGGCTCGGCAGTGCTGGTGGTGCTGATCTGGGGGCAGCTGACCCACATCGCCCACCAGGACGCGGCGGAGGCGGCCTGAGTCACGCCCGGAGTCAGGTCCGGAGTCAGGTCCTGAGTCCCGCCCGGCACCTCGCCCGAGACCAGGGTCCGACACGCGGGCGGCGGCTCCCGCTGACCGGCGCGGGCACGTAGTCTCGACGTGCCGCTTCCCCCGGCGGGCGTCCTGCTTAGGATGCCTGTTCGCGCACACGCCCGTGCGGGCACGTGGACGTCGATCCAGGAGAAGAGGAACACCTTGTACCTGAAGAGCCTGACCCTCAAGGGGTTCAAGTCCTTCGCCTCCGCGACCACGCTCCAGCTCGAGCCGGGCATCACCTGCATCGTCGGCCCGAACGGGTCGGGCAAGTCCAACGTCGTCGACGCCCTCGCCTGGGTCATGGGTGAGCAGGGCGCCAAGTCGCTGCGCGGCGGCAAGATGGAGGACGTCATCTTCGCCGGCACCGCCGGCCGCCCGCCGCTGGGCCGCGCCGAGGTCCAGCTCACCATCGACAACACCGACGGCGCCCTGCCGATCGAGTACGCCGAGGTCACGATCAGCCGCACGATGTTCCGCAACGGCGGCTCGGAGTACGCGATCAACGGCACCTCCTGCCGGCTGCTCGACGTCCAGGAGCTGCTCAGCGACTCCGGCATCGGCCGCGAGATGCACGTCATCGTCGGGCAGGGCCAGCTCGACTCGATCCTGCGCGCGACCCCCGAGGAGCGCCGCGGCTTCATCGAGGAGGCCGCCGGCGTCCTGAAGCACCGCAAGCGCAAGGAGAAGGCGCTCCGCAAGCTCGAGTCGACCGAGGGCAACCTGACCCGGCTGGCCGACCTGCTCACCGAGATCCGTCGCCAGCTCACCCCGCTCGGGCGCCAGGCCGAGGTCGCACGCAAGGCGCAGACGGTCCAGGCCGACCTGCGCGACGCCCGCGCCCGCCTCCTCGCCGACGACCTGGCCACCGCCCGGGTCTCGCTCGAGCAGGAGCTGGCCGACGAGAGCGTGCTGGTCGCCAAGCGCGCCGAGGTCGAGGCCGACATCGCCTCCACCCGCGAGGTCGAGGCCGCGCTCGAGGCCGCGCTGCGCGACGACCTGCCGGCCCTCGCCCGGGCGCAGGAGACCTGGTTCGGCCTGTCCGGGCTGCGCGAGCGCCTGCGCGGTACGGCGAGCCTGGCGGCCGAGCGCGTGCGCAACGCCGCCACCGAGCCGGAGGTCCCCGCCGGGCGCGACCCCGCCGAGCTCGAGGCCGAGGCCGAGCGGGTCCGCGCCGAGGAGACCGCGATCGGCGCCGAGGTCGAGCAGAACCGCACCGTCCTGGAGGAGTCGATCACCGCGCGCCAGGCCGCCGAGCAGGCGTTCGGCGAGGAGGAGCGTCGCATCGCCGGGCTCCAGCGCGCCGCCGCCGACCGCCGCGAGGGCCTGGCCCGCCTGCACGGGCAGGTCAACGGCCTGCGCAGCCGCGCCGCTGCCGCCGAGGAGGAGGTCGCGCGCCTCGCCTCGGCCCGGGCCGAGGCGGTCGCGCGTGCCGAGAAGGCTGAGCAGTCGTTCACCGCGCTGGAGTCGCGCATCGCCGGCCTGGATGCCGGCGAGGAGGGCCTGGACGCCGAGCACGAGGGTGCCAGCGGGCTGCTCGCCGACATCGAGGAGCGCCTCGCCAAGCTGCGCGAGGAGGCCCAGCAGGCCGACCGCGAGCGCAGTGCGCTCGCCGCGCGCAAGGAGGCGCTCGAGCTCGGCCTGAACCGCAAGGACGGTGCCGGCGCCCTGCTCGCCGCCAGCGACTCGGTCTCCGGGCTGCTCGGCTCGGTGGCCGCCCTGCTCGACGTACGGGCCGGCTACGAGACCGCGGTCGCGGCTGCGCTCGGCGGTGCTGCCGACGCGGTCGCCGTGCGCGACGTCGACGCCGCGATCTCCGCGATCGGGCACCTCAAGGCCGACGACCTCGGCCGTGCCGGCATCCTGCTCGGGGGCGGCGCGGTCGACGACACGACCTGGCCGGGCCTGGCGGACGGCGCGACCTACGCGATCGACGTGGTCGAGTGCCCCGTCGAGCTGCGTCCGGCCCTGGCGAGGTTGCTCTTCAAGGTCGCCGTGGTCGAGGACCTCGCCGCCGCCAAGGCCCTGGTCGCCGGAGCACCCGACGTCACCGCGGTGACCCGTGAAGGTGACCTGCTCGGCGCGCACTTCGCGGCCGGTGGGTCGACCAGCCAGCCCAGCCTGCTCGAGGTCCAGGCGGCGGTCGACGAGGCGAGCGAGGCCCTGACCCGCGCCGGCCACGAGCTGGACCGGCTCACCTTCGCGCTCAGCTCGCTGGAGAACGAGCGCGAGGACGCTGCCCGCCGCGTCGACGTCGCGCTCGCCAAGCTGCACGAGTCCGACGCCGCCCTGGCCGCGGTCGCCGAGGAGCTCGGCCAGTACGGCTCGCAGGCGCGCTCGGCGAAGGCGGAGGCCGCGCGCCTGGAGCAGGCGATCGCGACCGCGCAGGAGTCGCACGCCACCGACCAGGCCGGCCTGGCCGACCTGGAGGCTCGCCTCCTGGCCGCCGAGGAGGCTCCCGACGAGGAGCCGGACACCACCGCGCGCGAGCAGCTGGGCGAGGCCGCCCGCGCTGCCCGTGCCGTGGAGATGGAGTCGCGCCTCGCGCTGCGCACCGCCGAGGAGCGCGCCCGTGCGCTGCACGGCCGCGCGGACGGACTCCTGGCGGCGGCCCGGTCCGAGCGCGACGCGCGTGCGAAGGCGATCGCCCGGCGCGAGCGGCTGATCCGTGAGGGCAAGGTCGCCGAGGCGGTCACCCGTGGTGTCGCCGTCGTGCTGGCGCGGCTGGAGGAATCGGTCGAGCTGGCCGCGATCCAGCGCACCCGGGTCGAGCAGGGCCGGGTGGGCCGCGAGCAGGAGCTGGTCGCCGCACGCGAGAAGCTCCGCGCCCTGGGCAGCACCCTGGACGAGCTGGTCAACTCCGTGCACCGTGACGAGATGGCCCGCACCGAGCAGCGCCTGCGCATCGAGCAGCTGGCCGAGAAGGCGCTCGAGGAGCTCGGTCTCGACGCCGAGGCGCTCGTCGCCGAGTACGGTCCGGACCAGCTCGTGCCCTTCTGGGGCGAGGTCAAGGAGGGCGAGGAGACCCCCGGGCCGGCACCGTTCGACCGGGACGAGCAGGCCAAGCGCCTCAAGACCGCCGAGCGTGCCCTGAACCAGCTGGGCCGGATCAACCCGCTCGCCCTCGAGGAGTTCTCGGCGCTGGAGGAGCGGCACAAGTTCCTCACCGAGCAGCTCGAGGACCTGCGGCGCACCCGCCGCGACCTGCTCGACATCGTCAAGGAGGTCGACGAGCGCGTCGTCCAGGTCTTCTCCGAGGCGTACGCCGACGTGGTGAAGGCCTTCGACTCCACCTTCGCTCGCCTGTTCCCCGGAGGTGAGGGCCGCCTGGTGCTCACCGAGCCCGAGGACATGCTCACCACCGGCATCGAGGTCGAGGCGCGCCCGCCCGGCAAGAAGGTCAAGCGGCTCTCGCTGCTCTCCGGTGGCGAGCGGTCGCTGGTCGCGGTCGCGTTCCTGGTCGCGCTGTTCAAGGCCCGGCCCTCGCCCTTCTACATCCTCGACGAGGTCGAGGCTGCTCTGGACGACACCAACCTCGGCCGCCTGCTGGAGATCTACGAGGAGCTGCGCGAGAACAGCCAGCTGCTCGTGATCACCCACCAGAAGCGGACCATGGAGGTGGGCGACGCGCTGTACGGCGTCTCGATGCGCGGCGACGGCGTCTCGGCGGTGATCAGCCAACGGCTGCGCGAGGCGGAGTCGGCGTGACCCGGGCCGACCGGCCCACCCGGTCGGACTACGTGGTCTGGCGGCTCGCGACGACCCGCTGGGCCGACGACGACGTCTACGGGCACATGAACAACGCGCGCTACTTCGAGCTCATCGACACTGCCGTCAACGCCCACCTGGCCGAGGCAACCGGTGTGAACATCCGTGACCTGCCCGCCGTCGGCGTGGTCGCCGAGGTCTCCTGCCGGTACTTCCGCGAGGTCGGTTACCCGGCCCCGGTCGACCTCGGGCTGGTGGTCGACAAGATCGGGACCTCCTCGGTCGTCTACCGGATCGGGATCTTCCAGGGCGACGGTGACGAGGCCGCGGCCGAGGGCCGGTTCGTGCACGTCTACGTCGACAACGCCGACCCCGCGCGGCCCTCGACCCCGATGCCGGCAGAGATCCGCGCCGCGGTCGAACCCCTGTTGCGCTGATCACAACGGGCCGTCCTGGCGTGACCCGGCTTGGACCGGGGTACAAGGATGAAAGTACGCACCAGTTCTCGGAAGGCTTCACGCATGGTCCTGCTCCTGCTCGCGATGTTCCTCATCCTCGCTGTCGCCGGCGTGGTGGTCGCCTACGTCGCCTACCCGCACCGCGGCGAGGAGCTCCCCGGAGTGCCCTGGCTCGGTGACGCCATGAAGCGCGGTGTCGAGGCCCTGCCGACGCTCGAGGAGACGCACCCGCACCACTGAGACGAGCCCCGAGCCGACCCGCGTCGGCGCGGGTCGCTCTGGTTGGATTGAGCCATGGTCACCCTCGTGCTCGTCGTCGTCATCGCCCTGCTCGCCCTCGGGGCGGTCGTGGGGCTGGTCGTCACGCGTGGTCGCGGGCGCACCAGCGAGCTCCCGCCTGCTACCCCGACCCGGTCAGCCCCGCCGGCACAGGACCTCGACCCGACCGCGACGCTGCCCGATGCCGCCGTCCTCACCCCCGAACAGGCCGAACCGGAGGCGCTCGAGCGCCCGGAGGCGCCGGCGAGCCGGCTCGTCCGGCTGCGCCAGCGCCTGGCGGGCTCCCAGGGCGGTCTGGGGCGCGGGTTGCTCGGTCTGCTCTCGCGCGACCGCCTCGACGAGGACACCTGGGAGGAGCTCGAGGACACCCTGCTGACCGCCGACGTCGGAGTCGGACCGACCACCGAGCTGGTCGCGCGCCTGCGCACCCGGCTCCGTGTCGAGGGCACCCCGGCGGCCGAGGCGCGTGCGGTCCTGCGCGAGGAGCTGCTGGCGCTGGTCGACCCGACGATGGATCGCACCCTGCACCTGGAGACCGCGGCGGGACCCGCGGTCGTCCTGGTCGTCGGCGTCAACGGCGCCGGCAAGACGACCTCGGTCGGCAAGATCGCCCGCGTCCTGGTGGCCGAGGACCGCACCGTGCTGATGGGCGCGGCCGACACCTTCCGTGCCGCGGCGACCGAGCAGCTCAAGACCTGGGGGGAGCGCGTCGGTGTCGAGGTGGTCGCCGGTCCCGAGGGAAGCGACCCGGCCAGCGTCGCCTTCGAGGCAGTGCGCGCCGGTACCGAGCGCGGGGTGGACGTCGTGCTGGTCGACACCGCGGGCCGTCTGCAGAACAAGGCCGGCCTGATGGACGAGCTCGGCAAGGTCAAGCGGGTCATCGAGAAGCAGGCGCCGACCAGCGAGGTGCTGCTCGTGCTCGACGCGACCACCGGTCAGAACGGCCTGGTCCAGGCGCGGGTGTTCAGCGAGGTCGTCGAGGTGACCGGGATCGTGCTGACCAAGCTCGACGGCTCGGCCAAGGGCGGCATCGTGGTCGCGGTCCAGCGCGAGCTCGGCGTACCGGTCAAGCTCGTCGGACTCGGAGAGGGGCCGGATGACCTGGCTCCGTTCGATGCCGCGGAGTTCGTCGACGCCCTGCTCGGCTGAGGGCTTCGCCCTGCTGCCCGGTGCTGGTTCTGCCCGTGCTGGTCCTGCTCGGTGCTGGTGCTGCCCGGGCTACTTCTTGATGCCGTTGAGCAGCAGGTCGACCATGTCGTCGATCTCGTCGACGCCCGGCGCCGGCCGGCCGATCACGGAGCGCAGCACGAGGATGCCGCCGAAGGAGCTGATCGCGAGGTCGATCCGGAAGTCCGCGCGCAGCTCGCCGCGGGCGATGCCGCGCTCGAAGATGATCCGTGCGGCCGCTTCCTGGGCCTCGTGGGCCCCGACGTACAGGGCCGCGATGCGCTCGTCGCGCAACGACTCGGCCACGCTCATCCTCAGGTAGGCGCGGCCGGCCGCGGAGTTCGCGAACTCCAGGCCCTGCTTGTACGCCGCCCGCAGGTCGCCCTCGACGGTCCCGGTGTCCGGGATCGGGAACTCCGAGCTGTAGAGCTGCTCGAGCGCCGCGAACGCGAGGTCCTCCTTGCCGGCCCAGCGGCGGTAGACCGTTGCCTTCCCGGCCTTGGCGCGGGCGGCGACCTCGTCGACGGTCATGTTGTCGAAGCCGTGGGCCAGGATCAGCTCGGCGGCCGCTGCCAGGATCCGCTCGTCCGCCGTGGCGTCGCGGGGACGGCCCTTCCGCCGAGGGAGCGCTGGCTCCACCGGCTCAGAAACCCCCGTTGTCTGAGACACGTGCACAAACTAGAGGCGAGCAGCGCGGATGTGGAGCGAAACGCGCAACTTTCCGCGCGCGGATTTTCCGCTCCGTTCACCGTGACGTTCCGCTGCGACGGGCGAAATCCGCCGATACCTGTGCAGACCTTCCCGCGCGGCGATCAATTCGGCGCAAAGTGTGACGTTACGTGCCCGAAGAACGCTGCGGTCCCGATCCCTGCTGCGTTCACACATTCGTAACAGGACCACCCGATGTGTCACGCAACCGAAACGGCTTCCGCCGGTCTGCGAAACCTCGCTCGGTGAGTCTCTTCCCCGACACACGGCAGCGCCCGGGTCCCGACATCGTCGTCCGGGCCGGCGCGCCGGGGATGCCCGAGCAGTCTCACCACTGGAGGTCCGATGGACGGCTACTACGCCTGGATGATCGTCGCCACAGCACTCGTGCTGATGATGACGACGCCGGCACTCGCACTTTTCTACGGCGGCATGACCCGCTCCAAGTCCGTGCTCAACATGATGATGATGTCGTACACCGCCATGGGTGTGATCGGCATCGTCTTCGTGCTCTGGGGATGGTCGATGGGCTGGGGCGGCACCAACGGCGCCGGCAACGCGAACGGGAAGCTCATCGCGAACCCGTTCCACCTGTTCGCGCTCCACCACGTGGGGTCCGACACGTTCATCTACGTGCTCTTCCAGATGACCTTCGCGGTCATCACGGCCGCGCTGATCTCGGGCTCGATCGCGGACCGCGTGAAGCTGTCCTCCTGGATCGTCTTCATCGTCGGCTGGATCACGTTCGCCTACTTCCCGATCGCCCACAACGTGTGGGCCGGTGGCTGGCTGTACAAGCACTTCCCGAACCTCGACTACGCGGGCGGCACGGTCGTCCACATCAACGCCGGTGTGGCCGGGCTGGTGCTGGCGCTGATCATCGGCAAGCGGGTCGGGTTCATGAAGGACCCGATGAAGCCGCACAACCTCACGCTGACCATGATCGGCGCGGGCCTGCTCTGGTTCGGCTGGTACGGCTTCAACGTCGGCTCGATCGTCTTCACCGCGGACAACGCCGCTGACCCGGCCAAGTTCTCGGCCCAGTTCTACTCCGAGACCGGCTACACGTTCATGAACACCACCCTGGCCACCATGGCAGCGATGCTCGCGTGGCTGATCGTGGAGCGGATCGTGCACGGCAAGGCCACCTCGCTCGGCGCCGCGTCCGGCGTCGTCGCGGGTCTGGTCGCGATCACTCCGTCGTGCGGTGCGGTCACCATCCCGGGTGCGCTCATCATCGGCGCCCTCGCCGGTGCGGTCTGCTCGGTGGCGGTCGGCATGAAGTTCAAGCTGCGCATGGACGACTCGCTGGACGTCGTCGGTGTCCACCTCGTCGGCGGCATCCTCGGTGCCCTGATGATCGGCCTGGTCGGCACCAACAAGTCCGTCACCGGCATCGACGGGTACTTCCCGGCGGGCACGAACGGTCTCTTCTACGGCGGCAACGCCACGCTCCTGGGCCACCAGGCCGCGGGCGTCCTGTTCACCATCGTGATCTCCGGTGTCGTCACCGCGGTCTTCGGTCTGCTGATCAAGTACACGATCGGCTGGCGGGTCACCGAGGAGGAGGAGATCGACGGCATCGACTTCGCCGAGCACGGCGAGTCGGCCTACGACCTGGCCTCCGGTTCGAGCGGCGGCCTGAGCAGCTCGGTTCTCGCCCCGTCGGTGCTCAAGGAAGGAGCCCACGCATGAAGCTCGTGACCGCGGTGATCAAGCCGCACAAGTGGGAAGAGGTCCGGGAGGCCCTGGAGACCTTCGGCGTGACCGGAATGACGGTCAGCGAGGTCAGCGGTTACGGCCGCCAGAAGGGCCACACCGAGGTCTACCGCGGGGCGGAGTACGACATCGCCCTGGTGCCGAAGATCCGCATCGAGATCGTCGTCGACGACGGTGACGTCGAGGACGTCGTCGAGATCGTCGTCAAGGCGGCGCAGACCGGACGGATCGGTGACGGCAAGGTCTGGGTCTCCTCGGTCGACAGCGTGGTCCGGGTCCGTACCGGCGACCGCGACGAGGCGGCCATCTGACGAGGTTCCGTGAGCGGCCTGAAACACGGCCGTAACATTCCGGCGGGTGCGCAACATGTGCGAAACATGGGGCGCGCCCGCCGGAAACCTGCCCCCGTGAAGGTGGGTCCCCATGAGCTCACCACTCCTCACAGCCCTCACGACGCAGCCGGTCGCGATCGACACCGGCGACACCGCCTGGCTGCTCGCCTCCTGCGCCCTGGTGCTCCTGATGGCACCGGGGCTCGCGCTGTTCTACGGCGGGATGGTGCGCAGCAAGAGCGTGCTGAACATGATCATGATGACCTTCGGCGCCCTCGCCGCGGTGACGGTCGTGTGGGTGCTGGTGGGCTACTCGCTGGCCTTCGGCGACGACGCCGGCGGGGGTCTGCTCGGCGACCCGTTCCAGCACTTCGGTCTCCAGGACCTGATCAAGCCCGGCGCCGACAGCTGGCTGAGCGTGCCGGTCATCCTCTTCGCGGTCTTCCAGGGACTCTTCTGCGTCATCACGGGTGCTCTGGTCTCCGGGGCGGTGGCCGACCGTGCGCGGTTCGGTGCGTGGATGGTCTTCGTGGCGATCTGGACGGTGCTGGTCTACGCGCCGGTCGCGCACTGGGTCTTCGACGCCGATCACCCCGGCCACGCCGGCGGCTGGCTGGTGAACAAGGTCGGGCTCATCGATTTCGCCGGCGGTACCGCGGTGGAGATCTGCTCGGGTGCCTCGGCGCTGGCGGTCGCGCTGGTCGTCGGCACCCGCGTCGGCTTCGGCAAGGACCCGATGCGGCCGCACAACCTGACCCTGGTCATGCTCGGCGCCGGCCTGCTGTGGTTCGGCTGGTTCGGCTTCAACGCCGGCTCCGCGCTGCACGCGGACCACACCGCAGCCGTCGTCTTCACCACCACGCTCTGCGCCGGTGCGGCCGGCACGCTGGGCTGGCTGCTGGTCGAGCGTGCCCGCGACGGGCACGCCACCTCGCTGGGCGCGGCCTCGGGCATGGTGGCCGGCCTGGTCGCCATCACCCCGAGCTGCTCCTCGGTGACACCGCTCGGCGCCCTGGTGATGGGTGTCGCGGCCGGCGTCGTCTGCGCCTGGGCGGTCGGGCTGAAGTACCGCTTCGGGTACGACGACTCGCTCGACGTCGTCGGCGTGCACATGGTCGGGGGCATCGTCGGTGTGCTCGGGATCGGCCTGCTCGGCTCCCGAGCCGCTCCGGCCGGGGTGGACGGGCTCCTCTACGGCGGCGGGGTCGACCAGCTCGGCAAGCAGGCAATCTCGGGGGGAGTCGTGCTCCTCTACGCCTTCGTCGTCTCGGGCATCATCGCGCTGGTCGTCGACAAGGCGATGGGCTTCCGGATCGGGGAGGAGCACGAGGTCAACGGCATCGACCTGGTCGTCCACGCCGAGACGGCCTACGACCTGCACGCGACGGCCGGAACGCGGAGCACCGGCTTCCTGGGCGGGACCAGGGACTAGCCTCGGCGGGGCCGGGACTTCGGAGCACGAGAACCACGACGCGAGGAGCGCACGCATGAAGCTGGTGACCGCGGTGATCAAGCCGCACAAGTGGGAGGACGTCCGGGCCGCTCTCGAGACGGTGGGCGTGACCGGCATGACGGTCAGCGAGGTCAGCGGCTACGGCCGGCAGAAGGGCCACACCGAGGTCTACCGCGGCGCGGAGTACGACATCGCGCTGGTGCCGAAGGTGCGCCTGGAGGTCGTGGTGGACGACGGTGACGTCGATGCCGTCACCGAGGCGATCGTGAGCTCCGGCAAGACCGGTCAGATCGGCGACGGCAAGGTCTGGGTGTGCCCGGTCGAGAGCGTCGTGCGCGTGCGCACCGGCGACCGCGACGAGCAGGCGATCTGACCTGAGGCCCGATCCGAGGCTCACGTGACCGCCGCCGAACGGGCCGAGCGCGCCCGCGACGCCGACGCCCTGTGCACCGGGGCGTTCGGTGAGGTGGGGTGCCCGGAGACCGGGGTCGCCCTGGTCGCGGTCGGCGGCTACGGGCGCGAGGAGCTCGCGCCGTACAGCGACCTGGACGTCGTGCTGGTCCACGACACCGACGTCGAGGCCGGCGAGTGGGCCGCGAAGATCTGGTACCCGCTGTGGGACTCCGGGGCGAACATCGACCACTCGGTGCGTTCCTTCGAGGAGGTGCTCGAGCAGTCGGCCGCGGACCTGAAGGTGGCGCTCGGCCTGCTCGACGTCCGGCACCTCGCCGGTGACCCGAACCTGACGCTGCGGCTTCGCACCGCCATCCTCGCCGCATGGCGTCGCGACGCCAAGCAGCGGCTGCCGGCGCTCCACGACCTGGTCCGCGACCGCAACCGGCTGCTCGGCGAGCTGGCCCACCTCTCGGTGCCCGACATCAAGGAGGCCACCGGTGGCATCCGCGATGCCACCGTGCTCAAGGCGCTGGTGGCGACCTGGATGGTCGACGTCCCGCACGGTGAGCTCGAGGGCTGCCGGCAGGCGCTGCTCGACGTGCGCGACGCGCTGCACGTGGTCGCCGGGCGCGGCACCGACCGGATCTCCCCGGAGTACTGGTCGGACCTCGCGCCCGTGCTCGGTCTCGCCGACGCGGCCGCGGCGCAGAAGCACGTGCGCGGGCTCGGACGCCGCCTGACCCACCTGTCCCGGCTGACCTGGCGCCGGGTGGACGCGGCCCTGCGCCGGCCCGCCAAGAGCCCGGCGCTGCGCCGCCCGCAGCTCACCCCGATCGCCGACGGGCTCGCGGTGGCCTACGAGGAGGTCGTCCTGGCCGCCGACGCGCGTCCGGCAACCGACCCGCTGCTGCTGCTGCGCGCCGCGGCCGAGGCCGCTGAGCGCGACCTCGTCCTCGAGCCGTCGACGACCGCGCGGCTGGTCGCGGAGGTGCCTCCGCTGCCGGTCCCGTGGCCGGCCGAGGCACGCGACCTGCTGGTCCGGCTGCTGGCCGCCGGACGTGGGCTGCTGCCGGTCTGGGAGACGCTGGACGAGACCGGCGCGCTCGAGGGACTGCTGCCCGAGTGGGAGCGGGTCCGGCTGCTGCCGCACGCCTCGGTGGTGCACCGCTTCACCGTCGACCGGCACCTGGTCGAGACCTGCATCGAGGCCTCCGCGCTGATCCGGCGAGTCTCACGGCCCGACGTGCTGATGATCGCCGCGCTGCTGCACGACATCGGCAAGGGCCAGACGGTCGAGCACAGCGTGGCCGGCGAGCCGATCGCGCGCGAGATCGCGCACCGGATCGGCTTCGACGAGCGCGAGACCGCGCTGGTCGCCGCGCTGGTGCGCTGGCACCTGCTGCTTCCCGAGACCGCCACGACTCGCGATCCCGAGGACCCGGCCACCGTCGAGCTGGTCACCGGTCGCGTCGGTGACCGCGAGGAGCTCGAGCTGCTCGCCGCGCTCACCGAGGCCGACGCCCGGGCCACCTCGGAGAAGGCCTGGACGACCTGGCGTGCCTCGCTGGTCAAGAGCCTCGTACGGCGGGCCTCGGTCGAGCTCAGCGACACCCTCAGCCTCGAGGAGACTGCCCGCACGGCCGAGGTACCCGCCTCGGTGCGCGCCGACCCGGCGAGCATCGCCGTCCAGGTCAGCGCGGGCGCAGACGGGTCGACGGTCACGGTGATGTCGGGGGACCGGGTCGGTCTGCTGGCCGACGCGGCCGCCATGCTCGCCCTGCAACGGGTCTCGGTGCGCGCGGCGCGCGCCTGGGACGACGCCGGCATCGGCATCTCGCAGTGGCAGGTCGGGCGTACCGATCTCGACCCAGCCGTGCTGCGCCAGCGCCTGGAGGTGATCGCCTCGGGCCGCCTGGACCCGGCCGAGCGGCTCGGCCGCGGGACGGGCACCCCGCTGGCCCCGATCGTCGTGGTCCACCCGGGCGCCTCCGAGCGCTCGACGGTCGTCGAGGTCCGCGCCGCGGACCGTCCCGGCGTGGTCTACCTGGTGTGCGCGGCGCTGGCCGGGCTCGGCCTCAGCGTCGTCTCCGCGCACGTCGACACTCTCGGTCCGCAGGCGGTGGACGTGTTCTACGTCCAGGAGCCCGGCGGCGGCGCGCTCGAGCCCGGGCGTGCGGCCGAGGCGACCGAGGCGATCCGCGACGCGCTCAGCGGGGCTTCCGGATCGTGACCTTGCGCGGGATCCCGTCGGGACCGCGCTCGATGAGCACGGCGTCGTCAGGATCCGGGTCCGGGGTCGGCGTGACCGGTCCGACGTTGCGCTGCTCCTTCAGGTCGCGGTTCGCCCGGGCGCCGGCCGGGTGGAAGACGTCGAAGACGTTGCCCAGCCCGTCGCCGAGGCTGGTCCCGCCCGAGCGGCCGTGCTGCGCGACGTACCGCTCGTAGCGCAGGACCGCCAGCGTGAGGAGCCAGCCCAGCACCGCCACGAACGCGACGACCACCAGGCCCTCGAGGAGCAGTCCACCGAGATCCACGCACCCAGCCTTGCTGATCGGGTCAAGGCCATCAAGGGCCGTGAACTACCCTGGGGACCGCGCAGCCTGCCGTCACGACACCGAGGATCGTCTTGTTCAACACCCTTTCCGACCGCCTGTCCGAGACCTTCAAGGGCCTCCGTGGCAAGGGGAAGCTCTCCGAGGCGGACATCGACGCCACCGCGCGCGAGATCCGGCTGGCGCTGCTCGAGGCGGATGTCGCCCTGCCGGTGGTCAAGGACTTCATCGAGGCCGTCAAGGAACGTGCCCGCGGTGCCGAGGTCAGCGGTGCGCTGAACCCCGCCCAGCAGGTCATCAAGATCGTCAACGAGGAGCTCGTCGGGATCCTGGGTGGTGAGACCCGCCGGCTGCGTTTCGCCAAGACCCCGCCGACGGTGATCATGCTTGCCGGCCTCCAGGGTGCCGGCAAGACGACCCTCGCCGCGAAGCTCGCCCTGTGGCTCAAGAGCCAGGACAAGTCGCCGCTGCTGGTCGCCGCCGACCTGCAGCGCCCCAACGCCGTCCAGCAGCTCCAGGTCAACGGCGAGCGTGCCGGGGTCACGGTGTTCGCGCCCGAGCCCGGCAACGCCGGGGGGATCGAGCACGGTGGTGACCCGATCGCCGTCGCGCGCGCCGGTGTCGAGGAAGCCCGTCGCACCCTGCACGACGTCGTCATCATCGACACCGCCGGTCGCCTCGGCATCGACGAGGAGCTGATGGCCCAGGCCGCCGGCATCCGCGACGCGGTC
>JBJMIO010000158.1:0-21727 GCA_045806765.1 Marmoricola sp.
GATCCGCGCCGGGTAGAAGTTGTGCGGCAGGAAGCCCACGCACGCCCCGGCCAGGCAGGCGCAGAGCAGCGCGGCCGTGATCGCCAGGGTCTCGTTGTTGGCATCCGCCAGGCGGTAGGAGAAGGCGAAGAACGCGAACGCCCCGATGCAGACCATCCCGCTGGCCAGCCCGTCGAGCCCGTCGACGAAGTTGATGGCGTTCACCGTGCCCACGATCAGCAGGATCGAGAACAGCATCGCCTGCGTCGGGTCGAGCGAGAGCTGGTTCCCCCCGGGCAGACGGATCGAGTAGAGCTGGACGTCGTTGAGCACCAGGTAGCCCGCCGCCACGATCTGCCCGCCGAGCTTGGTCAGGGCGTCCAGCTCGATCAGGTCGTCGAGCACACCGACCGCGCAGATGATCGCGCCGCCGATCAGCACGGTGCCGGCGTCGTGGAAGATCTGGGGCTGGCTCAGGCCGAGGAAGGGCAGGTGCCGGGCGATCAGGAAGCCGGCTCCCAGCCCGCCGAGCATCGCCACTCCCCCGAAGTACGGGATCGGTACGGCGTGCACGTCGCGGTCGCGCACCTGGGCGACAGCGCCCAGGCGCATCGCCAGCTCCCGCGCCACCACGCAGAGCAGGTAGCTCACCACGGCGGCCGTCAGGAAGACCAGCAGGTACTCACGCACCGGGTTCGGGCTCCGCTTCCGGCTGCTGCGGGTCGGGCTCGGGCTGCGCATCCGGCAGGATTTCCGGCTCGGGCCCCGCGACGGCGACCTCGAGCGCGGACAGGGCCGTGCGGAGCTCCTCGACCGTGATCGCACCGACGCGCAGGACCCGGGGCTGGTCTCCGGTGCAGTCCACGATGGTCGAGGGCACGCTGCCGGCGGTCGGGCCGCCATCCAGGATCACCTCGACGCTGGTCCCGAGCATGTCGGAGGCCTGGTCGGCATCCGTGGCGGCGGGGTCGCCGGTGGTGTTGGCCGAGCTGACCGCGAGCGGGCCCGTGCGGGCCAGCAGCTCGAGAGCCACCTGGTCGTGCGGCATCCGCACCGCCACGGTCCCCCGGGTCTCCCCGAGGTCCCACTGCAGCGAGGACTGCGCGTGCACCACGATCGTCAGCGCACCGGGCCAGAACTGCTCGGCCAGGGCGTGCGCCCACTCGGGCACCTTGGTCCCCAGCGCGTCCAGGGTCGCCGCGGACCCGATCAGCACCGGCGGCGGCATCTCGCGGCCCCGGCCCTTGGCGGCCAGCAGCCGGGCGACGGCAGCGGCGTCGAAGGCGTCGGCACCGAGTCCGTAGACGGTATCGGTGGGCAGGACGATCAGCTCGCCCGCACGGATCGCGCGGGTCGCGGCAGACAACCCCTCCTCGCGGTGGGCGTCGTCGTGGACGTCGTAGCGGGTGGACACGGGGCTATCGTGCCAGCCTGGCCGTCAGGTAGCGCGGACGACCTGCCAGGTCACGGTGATCGCGCACGTCGGTCCAACGCCCTGCGGTGGCGAACACCGCCGGCGCAGCCTCTCCCTGCAGGTCGGCGTGCTCGGCTCCCACCACGCCACCGGGACGCAGCAGCCGGGCGGCCACCTGCTCCAGCACGCGCATCGCGACGAGACCGTCGTCGCCGGAGAACAGGGCCAGGTGCGGGTCGTGGTCACGGGCCTCGGGCGCCACGCTCTCCCAGGCCTCCAGCGGGATGTACGGCGGGTTGCAGACCACCACGTCCACGGTTCCGTCGAGGTCGGAGAAGGCCTCGGCCATGTCACCGAGCCGCAGGTCGGCGCCGGTGCCGTCGAGGTTCACCGCTGCCCAGCGGTGCGCCCCGGGGTCGAGCTCCACCGCATGGACCCGGGCGCCGGGCACCTCGTCGAGGACGCTGCGCGCGATCGCCCCCGAGCCGGTGCACAGGTCGACCACGACCGGCGCCCGGTCGGCCACCAGCCGTGCGGAGTCGATCGCCCACCCGGCCAGCAGCTCGGTCTCCGGGCGAGGGCTGAACACGCCGGGCCCGACGGCCAGGTCGACGTACCGGAACCCGGCGGAGCCGGTCAGGTGCTGCAGCGGGGTGCGCTCGGCACGCCGGGCGACGAGCACGGCGAACCGCTCCGCGTCCTCGCCACCGACCTCGTCGAGGAGGGCGAGCGAGCCGCGCGGTACGGCGAGCACGTGCGCGAGCAGGATCTCGGCGTCGTTCCCCGGACTCTCGACCCCGGCGGCCGCCAGCGTCGCGGACGCGTCGGCGAGCAGCGCCCGGGAGGTGCTCATTCCTCGCCCAGCGCGGCCAGCCTGGCCGCCATGTCGGCCTGCACGCAGGACTCGATCACCGGCTCGAGGGCACCGTCGAGGACCTGGTCGAGGTTGTAGGACTTGTAGCCGGTGCGGTGGTCGGAGATGCGGTTCTCGGGGTAGTTGTAGGTACGGATCCGCTCGGAGCGGTCGACCGTGCGGACCTGCGAGCGGCGCGCGTCCGAGGCCTCGGCGCTGGCGGCCTCCTCGGCCGCGGCGAGCAGCCGGGCGCGCAGGATCCGCATCGCCTGGTCCTTGTTCTGCAGCTGCGACTTCTCGTTCTGGCAGCTGACCACGATGCCGGTGGGGAGGTGGGTGATCCGGACCGCGGAGTCGGTCGTGTTGACGCTCTGGCCGCCCGGTCCGGAGGAGCGGAAGACGTCGATGCGCAGGTCGTTCTCGTCGATCGTGACGTCGACCTGCTCGGCCTCGGGCAGCACCAGCACGCCGGCGGCCGAGGTGTGCACCCGCCCCTGGGACTCGGTGATCGGGACGCGCTGCACGCGGTGCACGCCACCCTCGAACTTCAGCAGCGCGTACGGCGCCTCGCCCGGCGCCGGGGTGCCCTTGGCCTTGACCGCGACGGTGACCGACTTGTAGCCACCGAGGTCGGACTCGGTCGCGTCCAGGATCTCCGTCTTCCAGCCACGGGTCTCGGCGTAGCGGGTGTACATCCGCAGGAGGTCGCCGGCGAACAGAGCGGACTCCTCACCGCCCTCCCCCGACTTCACCTCGAGCAGGGCGTCCTTGCTGTCCGAGAGGTCGCGCGGGACCAGCAGCTGGCGCAGCCGCTCCCCGACCACCACGCGGCGCTCCTCGAGCTCGACGGCCTCCAGGCCGAAGGCCTCGTCTTCGCCGGCCAGCTCGCGCGCGGCGCCGGCGTCGTCGCCGAGCTGGAGCCACTCGCGGTAGGTGCGCACGATCGCGGACAGCTCGGCGTACCGCTGGTTGGTGCGCTTGGCGCGCACCGGGTCGGCGTGCAGGGTCGGGTCGGCCAGGACGCTCTCCAGCGCGGTGTGCTCGGCGATCAGGCTCTCGACGGCCTCGAACATGGTTCCCCTCCCCTCGCAGCGCTGTTCCGGACAAGCAGAACGCCGGTCACCGCGCGTGCGCGGGACCGGCGTTCGGCGGAGCTACTTCTTCTTGGCGTAGCGGGCCTCGAAGCGGGCCACGCGGCCGCCGGTGTCGAGGATCTTCTGCTTGCCGGTGTAGAACGGGTGGCAGTTCGAGCACACGTCGGCGTGGAGCTTGCCCTCCACCGAGGTGCTGCGCGTGGTGAACGAGTTGCCGCAGGTACAGGTCACCTGGGTCTCGACGTACGCGGGGTGGATGTCCTTCTTCATGGTGTTCCCTTCGGTCTTCGTGCCGCCGGGTCGCCTGCGGAGTGCAGGCGTGAACCGGAGCCAACCAGTGATTATGCCAGGTACGGGGGTGTCAACGAAATCGGCGCCGCCGTTGTTCCCCTCAGTCCTCGCCGAGGACCGCGGCCACCCGCAGCGCGAGCTCGCGCGGGCTGAACGGCTTGACGACGTAGTCGTCGGCGCCGGCCTCGAAGCCCTGCTCGATGTCGGACTCCTGGGCCCGCGCTGTCAGCATGATGATCGGTACGCCGGTCATGCTCGGCTCGGCACGCAGCGCCCGGGCCGCATCGAGCCCGCTCATGCCGGGCATCATCACGTCCAGGATGACCAGGTCGGGCTTGTTGCCCAGGCACGCCTCGACCGCAGCCGTGCCGTCGGCAACGGGGAGGACCTCGTGGCCGGCGTGGCGCAGCTTGAAGACGACCAGCTCGCGGATGTCCGCGTCGTCGTCGGCGATCACGATCCGCGCCATGCGTTACCCCCCTGAGACTCGGTGCTACCTGAAGAACACCGCAGCGGCGTTCAGCATAACGACAACGCCGCTCAGCTCTCCTGGTTTCCCGGAGTCGGGGTCGTCTTCTGGACCTGCATCAGGAACTCGAGGTTGTTCTGGCTCTTCTTCAGGCGCTCGAGCAGAAGCTCGAGGGCCTGCTGGCCCTCCAGGCCGGAGAGAACCCGGCGGAGCTTCCAGATGATCTGGAGCTCCTCCTCGCTCATCAGCAGCTCCTCGCGCCGGGTGCCGGACTGCACGGCGTCGATCGCGGGGAAGATCCTCTTGTCGGCGAAGTCGCGGCGCAGCCGGAGCTCCATGTTCCCGGTGCCCTTGAACTCCTCGAAGATCACCTCGTCCATCTTCGAGCCGCTCTCGATCAACGCGGTCGCCAGGATGGTCAGCGAGCCGCCGTCCTCGATGTTGCGTGCCGCTCCGAAGAACTTCTTCGGCGGGTACAGCGCCGCAGAGTCCACGCCGCCGGACAGGATCCGGCCGCTCGCCGGCGCCGCCAGGTTGTAGGCGCGGCCCAGGCGCGTGATGCCGTCGAGCAGGACGACGACGTCGTGGCCGAGCTCGACGAGACGCTTGGCGCGCTCGATCGCGAGCTCGGCGACCCCGGTGTGGTCGGTGGCGGGGCGGTCGAAGGTCGAGCTGATCACCTCGCCGTTGACCGAGCGCTCGAAGTCGGTGACCTCCTCGGGACGCTCGTCGACCAGGACGACCATCAGGTGGCACTCGGGGTTGTTCGTGGCGATCGAGTTCGCGATCGACTGCATGATCATCGTCTTGCCGGCCTTCGCCGGGGAGACGATCAGGCCGCGCTGGCCCTTGCCGATCGGCGCGGCGATGTCGATCACGCGGCCGATCAGGTTCGTCGAGGTGGTCTCCATCCGCAGTCGCTCGGAGGGGTAGAGCGGCGTCAGCTTGGAGAACTCCACGCGGGTGCGCGCCGCGTCGGGGTCACCGCCGTTGACGGCGTCGACGCGGACCAGCGGGTTGAACTTCTCCTTGCGGTCGCCCTCGCGGGGCTGGCGGACCTGGCCGGCGATGGCGTCGCCGCGACGCAGGCCGTACTTGCGCACGGTGGAGAGCGAGACGTAGACGTCGTCGGGTCCGGGCAGGTATCCGCTGGTCCGGACGAAGGCGTAGCTGTCGAGGACGTCGAGGATGCCGGCGCACGGCGCCAGGACGTCGTCCTCGAGGATCTGGAGGTCGGGCTCGTGCCGGTTCCGGCCGCTGCCCTGGCCCTGGCTCGGGGACTGGGTGGCGCCCGCCTGGGCGGGCTGGGTGCCGGGCTGGTTCTGGCGGTCGCGGCCACGACGCCGGCGGTTGCGGCGGCTGCCGCCCTCCTCGTCGCCCAGCTGGTTCTGGTTCTGCTGGTTCTGGTTCTGCTGGGCCTGGTTCTGCTGGGCCTGGTTCTGGTTGCCCTGGTTCTGCTGGCCACCCTGCTGCTTCGGCTGCTGGGCCTTCGACTCGTCCTGAGCGGGCTGGTCGTCGCCACCACGGGTCCGGCGGCGGCCGCCGGATTCCTGAGCTTCAGCCTTCTGCTCGGCCCTGGCCTCAGAACCGCCCTCGTTCTGGACGGCGTCACCCGGGGAGCTCGTGTCCCGGGCGCTCGTGTCCTGGGTCTTCGTGTCCTGAGTGCGCTTGCCCTGGGTGCGCTTGTCCGGGGCGCTCTCGTTGTTCGCCCCTTCGTCCTTGGCCTTCGAGCGACCGCCACCGTTCTGCGAGCCGCCCTGGGCCGCTCGGATCGCCGCGACCAGCTCGGCCTTCTTCATGCCGGTGGCCTTGATGCCCAGACCACCCGCCACCTTCTTGAGCTCGGGCAGGAGCATCGTGCTCAACCCGCCCTGCTTCGGAGCGGCGCTGGTCTCGGTGGTTTCCGTCATCCGGGATCCTTCGTGAGGAGTGCTGTCGGACGGGACCGGAGCGCACGCAGGCGCCGATGGGGTCCCTCCGGGAGAAGTGCGTCTGCGAACCGCGCTGAGCCTCAGCGATCTGGTTGGACGCAGTTGAACAGTAGCACCGCGGACGGGCTCAGGAGGGCACGACCCGGACACCCGCGTGGTCGACCGCGAGGGCGTGCACGGCCCAGCCCTCGGGGCACCGCTCGGACAGGTCGGCACCGTCGGCGACCAGGACGAGCACCGTGGGCCCGGCGCCGGAGATGAAGGCGGCGTACCCGGCCGAGCGCAGCCGCTCGACCAGCGCGAAGGACTCCGGCATCGCCGGGCTGCGGTAGGACTGGTGCAGGAAGTCCTCGGTCCCGCGCAGCAGCTGGTCGGGGGCACCGGCCATCGCGGCGACCAGCACCGCCGCCCGACCGGTGTTCGCAGCGGCCTGCGCGTGCGGGACCTGGTCGGGCAGCAGACCGCGAGCGGCCTCGGTCGAGACCCCGGTCGGCGGGACGAAGGCGACCGCGGAGATCGCTGCTGCGATCGGGGCCGAGAGCGCCCAGACCTCCTCGGCCCCGTCTGTCGACAGAGCTTGGCCGGCGACCACGAAGCCCCCGACCACCGCCGGCGCCACGTTGTCGGGATGGCCCTCGATCCGGTTGGCGAGGTAGAGCAGCGAGTCGTCGTCGAAACGCTCGCCACCGACGACCAGGGCACGGGCCAGGGCCAGGCCGCCGACGATCGCCGCGGAGGACGAACCCAGCCCCCGGCTCTGCGGGATCGCGTTCTCGAAGCGCAGCCGGAGCCCCGGTGGCTCGACGCCGAGCACCGCGAAAGCCGCGCGCATCGCGCGCACCACCAGGTGGTGCTCGTCGCGCGGGAGCGTCTCGCTGCCCTCACCGAGGACCTCGATCTCCAGACCGTCGGGGACGACCTCACCGGTCAGCACGTCGTGCAGCGCGAGGGCGAGACCGAGGCAGTCGAACCCGGGACCGAGGTTGGCACTGGTCGCGGGCACGGCCACGGTCACCGGACCGGTGACGAACCCGCCCTGCTGCTCGGCCATCACTCCAGGCCGGCCGCGCGGGCAGCGGCGACCACGTCGGCCTCGACCACCACGTCGACCAGGTCGGTGAAGGTGGACAGGGCGGTGTCGATGTCCTTCAGGCCGTGCCCGGTCACCGTGACCACCACGGTCCGGCCACGCAGGTCAGCGCCCTCGGCGTGCTCGAGCAGGATGCCCGCGACGCCGGCCGCGGACGCCGGCTCGACGAAGACACCGTCGCGCGAGGCGAGCTCGCGCTGGGCGGAGAGGATCTGGTCGTCGCTGACCTTGCGGAACAGTCCGCCGGACTCGTTCGCCGCGGCCATCGCGAGGTCCCAGGAGGCCGGGTTGCCGATGCGGATCGCCGAAGCCAGGGTTTCGGGATCCTCGACCGGGTGGCCGAGCACCAGGGGCGCGGCACCGGCTGCCTGCCAGCCGCGCATCACCGGGGTGCGGGTGGCGTCCCCGGAGTCGAGGTACTCCTTGTAGCCCTTCCAGTACGCCGAGATGTTGCCGGCGTTGCCGGTCGGCAGCACGTGCACGTCGGGGGCGTCGCCGAGGAAGTCGACGATCTCGAACGATCCGGTCTTCTGGCCCTCCAGGCGCATCGGGTTGACCGAGTTCACCAGCGCCACCGGGTACTCCTCGGCCAGCTGGCGCGACATCCGCAGGCAGTCGTCGAAGTTGCCCTTGACCATGATCACCTGGCCGCCGTGCACGACCGCCTGGGCGAGCTTGCCGGCTGAGATCTTGCCCTGCGGCACCAGCACCAGGGCCTTGATGCCGGCCTTCGCGGCGTACGCGGCCATCGAGGCGGAGGTGTTCCCGGTCGAGGCGCAGACGACGGCCTTCGCGCCCGCGCCGACGGCCACCGAGAGGGCGACGGTCATGCCGCGGTCCTTGAACGAGCCGGTCGGGTTGTTGCCCTCGACCTTGAGCCACACCTCGGCGCCGGTGATGCCCGAGAGCCAGTCGGAGCGCACCATCGGGGTGCCGCCCTCGCGCAGCGTGATGGTCGGGGTCCCCTCGGGGAGGTCGAGGCGGTCGCGGTACTCCTCGATGACGCCCAGCCACTGGTGGCTCATTCGGGCCCTCCTTCGACACGCATCACCGAGGACACGTCACGGACGAACGCCATCCGGCGGATCGCGTCCACCGTCGAGGCCAGGTCGGCGTCGGTCGCTGCGTGCGAGACCACCACCAGCTGGGCGTCGTCACCTCGGCCCTCCTGGCGCACGGTCGAGATCGAGACGTCGTGCTCGGCGAACGCCTGCGCGACCGCGGCGAGCACGCCCGCCTTGTCGTCGACGTCGATCTGCACGTGGTAGCGGGTCTCGGTGCTGCCCATGGGGACCACCGGCAGGTCGGCGTAGGCCGACTCCCCCGCGCCGCGCACGTCGCTGAGCCGGTTGCGCGCCACCGTGACCAGGTCGCCGAGGACCGCGCTGGCCGTGGGTGCGCCACCGGCACCCGGGCCGTAGAACATCAGCTGTCCGGCGGCCTCGCTCTCCACGAAGACGGCGTTGTACGCGCCGCGGACGCTGGCCAGCGGGTGGCTGGTCGGGATCATCGCCGGGTGCACCCGCGCCGAGACGGCCGGACCGTCGGGTCCCTCGACCCGCGAGCAGATCGCCAGCAGCTTGACCACGCTGCCCATCGCACGCGCCGAGGCGACGTCGCTGGCGGTGACCTCAGCGATGCCCTCGCGGTAGACGTCGGCGGCGGTGACCCGGGTGTGGAAGGCGAGGCTGGCCAGGATCGCGGCCTTGGCGGCGGCGTCGAAGCCCTCGACGTCGGCGGTCGGGTCGGCCTCGGCGTACCCGAGCGCCTGGGCCTCCTCGAGCGCCTCGGAGAAGCCGGCCCCCGAGGTGTCCATCTTGTCGAGGATGAAGTTGGTGGTGCCGTTGACGATCCCCAGGACGCGGGTGACCTTGTCACCGGCCAGCGACTCGCGCAGCGGCCGCAGGATCGGGATCGCACCGGCCACGGAGGCCTCGTAGTAGAGGTCGCGACCGGCGCTCTCGGCGGCGGCGAACAAGGTCGCCCCGTCCTCGGCGAGCAGCGCCTTGTTGGCGGTGACGACCGAGGCACCGGACTCCAGGGCGGCGAGGATCAGGCTGCGGGCCGGCTCGATCCCACCGATCACCTCGACCACGACGTCGACGTCCTCGCGGCGTACGAGCTCCTCGGCGTCGGTGGTGAACAGCTCGGTCGGCAGGGCGGCGTCGCGCTCGAGGCCGAGGCGCCGGACGGCGATACCGGCCAGCTCGACCGGCGCACCGACCCGGGCGGTCAGGTCGTCGGCCTGCTCGGCGATCAGCCGTGCGACCTGGGTACCCACGACCCCGCAGCCCAGCAGGGCCACGCGGACCGGACCAGCCTTGGCAGGCTCCTTGGTAGTCATAGCGCGCTCAGTCTTCCATCCGTGCGGCCGCACCGGCGTCGAGTCTCAGCAGGTCGTCGAGGGTCTCGCGGCGGACCGCGACCCTGCTCGTGCCGTCCTTGACCACCACGACCGGAGGGCGCAGGGCGTGGTTGTAGTTGCTGGCCATCGAGCGGCAGTACGCGCCGGTCCCCGGTACGGCGACCAGGTCGCCGGGTGCCACGTCACCAGGCAGGAACTCGTCCTTGACCACGATGTCGCCGGCCTCGCAGTGCATCCCGACCACCCGGGAGAGCAGTGCCGGTGCGTCGCTGTGACGGCTCGCGAGGGTGCAGGAGTAGTCCGCGTCGTAGAGAGCCGTCCTGATGTTGTCGCTCATGCCGCCGTCGACCGAGACGTAGGTGCGCACCGGCTGAACCTCTCCTGGGCCGTCGAGCTCGACGGCCTTGACCGTGCCGACCTCGTAGACGGTGCACATCGCGGGGCCGACGATCGCACGCCCGGGCTCGATGGAGAGCCGGGGCACCGCCAGGTCGCGGGCCTTGCACTCCTCGGTGACGATCTTGGTCAGCTCGATCGCCAGCTGCGCGGGGTCCGACGGGTCGTCCTGGGTGGTGTAGGCGATGCCGAAGCCGCCGCCGAGGTCCATCTCGGGCAGCACCACGCCGACCTCCTCGGAGATCTGTGCGTGCAGCGCCAGCACGCGGCGGGCCGCGACCTCGAAGCCGGCGGAGTCGAAGATCTGCGAGCCGATGTGGGAGTGCAGGCCGAGGAGCTCGAGGCCCTCGACCTCGTTGATCGCCTGCGCCGCGGCGAGCGCGTCCCCGCTGGAGATCGAGAAGCCGAACTTCTGGTCCTCGTGCGCGGTGGCGATGTACTCGTGGGTGTGCGCCTCGACCCCGGCGGTGACCCGGATCAGCACCTTCGCGGTACTGCCCAGCTCGCGGGTCAGCTGGGCGAGCCGCTCGATCTCGTGGAAGGAGTCGACGATGATCCGGCCCACGCCGAGCTCGACGGCCCGGGTCAGCTCGGCCCGCGACTTGTTGTTGCCGTGGAAGCCGATCCGCTCCGCGGGCACGCCGGCCGCCTCGGCGACGGCGAGCTCCCCGCCCGAGCAGACGTCGAGGAAGAGGCCCTCCTCGATGACCCAGCGAGCCACCGTGGTGCACAGGAACGCCTTGCCGGCGTAGTAGACGTCGTAGCTCTCGAAGGCCGTGCGGAACGCGGAGGCGCGGGCGCGGAAGTCCGCCTCGTCCAGCACGTACGCCGGCGAGCCGTGCTCGGCGACCAGGTCGGGCAGCGGGACGCCCCCGATCTCCAGCACGCCGTCGACCTTGCGCGCGGTGCCCGACCACAGCTGCGGTACGAGCGCGTTGACGTCGCCCGGCTCACGCAGCCAGGCAGGTCCCCGGACGGAGACAGCCGCGTGCGCCCAGCCGGCCTCGTGGGCTCGCATCGCGGTGGCTCACATCCGCTCGGGCGCCGAGACGCCGAGCAGGTCGAGGCCGTTCGAGATCACGGTTCGGGTCGCATGCACCAGCACCAGCCGGGCCACGTTGGTCGGACCGGCGGGCTCGTCGCCCTGCGGGAGCATCCGGCACTCCTTGGTGTCGTACCACTTGTTGAACGTCGAGGCGGTGTCCTCGAGGTACCGCGCGATCCGGTGCGGCTCGCGCAGGTCCGCGGCGCTGGCGACCACCCGCGGGTACTCGGCCAGCGCGCGCAGCAGCTCGCCGTCGCGCTCGTGGTCGAGGAGGGACGGGTCGAAGGCACTCTGCTCACCTCCGAGGGCCGGAAGCTCCATGCCGAGGTCGGTCGCGTTCGCGATCATCCGGCAGCACCGGGCGTGGGCGTACTGGACGTAGTAGACGGGGTTGTCGTTCGAGGCCTTCGTGATCTCGACGACGTCGAGGACCAGCGGGGAGTCAGCCGGGTAGCGCGCCAGGGAGTACCTCAGCGCGTCGACACCGATCTCGTCGGCGAGCTCGTCGAGGGTCACGATGGTCCCGGCCCGCTTGGAGAGCCGCAGCTCCTCGCCCCCGCTGAGGATCTTGACGAGCTGGCCGATCATCACGTCCAGCGTCTCGGCCGGGTCGTCGCCGACGCAGGCCGCCATCGCGCGCAACCGGCCGACGTACCCGTGGTGGTCGGCGCCGAGGAGGTAGATGCAGTGGTCGAAGCCGCGCGAGCGCTTGCTCAGGTAGTAGGCGGTGTCGGAGGCGAAATAGGTCAGCTCACCGTCGGACTTGATCAGGACCCGGTCCTTGTCGTCGCCGAAGTCGGTCGTGCGCATCCACAGCGCGCCGCCCTGCTCGAAGACGTGTCCGAGGTCCTTGAGCCGCTGCAGGGTCTCGGGCACCGAACCCGACTCGTGCAGCGAGAGCTCGGAGAACCAGACGTCGAAGTGCGTGTTGAACTTGGCGAGCTGCTCCTGCTGCTCGGCCAGCTGGACCTCGTACCCCTTGGCCCGGACTGCGGTGCGCAGCTCCTCGCCGGTGAGCTCGAAGATGCCCGGGCTGGCGGCCTCGACTGCCTTGGCGAGCTCATCGATGTACGCGCCCTGGTAGCCGTCCTCCGGGGTGGGCTCGCCCAGCGCCGCGGCGATGATCGAGTCGGCGAAGTGGTTCATCTGCACACCGCGGTCGTTGATGTAGAACTCGCGGGTCACCTCGGCGCCGGCGGCGGCCAGCACCCGCCCGATCGCGTCGCCGAGCACGGCCCACCGGGTGTGGCCCAGGTGCAGCGGACCGGTCGGGTTGGCGGAGATGAACTCGACGTTGATCTTGTGGCCGGCCAGCACGTCCAGGTGCCCGTACGACGTCCCGGCGGCCACCACGTCAGCGGCGACCTGGCCCTGGGCCCCGGCCTCGACGGTGATGTTCAGGAAGCCCGGCCCGGCGATGTCGACCTTGGCGATCCCGTCCGCGGTGCTCAGCTCCTCGGCGATCAGCGTGGCCAGGGCGCGCGGGTTGGTGCTGTCGCCGTCGATCAGCGCAGCCTTGCCCAGCTGCATCGCGACATTGGTCGCGTAGTCGCCGTGCTCCTTGCTGCGCGGGCGCTCCACGGCCACCGACGTCGGGACCCCGGCTGGCAGGGTCAGGCGCCCCGACCCGCTGAGCGAGGTGAGGGCGTCGACGATCGTGCTGGAGAGCTGGGCGGGATTCACCGGGCAAGCCTATCGGCGGGCGCCGGTTTCCTCCGCACGAGATTCGACCGGTAGTGTTCCCTCCTGCGTCGCAGCACCACCGCGACGTGCAGGCCTCCGTAGCTCAGGGGATAGAGCACTGGTTTCCGGTACCAGGTGTCGCAGGTTCGAATCCTGCCGGAGGCGCCCCTCTTCAAGAGCACTCGTTGCGTTGCTGCGCAGCATCCTCGATGCTGGCGGGCGTGGACCTGAGGTTCCCCGCCGTCCCGCTCGGCCGCCCGCACTACGAGAGCGTCTACTGCGCGCTCGTGCACCCCGTCGAGCCGCGGGCGCTGTGGATCCGCACCACCGTGCGCAAGCGGCCCGGCGAGCAGCCGCAGGGCGCGGTGTGGGTGACTTGGTTCGACGAGCAGGGCGTGCGCGCTGCGAAGCTGGACGACCTCGACGTCGCACCGGGCGGTCTCGGCATCACGTGCGGGCCGGCGACCCAGGGGCCGTCCGGTTTGCGTGGGGAGGTCACCGGCGCGCTCTCCTGCCGGTGGGACCTCAACTTCGCCGCCACCGCCGAGCCTCTGCGGCACCTGCACCCCGAGCGTCTCTACTCTGCACCGCTGCCGCGCACGAAGGCGACCTCACCGCTACCTGATCTCGACGTCGCCGGTTTCTTGGTTGTCGACGGCGAGCCGGTCGACCTGACCGGCTGGACCGGGATGCTCGGCCACAACTGGGGCACCGAGCACGCGGCGCGCTGGGTGTGGATGCGCGCGGCCGGCCTCGGTGAGGACGGCCGCGGGTGGCTCGATGCGATCGTCGGCCGGGCCCGGGTCGGGCCGCTCCTCGCCCCGTGGACCGCGTTCGGGACTCTCGAGCTCGAGGGCAGGCGCCACCGGCTCGGCGGTCTGCTCACCCGTGGCGCGGCGGTCGACGTACACCCGGGCGGTGCGCTGATCACCCTGCCCGGCAAGGACGTGCGGGTCATGGCGCGTGCGACGGTCCCGCCGGGGAGCACCGTCGGCTCGGAGTACCGCGACCCGTCCGGGCACCGGCACGAGGTCGTCAACTGCTCGGTCACGGCATGGGCGCTCGACGTCGCCGGCGCGGGCCGCCCGCGGACCTTCGACCCCGTACGCCGCGGTGTGCTCGAGCTCGGCGGTGACGGGCGCGCGCTCGACATACCCCTCCAGCCCTTTGGGGACTGACCGCGAACGGGCCCTAGTGCAGAAACCCGTTCGCTGAGACCGGCAGCACGAAGTAGTTGCCGGCGAACGCTGCGGTGTAGCTGAACCGCAACGCGTTCTTGGTCCCGACCGCCTTCGTGCAGGTCGCGACCCCGTTGTTGTTCGTCGTGGCCGAGCAGATCGTCGACCCGCCGACCTTGAAGTCGACGACCGCGTTCCCGAGCGGGAACTCGGCGATGCTGGAACCGTCTCCGAACTGCGTCTCAACCATCATCGTCGAGGTGAAGGTCGACGGGCTCGCGCCGGTGCCGTGCTTGGACACCGGGGGCGCGGTGATGTGGGCGATCTCGCGACCGATCTTGATGACCTGGGTGACACTCCGCGCCGGGGCGTACTGCGCGTTACCAGGTTGCTCGGCGGTCACGATGCAGGTACCCGGAGAGTTCCACCAGATCGTGATCACACCAGGCGCATCCGGATCATCGATGGTGCCTGGCATGGAGTAGCAGGCCAGGTCCGGTGTCGACACGGAGAAGTAGACCGGCAGGCCGGAGCTGGCCGTGCCCCGCGGCACGTAGTCGCCCAGGTCGTAGGAACGGTCCCAGATCGCTGCCTTGCCGGTGGGCGCCGCGGAGGTGAACCTGACCGTCTGAGCACGGGTACCCGCCGCCGCGGCAGCGGTGCCGGCAAGGAGCGAGGTGGCGACCATCAGCAGCAGAGCTAGGGAGAGAGTGCGGAAGGTCTTCACCTTGTGCACGCTAGACCCGCCGCATCCCCTACGGCACCGGCGTCGCGGGCATTTCTCGACGGACCTGCGGGATACGCCCCCCTTGCCCTGATTCGGGTCGCGGGCCGAGATCTGGCACGCTCTTCCTCGTGCAGATCCAGGTGCGGGAGCTGCCGGGCCGCCTCGCCGCCTGGCGCCGGCTGCACCGGCGGCTGGCCCGGGAGTACCGCGGCGCGCATGGCCGGCGGCTGCGCCTTTTCCGCCCGCGGACCTACACCGAGAAGATGCAGTGGCGGAAGGTCTTCGACCACGACCCGCGCTACCCGCGGATCCTCGACAAGGTGGCCGTTCGGCGCTGGATCGGCCGGCGCATCGGCGATGACCTGCTCGTGCCGGTGCAGTGGGTCGGCAGGCTGCCGCGCGCGATCCCGTTCGAGGACCTCGTCACGCCGTACGTCCTCAAGAGCACCCACGCCAGCGGCCAAGTCGTGATCGTGGGGCCGGGTGAGGAGCCGGACGTCGCCGGCCTGCGGCGTCGCGCGCGCGGCTGGCTCGGGGTCGACCACGCGCAGAAGGGAGCCGAGTGGGGCTACTCGGCGATCCGGCCGCGCCTGGTGGTCGAGAGCCGTATCGGTGGCGACGAGCCTCCGTTGGAGCGCCGCGTCTTCGTCTTCGGCGGTCGTGCCTGCGTGGTCAACACGGTGGTGGTCGAGGACGACCGGATCCGCAACGCCGCCTTCCACGACCTGGCCTGGCAGAGGCTGCCGTGGTGGTTCACCCGCGAGCCACTGCCGGGAGAGTGGCCGCGACCCGAGCGCCTGGACGACATGGTCGCTGCTGCGGAGGCAGTGGCCGCAGACCTGGACCACGCTCGCGTCGACTTCTACGACGGGGGTGCGGAGATCTGGATCGGAGAGATCACGCTCTACTCCTGGTCCGGGATGTCGCGCTTCAACCCGCCCGGCGCCGACCACGAGCTCGGAGCGGCCTGGCACCTGCGTCGGCCCTTGCGGCGCGCGGTCCGCACGATCCTGACCACCGATCCGGTCGGCGCTCCGGCCGCGCGCGGGGCAGGGCGTTGATCAGGGCCGGAGCTGACCGGTCGAGGTCACCGGGTAGTAGTCGCGGCTTCCGGCGTAGGTGGCCGTGTAGGTCTTCTGGCTGAACGCCGCCGCCACCCCGACGGGAGCCGAGCAGCGCGCGTACCCGTCGTTGCCCACCACGCCGGTGCACAGGGTCTTGCCCGCGACCGAGAACGACACCTTCTCCCCCACCAGCGGGACGCCGAATCCACGGGGGTAGATGAGCTTCGAGGCGAACTTGGTCGGCGTCAGGCCGAGGATCCCCTTCTGGGCCGGGTCGGCGACCAGCACCGCGTGGTCGCGGTCGATGACGATCGTGCGCGTCACCCGGGGCGCGGGCGCGTAGGTGTCGTCGCCGGCCTGGTCGAAGTCCACCACGCACGTCCCGGCGTGCTCGGCGCCGACCCAGGTCGGGTCCTGCGTCGTCGGTGCGTAGTCGCACGTGTCGCCCGACGACGGGTCCACGGTGACCTTCACCGGCAGCCCCGACGTCGACTTCGCACTGACGAAGTAGAGCTGGCTCGTGTTCGACCCGGAGCCGAGGGCTGCGACGATCGAGATGTCGTAGATCGCCTGGTCGACCTTGACCACCGTGTAGGTCACCGTGCTGGTGGTGCTCAGCCCGGCGGTGTCGGTGGCCGTGACGGTGATCGTGTGGTCCCCCAGCGTGCTGGTGTCCACCGGTGCGTCGCACAGGGACGAGCACTGCGCCCCGTAGTCGACGTTCTCGACCACGCAGTGGGCCACCGGGTTGGAGCCTGCGGTGCAGCGCGCGTAGCCGGGCACGGCACGCCCTTTGCCGATCTGCTCGCCGGGCTGGACGTTGATGACCTCGGCTCTCGGCGGGATCCCGCAGTCGATCTGCCAGCTGGTCGACGTGGCCGGCTGCGAGGACAGCAGGTGGAACTCGTCGCTCTGCTCAGGCCCGATGCTCGCGCGGATCGGCTGGCCGCTGTCTCCGTAGAGGTAGAAGAGGTGCGCGCCGTGCGACCGCTGGTCGACGGCCACCTTCGCGCCCGTCGCACTCGTCCCGACGACCAGGACCTGCTCGCGGGTGTTGTACGCCGCCTCGGTGAGCACGACCTCGTTGCTCGAGGTGATCGTCTTGCCGGCGGCGTTGTGCAGGTTCGCGCAGCCCGCCGAGAGCGCCGGGCCCTCAGCGCGTGCTCCGGGAGCGACGAAGGTCGCCGTGGCCACGACCAGGAGTGCAGCGAGGACGGGCAGGCGCTTCATGACGACTCCTGGGAGGGAAGGAGGTGCCGGGCTCCTCGCATCGTACGGCGAGCAGCCCGGCACCATCAGGGGTTCGTCAGCCCCACTTCTGGATGATCGTCGTCGGCTGGAGGAACTGCGAACCGGCGAAGGAGACGCTGAAGTTCTTCGACGTCAGCCACTTCTGCAACCCGATCGCCTTCTTGCAGGTCGCAACCCCCTCGCTGTTGGTCGTCGCCGAGCACATCACCGTGCCGCCGACCGCGAAGGTGAGCGTCGCGCCCTGGACGGGCTGCGAGCCGACGCCGGGACCGAACTGGAAGTTCTGGTACAGCGTGCCCTTGAAGGTCGAGGGCGCCGTGCCGAACGCCCCCTTGGCGCCCTTGGCGACGATGAACGTCGACTCACCCAGGACGTGGATGGTCTGGGTCGCCTCGGTCGCCGCGGCGTAGGTGTCGTCGCCGGGCTGGTTGGCGTGCACGATGCACTCACCGGGCGAGTTCCAGAAGATCGTGATGACACCGGTGCCGCCGGGGTCATCGATCGAGCCCGGGATCGAGAAGCAGGCCTCGTCCGGCGAGGTGACCGAGAAGATCACCGGCAGGCCGGAGGTCGACGTACCGGTCGGGACGTAGTTGCCGAGGCCGTCGACGCGGTCGAAGATCGCGGCGTCGCCGGTCGGGGCGGCGCTGGTGATCGACACGGTCTGCGAGGTGACGCCGGCCGCCTGGGCGGGTGCGCCGAGGAACGGGGTCACCGCGGCGGCGAGGACGAGGGCGAGCAGGGGTAAGAACTTCTTCATGGGACCACTCCAGAGATGTAGGCGGTGCAGCCAACTGGTCACCAGCAGGCTAGACCCGCGAGTACCGCAAATGACAGGGACAGAACGGGCAGGTCCACGAGCTGTACGCCGACCCGCCAGACTGGCTCCATGACGACCCGCGTCGCGACGGCGAACATCTTGATGACGCTGCCCGTCGCGACCGCCACGGTCGCCCTGGACCAGGTGCTCGCCGATGAGCCCGACCTGGTCGCGCTCCAGGAGTGGTACCTCCCCCGGCTCGCCGTGCTGCGCCGGCGCGGCGCCGTACGCCTGGACCCCGGGTTCGGGCTGCCGTCGCTCCCGGTCGGCGGGTCCGGCGCCTACGCGTGGGTCTCGACGATCACCGACGGCAACGTCGTGGGCTGGCGCACCGATCGCTACGAGCTGCTCGACGCGCGCACCTTCCTCAACGTCGGGCCGGCACCCTCGGAACGACCCGATCGGTTCCTGCGCACCGAGCCGCCCCGGTTCGTGGCGACCGTGGTGCTCCGCGACCGCGGGACCGGCCGGAGCGTCGCGCTGCTCAGCTACCACCTCTCGGCCGGCGTCCAGGCCGCGGGCGCCTACCGCCCCGACCGGCCGCACCTCGCCGCCCGGCACCGGCACGAGGTCGCTCACGTCGAGCAGGAGGTCGCCCGGCTGGAGGCCGCGGGTCACGCGGTCGTCGTCGCGGGCGACTCGAACTTCGACGGGCTGCGCCTGGCCGGGCTGACCTCCGCCTGGGAGGGTCGCGAGAAGGACCCGGGGACGCACGGGTCACGCAAGATCGACGACGTCTTCGCGCAGGGTCGCGCCACGGACGTGGCTCGGATCGCCACCGCCTCGGACCACGTGGCGATCGTGGTGGCGCGGGAGGACTGAGCTTCTCCTCCGCAACTTCTCCTCCGCACGGTGTCGAGAACGGCCCCTCCCCTTCGTCGTAGGGGTGAGCGACCCGCAGCAGAGACCCGAGAGGACCCTCCGATGACCACCTACCGGACCACCGAGAAGATCCACGGCCCCGCCTCCTACTTCCCCTCGATCGTGAAGAAGTACGGGCGCCCAATCGAGTACTGGACCGCCCTGATCGACGCCAGCCCCCTGACCCGGCACTCCGAGCTGGTCGGCTGGCTCAAGGAGGAGCACGGTCTGGGCCACGGGCACGCGAACGCCCTGGTGGCGCACACGCTCGCCGTACCCCGGTAGGGGCAGCCTCGTTGGACGGGTCATGCGACGCGTCCTGGTCCCCCGAACCATCTCCGCGCTCACCGCGCTGACCGCCCTCACCGCCCTGAGCGCCACCACCCTCACCACGGCCCACGCCGACCCGGCGCCGGCCCCGGGCACGCCGGCGTACCTGGCGCGCGACCTGGGCAACATCGCGAGCTCCTACGGCCGGGTCACCGGGCCCGGTGGCCAGCTCTCGAACCCGGCGTACCTGCCGGCGATGATCCAGCAGTCCACGCTGATCACCGCCACCCAGCTGCTCAACCAGGCCGCGAACCCCCTGCGACCGGTGATCACCGCGGGCCAGCTCGTCCCGGGCTGGAACCTCGGCAACCCGCTGCGCGCCGGCTGGAACGGCACCCGCGGAGTCTCCACGCCGGTCTCCTTCCTCAACCGGTACGGCGCGCTGCTGCGCGGTCACGTCTACGCCCCGAAGCCGGGCGCGAAGGACCCCTACACCGGCGCGCCGCTGACCGGCCCGTTCCCGGGCGTGGTGATCACCCCGGGCTCGATCCAGGGTTCGGAGGGCATGTACGTCTGGCTCGCCCAGGACCTCGCCGAGCGCGGGTACGTCGTGATGACCTACGACGTCCAGGGACAGGGCACCAGCGAGACGCTGCCGCACACCACCGGTGCCACCTACCCGTTCTGCAACCTGTTCGCGACGCCGGTCGACGGCAACGAGCTCGGCTGCCCGGGCGTGCCGTTCCAGCAGATCGCCAACTTCACCACCGGCACCGAGGACGCGCTCGACTTCTTCCTCTCCCCCGCCGACCCGTACAGCGACCGGCTCGACCGGACGCCCGACACCCAGAGCGTGACCCCGGGCCGCACCAGCAGGGTCGCGATCATCGGGCACTCCCTCGGCGCTGCCGCGGTTTCGAGCGTCCAGGGCACCGACCCGCGGGTGGAGACGGTCGTGGCGCTCGACAAGCTGGCCACCACCAGCAGCAGCGGCAACCTCGTCGGCGGCGGCGCGAGCACCGAGAACACCCCGGTGGTCCCGGCACTGGCGATCCAGTCGGAGTACTTCCTCTTCCCGACGCCGTACTTCGCCGCCGGCGCGGGCGCGGGCTTCCTGCCCGGTCCGAGCCCGCAGGGACCGGACCCGATGCGCGAGCGGAGGACCGGCTTCGACGGCTGGGCGGCGAAGGGCGTGGACAGCATGCTGGTCGTGCCGCGCGCCTCGACGCACCTGGAGTACACCGACATCCCCTACGTGCTGCCGGCCAGCCGCTACGGGCAGGACCTGACCAGCGTCTACGTCCAGCTGTGGCTCGAGAAGTACCTGAAGCACGTCGACGACGACGCCGAGCTGCTCGGCTCGCAATTCACCTACCTCGAGCCGCGCGGCCGGGGCGTGTGGGCGCCGGTCGCACTGAAACGCGACGACCTGCTCAGCTTCTACTACTGCTCGGCCTACGACCTGCACAGCCACGGCAACGAGGTCCGCGACCCGGACCTCGGCCACGTCGGTGGCTGCACTCCCTGACACCTGCGAATCCGCGTATTCCGTAACCAAACTCTCATTCCACGGCATGCGTAGCGGTGGTCCGGCGACTAGCCTTGTCGGTGGCGACCCGCGCGGGCGCCGACCGAACACCACCACCCGCAGCACTGCACCGGAAGAGGCGAATACAAGCCGTGCCAGAGTCCACTGAGAACCCCCTCGCGGCCTTCGGAGCCAACGAGTGGCTCGTCGACGAGATGTACGAGCAGTACCAGAAGGATCCGAGCTCGGTGGATCCGGCGTGGTGGGACTTCTTCGCCAGCTACAAGGGTGGCAACGGCACGGCACCGGCACCCGCCTCGAACGGCGCTGCCCCGGCTGCTGCCCCGGCCGCTGCGGCGCCAGCTCCCGCCGCTCCCGCTCCTGCCCCGACGACTCCCGCCCCCGCCCCGGTCGCCACGCCCTCGCCGGCACCGACCCCGGCCGCTGTGACCGCCCCGCCCGCCAAGGCGAGCACTCCGGCCTCCGCGCCGGTCCCGAAGGAGGCCGCCAAGCCGGCTGCCGCCGAGGCGACCGACGAGCCGACGTACACGGTCCTGCGCGGCATCGGTGCCGCGACCGCGAAGAACATGGACGTCTCCCTGTCCGTCCCGACTGCCACCAGCGTGCGCAACATCCCGGTCAAGCTGCTCTGGGACAACCGCATCGTGATCAACAACCACCTCAAGCGCGCCCGCGGCGGCAAGGTCTCCTTCACCCACCTGATCGGCTACGCGATCGTGAAGGCGATCAAGTCGCAGCCGGCGATGAACAACACCTTCGCCGAGATCGACGGCAAGCCGACCATGGTCACCCCGGCGCACATCAACCTCGGCCTGGCCATCGACCAGCAGAAGGCCGACGGCACCCGGCAGCTGGTCGCGCCCTCGATCAAGGCGTGCGAGGGCATGGACTTCGCGCAGTTCTGGACGGCGTACGAGGAGATCGTGCGCAAGGCCAAGGACAACAAGCTGACGATGGAGGACTACACCGGCACCACGGTCAGCCTCACCAACGTCGGCGGGCTGGGCACCAACAACTCGGTCCCCCGCCTGATGCAGGGCCAGGCCGCGATCATCGGCGTCGGCTCGATGGACTACCCGCCGGAGGCCCAAGGCGCCTCGGAGGAGACCATCACCCGCAACGCGATCAGCCGCATCATGACGATGACCTCGACCTACGACCACCGGGTCATCCAGGGCGCGCAGTCGGGCGAGTTCCTCGGGCGGGTCCACAAGCTGCTGCTGGGCGAGGACGGCTTCTACGACGAGATCTTCCGCTCGCTGCGGATCCCCTACGAGCCGATCCGCTGGGCCGTCGACATCTCGCACAGCCACGACTCCGACGTCAGCAAGCAGGCCCGGATCCTCGAGCTGATCCACGCCTACCGGGTGCGCGGCCACATGATGGCCGACACCGAC